>NZ_JBVVOS010000013.1:0-207762 GCF_055807515.1 Bradyrhizobium sp. Kon69 | reverse complement strand
ACGGGCTCACAGGGACTACCCGCCCTGCCCGCACCTCTCATGCCGACGCTGCCGCGTCCACCGCAAGCCCGGCTCGCAATCAAGACGACAACGAGATCGCCCCTCAAGGATGAGCCGGGATGGGCGACACATACGTCAAAACCGAATTTCGGTAAAGTGGAATATATTTGCGGAAAGGGGTTGACGGGATGGCGGGTGTTTTGCCCGACGGGTCCTGCCCGGCACCCCTTCCGCGGAATGAGCGGACTCGGGGCGCGATTTCAACGCGCCGGCGGCATCAGCGCACGCAGGATACCCGGCTTCCACGCCTGGCGCGCACTGTCGAACGCCGCGAAGTCGTGGTCGAACTGCCAGTAGGCCCATGACCAGCCGAGCCGGTCGGCGCTTCTCGCCACGAACGACAAATATCGCTGCCGGCTGTCGGATGGCGCACGCTCGTACACTCCGAACTCGCCGACATAAACCGGGCGCTGCTCTTTCTCCGCCCAGAGGCTCATCTTCCTGAAGTCGGCAGCAGCCTTGGCTTCATCCTCCGGGCTGCCCCAGTCCAGCGGCCCGATCCGCGAAAACGTCGGAGACCACGGCGCGCCCTGATGGGTGAACCGTATCGGCGCGTAGTAATGAAACGTGACGATGAGATGCCTGTCCTCGGCCGGGAGAACCAGCTCGTCGACAGGGATCTCATCGGTGTTGAGAACGGCGGCGATGACCGGCCGTTCGGGATTGGTGCGGCGGATGATGCCGAGACATTCATTGAGGAGCGAATTCCAGCTGGCGGAGGTCATTTCTCCACCAGGCTCGTTCAACACTTCAAAGACGAGTGCCGGATATTTGCCGGCATAGCGCTCGGCGATCTGCCGCCAGAATGCCTTGAGCTTCTCGGCGCATTCGGAAACGTCGCGTTGGCAAAGGTGGGTATCGTGCTCGTCGACGATGGGAACGAGCTTCCTCGCGAGAACCTCCTCGATGACGGCGTCAAGCCGCCTCAGGACGATCTCGTCCAGGACATTCCCCGGGCCCATGAACTTGAAGCCGAAGAAATTGATCCTGACATGCGCGAACCCGGCCTTCTTGATCGCAGTCAGATTGTCCAGGCGAAATGGCGCGTTATGGCCGCCTTCCCAGATTCCATCGTAGCCGAGAATGTTGATACCGCGACCCAGTTTTGGTGTGTCACTGGACGCGGCCTGCTCGGCTCCGCGGGCGTGGGAAAACAGCGATGCAAGGAAGACCACCATAGCCGCAAGATTGACGCTTCTCGGCCAACGCGCGCGCATGGCGGTCATACTGCTTCCATTCCTATGGTCTGGAATTCCGTCGGTCGCACCGGCCTGCACGTCGCGAAGAACAACCCCACCAGGAGCACCGATGTGAACATCGTCGAACGAAGGAACGTCGTCTCCGTAAAATTGGTCTGAAAGCTGAGGACGACAAATCCGATGATGAGGGCACAATGCGACCGGTCGATCGTGCGAGCGGAAATCAGATGGAGGATCTTGTGCGAAAACAGGAGGACGCTCGCGGTAAAGAGCGTGTATCCCAAAAATCCGGTCTCCATCAGGATCGCGATGTAGCCGCTGTGATAATTGTCGAGCACCCAGCCGTGATTCTGTTCGAAATAATCGTAGATCGAGGGGATTGTCCAGAAGCCGTTGATGCCGAATCCGAGCAGCGGCGCATCGTTGAAATGGCTGATCGCGTAGTGCCAGATGAAGGTCCGTTCAGTGAAATCGATACTGGCATCGCCGATATGGATGGCATCATATCCCGTCGCGTAAAAATACAGGATCAGAAGTCCGGCCAGAATGCACATGACAAACGGCAGGAGCGCATAGAGCCTCATGCAGCCAACCGACCACATCGAGGTCACGAGCATGGCGCAGGCGGCCAGAGCGACAGCGCCGGCGCCGCGCGATTCCGACGCGAAGACACAGGTTGACGCCAGCAGGAACACGGCGAGGAAAGCCAGCCACCCCTGCCCCGTCATCTTTCGATAGCAGGCCAAGAACATCAGATACGCGCCGACGAAGCCGAGCGTCTGCTTGGATTCGTAGACGCCCTGCCATTGACCGTTATGCATCCAGCTGTGGTCGATCCCGATGTCGGGCACAGCCAACGCACAGACAGCCGACGCGGCGACCAATATGAAGAGCCCAAGGGCCGTGGCTTTCACGATCTCGTCCAGGTCGACGCGCGTGACGAGGCAGAATGCGCCGAACGTCGTCATCGCAAGCGCCGCGCTCTTCATGATCGCCGCGACGCTCAGGCTGGACCAGAACACCGAGACAATTGCGAAGGCGTAGAATGCGACCAGCGCCACCAGATCGGGGTTGACCTGCAACCGCAGGCGCGGCTGTACGAATGCACTTGCGTAGATCAGGACAGCCCACATCAGAAGGGCAACGGCCTGCTGCAGAAAGCTCAGCTCCGCCGGCAGTAGCGCGGCGTTGAAGATGCCCATCGATGCGACCACGTTGATGGTGATCGAACAGCTGATCGCGAACCTGGCTATCTTCTCGACGCCAACGCTGCGCGTCGTCCAGATCGCGCTCCCGGGTGCTCCGGAGTCCACCTCGGTCTGCAGGCTGGCCATGAGATGACCTTCCTTAAGCGCGGTTAATAATTCGCTAGCGCAGGTCGATCTCCATCGCTGCGACGCGACGCCATTGCGAAATTAACGTTTTGGTAACGATATGAGCCTTGCGCGAGGCATTAATGCAAACTGCACGCCGCCGGTGTCTCGCCCGTAACGACCCTGCTATAAAGCGCAGGTCCGGCTCGATCGACCCGTCCCGAGCTATCCGGTTTCCCTGGTATCATGAACAGACCCAGCAACACGTTCGACATCGCCATCGAGCAGGGATTCGACTTCCTGTCGCCTGATTACGCGGAGCTGTTTGACAACTCGGCTGCCACCGCGTTCCAGCATCCGCTCTGGCTCGACACCCTCTACACCAGGCTCGCGTCTCATGCAGGCGCAACGCCTCTGGTTGTCGTGGTCCGCCACCGCGCAACGGGCGGCCTTGCGATGGTGCTGCCCTTGCTGCGGATCCGGCGCGGCCCGATACGGACCGTCGAATTCGCCGACCTCCGCGTCTCCGACTATCTGGCGCCGGTGTGCAGCCCGCAGGTATTTTCCGAGCTGCTCAAGGACGAGAGTGCGTGCGCAGAAATCAGGTACCTCGTCCGCCCGTTCGATCTGCTCCGAATGACCAAGCTGCCCGACGGACGGCTTCCGATCGAGAACCTGCTGGCGACGCCCCGCCGCGTCGCGATGGAGTCCAATGCCTATGCGAGCGTTCTCGTCGCACCGTTCGAGCAATGGCGCGCCAGTGCGATGGACCGTTCTTACCAGAAGGAGCTCGCAAAGAAATCCCGGCAGCTCCAGAAGAAGGGCGATCTGAGTTTTTCATGCTGCAGCGACAGCGCCTCCGTGATCGAGGCGCTGGACGTGATGCGCAAATTCCGCGGTCCGCGCTTTCAGGCGCAAGGCGACGGAGATCTGCTCCAGCGCCCCGAATATTACGGCTTCTATTCCGAGATGGCGCAGCGCGGCCTCGGCTCCTTTGTCCGGCTCTACGCGATGAAGATGGATGGCGAGGTGATCGCCGCCGTGCTCGGGCTCTGCCATCAAGGCAGCTTCCTCGTCATCATGAGCGCCTTCGACATTGCGGGATACAAGAGCCAGTCCCTGGGCGCGCTGATGTTCGAGCAGGTGGCGAAGGATTGCATCGAGCGCGGGGATCAGATGCTCGATTTCACCATCGGTGACGAGCCCTACAAGAAATTGTTCGGCGCGCAGCCTTCGCCGATGTGGGCGGTTGCGCAGGCCGGCAGCACCGTGGGCGCCATTTCCTTGTTCGCACTGAAACAGGCTCCCTGGCTTAAACTCGCCGCCAAGCGAATGTCGGAGTTCAGGTTCCTGCCGACCCGCACCTCAACGCCCACGCGCTGACCGACGCGAGGCCCCGACAGGCGCGGCTCTCAGGCGCGTAGCGCGCTTCGAACATGCGCGAGCCAGCCTGGCCGCATCTGATCGACGCGGTGGGTGATCCTGCGTCGCAGGAAGTGCAGCCGCCGCCGCACGTCCCAGCCGATATCGTTGCGGGACGTCAGGGCCTGCCGGAAGCGCGCCATCTTCAGTGACTGCTGGTCAGCCGCGACCTTGTCGGGGTCGGAATAGAATTCCGAAATCTTGTCCTGGCTCATGCCTTCGGCCACGAGCCAACGTGGCGCATATTCGGTGCAGAGGCGGTCGACGTCGACCAGCAGGCGGGCAACGCCGGTGCCGGCGGCCGGGCAATTGGTCTGGAACGCATCGCCGATGAGCACGACGCCGGGCTGGAGATGCCCTTCCACGACGGACAGGTCCATCACCCAATTCTGCACCCGGTCGATCACGTGAAAGTCGCCAAGGTAAGGCCGCAATCCCGGCAGCAGGCGCAACACCGTCGCTTCCGGTTCGCGGCGCAATTCGCGCATGATCGGATCGGCCGGGTCGCGGAACATGAAGAGGTTTGCCCGCATGCCGGCACGCACGGGAAACAGGCTGAGATAATCGATGCCGTCCGCCGTGCGCTCGCCGTAACAGGTCAGCGCCTCGAAATCGAACGGCACATCGTCCCGGCGCGCGATCGTGAATCCAAACGTGACCGAATGACGCTCGGCCAGCACCCGCCGCTTGATACCGAGCTTGTAGCCGAGAACGCCCGCCATGCCCGTGGCCAGCACGACAAGGCGCGCTGTCATGCGCCTCCCGGACGCGAGCTCGATATGCTGGATATCGTCGCTGCAATTGACGGCCGTGACCTCGTCGACGATCAGGCTGGACGGATCAGGCAGTTGACTGCGTGCCATGGCGACGAGATCGGCATAGGCTAGTCCGTAAGCCCGGCCGACGCTGACGTCGACCACCTTGCCGTCCCTGATATTGAGCACCTGATCATATCGGCAGGCCACCTTGTCGAGCGCGTCGAGGAAGCCCAGCTTGCGCAACATCTCCAGCTGGTGGCCGCCGATTTTCTCGACCCGGAACTCGTCCGGATGGACCGCGCGCTTGTCGACGAGAGCGACACGATGCCCTGCCCGCGCGAGCACGGCCGCCGCGAGCGAACCCGCAAGGCCGCCGCCAACGATCGCGATGTCGGCGACGATCGTCGAAGGGCCGGCTGCGGCAATCGGCTCGGGCACATTGCTATCCGCCGTCATGGTCCAGGCTCCCACGGTCAACGATGATTGCCCGTGCAATTCTCTCGCCTGATCTAGCATCGCAGGACCAAACGCGATCATTTCTCGATATCTCGGTTAATGCAGCGGAGACCTGCCCGGCCCGATGAGATCCGGCACGCGCCTTGCTCGGGATGATCATTCCCGGCGAGCCGGTCCGCATCCAGCGGCTCATATCGCCTGATTGGCCGTCGATGCGGCGCTATGCCGCCACGCGATCAGGCCGCACTTTGCTCTATCTGGGACAATGGGGTCAGCGATGTTCCATAGTGAACCAACCGCCATTAGTGAACTAACAGCCATGGCCGCGACGTCGACGCGGTCGGCAGGATCATGGAGGCCGTCCATTAACACTCGCGGTTTTTCGCCATGCTAGGCTTTTGCAGGTAATCGGAAAAATGTCTCTTCAGAGGAAGTTGCCTCTTAAATTTCCATGATCGAATCCATCGTCCAACTCATGCGGCGCGACGTGACGCGCGGTGTTGCCGGAACCATCCTTCTCAAGGTTGGTAGCGGCGCGCTTGCGTTCGCGTTGTTCTCGCTTGCGGCACGAACGATGTCGCCCGATGGGTTCGGCATCTTTGCGACCTGGCTTTCGGTGGCCCAGATGGCAGCGGTCGTCGGTCTGGTGGGCCAGGAATCGCTGCTGGTGCGATTTCTGAACGAGTATCGGGTGGGAAATCAGCCCGATCTCACCAAAGGCGTGCTGCTATCGAGCCTGAAGATTTCCTCGGTCGCGATGCTGATTGCGATCGGCACAATGGCGATCGGCGCGAACATCAAAGGCGCCTCGTGGCTGCTGGTCATCGCGGTGTCGGCCTACACGGCCGTGAATGCGGGGCTGATGCTTGGCAGCCAGATCGCACGCTCGCTGGTCAGCATTCTCATGGGAGAAGGAAACAGGGAGTTCTTCTGGCGCGTCAGCGTCGTGTTGTTCCTGCTCGCAATCATGTTCGGTCATCGCCAGCTCGATCCCGCCGAATTGATCGCCGTGATGACGATTGCCATGTCGGTCGGACTGATCGCACAGATCATCGCGATTGCGCGAACCCTGCCGGATTTCCGCGGCACGGCGGTGGGGTCCGAGACGTCGCGCTGGAGATCGAGCGCGCTTCATTTCTGGGTCGCGTCCATCCTCGAAGCCGCGAACCAGTATTTCGACGTCATCCTGGTCTACTGGATGCTGGACCCGGCAACCGCCGGAATTTACTTTGCCGCTTCGCGCCTGGCCAACATCTTCGCCATGCTCTCGGCCGCACTGTACAGTTTTGGCGCACGTCGGCTCCCCTCGCTGTACTTCGGCAAGAATCACCAGGAATTCGAGCGAACGTTGCGGCTCATGGCGGAAGTGACCGCGGTGTGCGTGGTCAGCGGACTTCTCCTGATCTGGGTTGGAGGTCCCCATCTGCTCAACCTGTTCGGGCCGCATTTCGCTGCGCAGCACTGGGTCCTGATCGTGCTCGCGATCGGAACGGCGTTCCAGGCGGCGGGCGGTCCTTCTGCGGCGATCTTGCAGCTGACCGGCTATGAGCGCGAGTATGTCCCCGTGATTGCCGGAAACGTAGCGCTGCGGCTGCTCGGATTTCTCGTCCTCATTCCCTGGCTCGGCGTTCTTGGCGCAGCGATCTCGGCCACTGTGTCGCTGGCGCTCGCGACCATCGCTCTCAACATCCTCTGTCGCCGGCGAACCGGGGTCGATCCCTCGATTCTGGGGCTTCTGCGCTTCTCGCCATCGAAGCCTAGCGCCTATGCGGTCCGTGGCGCGGACTCCGGCGAATAGACCTCTGGTCAGCCGAGGCAATGGCGCGGCTCGGCAATCCGTTGCCGGGTGGCGTCAACCAGCCAGCCCCAGCACTTCGCCGCGACGCGACGCCGACGGGCCGGCCGGCACACGATTGACGACGATGCCCGTCGGCACTCCGGCAAACCAGGAGAGCGCAGCGATTGCCCTGCGCATTGCGGCCGAGTCGACGGCGTCTTCGCGCGCGACCAGCATGACAAGATCAGCGTGAGCAGCCAGCGCCGCTGCCTCCGGCTGCAACGCCAGGGAGGTGGCGTGAACGACGATCAGATCGAACTCCGAACGAATATCGTCCGCGGGCAGCGGCGCCGGCCTCTTGCTGGCGCTCAGAAGCTCATCGACGCTGCGGAAATCTGCAGTGGTCATGCCGTCGGCCTGGCCCTTGGCGAGGCCAGCCCCGGCACCGCCGAGGTCCGGCTCGACCCGGATCAACACGCTCAGCTTCCCCGTGTTCACCGCCCACCGATTCAGCGATCGCGCGACGGTGTTGCCGCCGGCCCGCTTCCCGACCGACATTACGAGGACGACCTTGCCACGAGGTCCCGGCACCTTCTCCAGCCGATCCAGCAGCGGACGCAGATGGGGACCAAGATCAAGTTCGGTCGTCGCGGACACCGGACCTTGCCAGATGTTTCTGGGGACTTCGCCAGGCGTCAGGTCGGGAATGCGCGCCCACACCGGCGGACGTGCCCACGTCGCGGGCTGGCGCGGAGCCGGCTCGGGGTCGCGGGTGTCAGGAGCGGATTTGTCCGATCCGCGTCCCGTGGCGGCAACGACCGCCGTCGATGTCAGCAGCGAACCGATCGCAAGAGCGGCGAGCAACAAAGACAGTGGTGGAAGGGTCGAGCGCAGCGGCGGAATGGCGGACGACGCAATCTTGGTCTGGGAGCTCTGCAAGAGGCGCTGCTCGTTCGTCGTCTTGGAGCGCGAGAGGAACTGCTCGTAGATGTTTCTGTTGGCCTCGGCGTCGCGCTGCAGCTCCTGGAGCCGGACCAGTGCTTGACCATCGACCAGAAGCTGCGATTCCGCCGCCTTCATCTGGCCTTCCAGCGCCTTCTGCTGTTCGCGCTGGGCCTCGTATTCCGATTTTGCCGTATCGATGCCCTTCGTCCGCTCGACCTCGATCTGCCTGTTGAGATCGGTCAACTGGCTGTAGGACATGACGAGGTCGGGATGGCGATCGCCGAACACCGCCCGCTTCTGCGCAATCTGGTCGTTGAGCGCCGACCGCTGCGCGCGCAGGGCGCTCAGCAGATCCTGCTTGACGGGGCTGTCGACATTCGCCTTCACGTCGCGTTGCGCCTGCTCGTAGCGGGCCTTCGCCTCTTCGGTCCGGGCCCGCGCAGCGGCAACCTGCTGCGACAGTTCGGTGACCCGCAATTGCTGGGTGGTGGAATCCTTGCCCGCGTTGACGATCCTGTGCTCGAGCTTGAACGTGGCCACGGCGTCCTCTGACGCCTTCAACCGTTCGTTCAATGATTTGAGCCGGCCACTGAGCCAGTCGGCGGCCTCGTCGGTCGCATCGGTGCGGCTGCGGCCCTGGCTGGCGACGAACGCCTCGGCGATGGCATTGGCGTAATAGGCCGCCCGCTCCGGCCGGTTCGACGTGAAGCGGATGGCGATGACATAGGTCAGCCCGCGACGGGAAATGTCGAGGCGGTTGCGGAATCTCTCGAGCAGGCGCGCAGGGTCGGTATGTCCCCCGGAAATGTCTTGGTCATCCCGAATCTTGAGCTGCTCGATCAGCGGCTCGAGAAAGCCGTCGGACTTCGCCACTTCGACCAGGCTTTGCAGCGCGGCGCTATCCTGCCCGATGCCCGGCAGAACGTCCTGCTCCGAGGTTACGCGTTGCTCGCGGGGATCGACCACGACCAGCGCGGTCGCCGCAAATCGAACCGGGATCACCAAGAGAACGACGACGCCAAGGGCAAAAATCGCGAGAGCGAGCGTCAGGATGCGGCGAGCATTGTCCCGCATGAAGGAGAGCGCACCCGCGGCCGTGAGCGCACCGCCCAAGCGCGCGGCGGACTCGCGTGACTCGCCGTTCGACGCATGTCGCGTCTGCCACGACGCGGCAACACCGGTCGATCCGGAGCTTGTCGGGTCTGCGCGGCGACCGAACGTCATGGATTTTACTCGGATTCAACTGGCGAACACTGTTCAGTGCCTGCTCCAACGTAAATATCTATGGTTAATCCGCGGTTACCCGCGCCTGGCGTGGTCATGACCAATTGGTTAACGCGCTCGCTTCGTTTTGTCGGGAACCAGCGGAATTCCCTCGCGAACTATGCCCTTGCGGCAGGGCGCGCATTAACTCCGTTTATTGCTAGTCGGTGTCCACGCGAGGCCCTCATGGTAAGTACGGGGTTAAGAATGTGAAAAATTCGTTCCTCTAGTGGGTCGGGATCCGTGCTCCATTACCAGCCAAACAAGGCGTTGGGCGAGACGACTGCGACAGCACTCCCGCCGCCCAACGATGGCGGACGGAAGCCGCACGTGCTTCTCGTACAGACCCAGGCCGAGAACGCCGGCGCGCAGGAGATCTCGCGCCTGCTTGGCGCCGGGCTGACTGCTCGCGGCCACCGGGTCACCAATCTGTTCTTCTTCCGCAAGTCGGATTCGTTCGATGAGCCGCCCGATACGATCTATTGCGCGTCGACCCGGCCCGGAAATCCGCTGGCGCTGCTGCAAATGCTGTGGACGCTCGGCCGCCATATCGGGGCCACCAGGCCCGACGCCGTTCTGACGTTTCAACATTTCGGCAATGTCATCGGCGCCGGCGTGGCGCGCCTTGTCTGCCGCGCGCCTGTCATCGCCAATCAGGTTTCATCCGCGCTGTCGATGAGCTGGCCGGTCCGTACGGCCGACATCGTCATGGGCAGCCTCGGCTTCTTCGACCGCATCACGCTCAACTCGCTGGACATGCAGCGCGAGTATTCGCGCTACCCGAGGGCCTATCGCGCGCGGATGGTGCATGTCCCGCACGGCTTCGACGACAAGGCGCTCACCCTGACGAAGCAAGCCGCGCGACAGAAATTCAATCTGCCGCCGGATCGCACCCTGCTCGGCTGCGCAGCAAGATTGCACCCGCATAAGCGGCTTGACGCGGCGATCCGTCTGTTGCCGGATCAACCCTCCTGGCACCTCGCGCTGGCTGGCCAAGGAGCCGACGAAGCCCGGCTGCGGCAGTTGGCGGACGAGCTGAGAGTATCGGAGAGGCTGCATCTGCTCGGCGAAATCACCCCGCGCCAGATGGCGGAGTTTCTCGCCGCTCTCGACGTGTTCGTATTTCCGACGCAGGCGGAGACCTTCGGCCTCGCCGCTGTGGAGGCCGCAAACGCCGGCGTTCCCTCGGTCGTCACCGATCTACCGGTCTTGCGCGAGGTTTTGTCCGTCGAAGGCAAGCCGACAGCGCTGTTCGTCGACGCCGCCGATCATACCAAGCTGTCGGCCGCGGTCTCCAGGCTCCTGACGGATCAACGACTAAGCGACGAACTGCGACAAAACGCCAAAGGCCTGAAGCTGCGCTATTCAGTGGATGCCATGGTGGAGGAATACGTTCGAATTCTCGGCCAGGTCATTTGATCGGGACGCATTGAAACGGGTTGGCTCGACATGACCATCGAGTTTCGCTGTGAAATTGAGCATGCGCGGCGCTGGATGGGCCGCGACACGCTGTCGGTTGACGGCCGGGATGTACCGATCCAGATCGCATGGACGGCAACGGCGGAGCCGCGGCCGACCGGTCTCGACATGCTGTTCGAGCTCGAACGTTTGGTGTTGCACAAGGGCAAGCACAGCGGCACCGACAGGCTGAAGATCAGTCCCGACCGAATGCAGGCTCGCGCCGGCACGGCAGACGTGATCGTCGATTTCACCGGCGGCGCGCGGGATCCGAACTGCTCCGCCCGGCAGTATCTACGCCCGCTGTTCAATGGAGTCGCAGGCGAAAACGCAGCTCTTGCCGCCATTCTCGCCGGCGATCTGCCGGTGATCGAAATCGTCGACGAGGTCGACGGTGCCGTCCTCGATCGCGGCCACCCCTCCGCCGAAATCGCGGCCGGTCTGAGCGGCGGACTGGAAACCGTCATGGCGCGAACCCTGACCATGGTGGCGGCCATCCTGTCGGGACGGCCGCGCATCGTGCCGCAGATGGTACGACCCGCCCGAACTGGTAACGGCCGCCCGCCGGCGGCGTACGTCGCGCGCGGCCTAGCGACATCGATCGCCAAGGAGATCTATCGCCTCTGCTGCTATGCCCCGCACTGGCATGTCGGATGGCGTATCAACAAAGGCGTGGGCGTCTGGCAGACCGGAGATCTGTCGGGGCCTCGTTGGAACGTCCTTGCCGATCCCGGAAACCACTTTTACGCCGATCCTTTCCCCGTCACGTGGCAGGGAAGAACATTCGTCTTCTTTGAAGATCTCGATCACCGGGTTGGAAAAGGAATCATTTCGGCAATCGAGTTTGACGACGCCGGCCCCGTCGGAGAAGTTGTGCCCGTGCTGAACGAGCCCTGGCACCTCTCCTACCCGTTCTTGATCGAGGAAGATGGCGCGTTGTGGATGATCCCGGAGAGCTCGACCAATGGGGACGTCGCCATCTACAAATGCCTTCGGTTTCCGGACAAATGGGAGCGGCACGCGACGCTGCTTTCGGGCGTCGAGCTGGCCGATGCCACGATCACGCGGCACAACGGCCTGAACTATCTGTTCGGGGCTTGGCGCGACGGCACCGGCGGCTATTCGGATTCGCTGGCGATCTATTACGCCGAGCACCTCATGGGCCCGTGGTTGTCGCATGCCAGCAACCCCGTGCTGATCGATCGCGCGAGCACGCGGCCTGCGGGGAATTTCGTCACCATCAATGACAAATTGTGGCGCCCGGTCCAGGATTGTGCCGGCGGATACGGCGCAGCGCTCGCCCTGGCGGAGATCGTCGAACTGTCGCCGACGACGTTCAAGCAGATCGTCCGCCACTCTCTTCGGCCCGGACCGGCATGGCCCGGCAGGAAGTTGCATACCTTGAACCGCTGCGGACAACTCGAAGTGATCGACGGATCGCGAGTTCAACCCAAGACCCGCGCCTTTACAAGCAAATTTCCATCGGCTGTTCTGTCGCCGCGAACCAGTCCCTCTACTGCCAGCTAGCGCGGATGGCTGAATAGATCCGTCGTGGCGTCATCGACGGCGATATCGACCAGGGCGGGACCGCTCGATGCCAACGCTTCGGTCAAGATGGGATCGACGTCACCGGCATCGGTCACGCGCCGCCCCGGACAACCCATTCCCCTTGCGAGCGCCACGAAGTCGAGCCCGGGCAGGTCGATCCCGGGCGGGCGATGCGCCTGCATCAGCTGGCTGAAGGCGCGCATCGCGCCATAGCCTGAATTGTTCATGATCACGAAGGTGATCGGCAGGCGGCGTTGCACCGCGGTCCAGATCGCCTGGATGCAATACATCGCCGATCCGTCACCGATCAGGGCGACCACGCGGCGGCTGGGCCGCGCCAGCGCCACGCCGACAGAGGCCGGCAGGCTGTAACCAAGTCCGCCGCTCGCCATCGTGTAGAAGCTGTCCGCGCCCGGCCGCGGCAGGAATTGTTGAATGGCAGGACGATGCGACGGCGCCTCCTCGACCACGATCGCATCGCTCGGCATCAACGCGGCGAGCCGGGCGAGCGCATAGCCCGGCGGAATCGGATTTTGCGCGGCAGGAGCGGCAGGCCGCATCCGCGCGCCCGGCTCTTCGCGCTCCGCAATGTCAGGCATCGCCGACAGCAGCCCAGCCAGCGCCTTCGGGAGCGTGCTGATGGTGGTGTCACCGACAGAAGCGGATGCGGCTTCCGTCGGATCATCCGTGATCTGCCAGACCGGCGTTCCGTCGTCGAGCAATTCGCATTGTCCTTCGACATGAAAAGTAAACACCGGCGCACCGACCACGACGATCAGATCGGCGCCGCGCAGGGCGCGGGCGAGACCTCCCGGCGCTGCCGGAAGAAAGCCGGCAAACAGCGGATGCAGTTCCGGAAAGCTCGAACGGCTCGACATCGGACTTGCCCAAACGGCCGCGCTCGCCTGCTCGGCCACAGCGACCATCGCATCGACGCAGCCGCTGCGATCGATTTCGGGTCCGACAACGAAGATAGGTCTCTTGGCGGCTCGGATCGCCGCGCCGAGCCGGACGATCGCCGCCGGATCCGGCGCAAACTCCGTCGCGATGTGGCGGACCGGCGGAGCAACTGCGGGCCGCGCCCAATCATCCGACGGCACCGACACGAATGTCGGACCGCGCGGATGCTGCATGGCGGTGAGGAAGGCCTGCGCAATCGCCGCTGGAACATCTTCGGCGCGCGCCGGTTCCGCGCTCCATTTCACATAGGGCTTTGGAAACTGTGCGGCGTCCTCGGAGAAGAGATAGGGTCGCATCCGCAACAGGCTGCGCGCCTGCTGTCCGGCTGTCACGACCATCGGCGTCTTGTTGCGGAACGCGGTGAAGAGATTGCCGAGCGCATGACCGAGCCCGGCCGCCGAGTGCAAATTGACGAAAGCCGGACGCCCCGTCGCCTGCGCATAGCCGTCGGCCATGCCGACGACGCAGGCTTCCTGCAGACCAAGCACGTAGTCGATGTCGTCGGGCCAGTCGCCCAGGAAGGCAAGCTCGGTCGAGCCGGGATTGCCGAAAACGCGATCGACACCGAAGGAACGAAGCACACCGAGGGTCGCTTCCCGAACCGTGAGAACTTTCGAATTCATGAATGGCGTCCTGGTGGGCTTCGCTTGCTGCGCGATCAGAAGGGATAGTGCTGCGGCTGGGTCTCGATGGTGATCCAGCGCAGATCGGTGAACTCGGCGATCCCGGCCTGGCCGCCGAAGCGGCCGTAGCCCGATCCCTTCACGCCGCCGAACGGCATCTGCGCTTCGTCATGCACGGTCGGGCCGTTGACGTGGCAGATGCCGCTTTCGATACGCTGCGCCACCGTCAATGCACGCGCAACGTCGCGGCCGAACACGGCGGCCGAGAGGCCGTACTCGGTGTCGTTGGCGAGCCGCACGGCGTCGTCCACGCCACTTGCCCGGATCACCGAGACGACGAGACCAAAGCTCTCCTCGGTGTAGATGCGCATGCCGGGCACCACGCGGTCGAGCACGGTGGCAGGGACGACCGTGCCAACCCGGTCGCCGCCCGCGAGCTTGACGGCGCCTTTGGCGATCGCGTCGTCGATCAGTGCAACGACATGCTTGGCCGGCGCCTCGTCGATCATCGAGCCGATGACGACCGGACCGGAGCGCGGATCGCCCGCCGGAAGCGCAGCCGTTTTCTTCGCAAGCTTCTCGACAAAGGCGGCCGCCACCGCCTCGTCGACGATCACCCGCTCGGTCGACATGCAGACCTGGCCCTGATTGATGAAGGCCCCGAACGCGACCGCCGCGACGGCGGCGTCGAGGTCGGCGTCATCGAGCACGATCAGAGGCGCCTTGCCGCCAAGCTCGAGCAACGCCGGCTTGAGGTGGCGACCGGCGAGTTCGGCGATGACGCGGCCGACGCGGGTCGAGCCGGTGAAGTTGATCCGCCGCACCGCAGGATTGGCGATCAGGCGCTCGACCAGAGCGGGCGCGTCGGCCGCTGCGTTGGTCAGGACATTCACGACGCCGGGCGGAAAGCCTGCGTCCTTGAAGATCTCGCCGATCAGCCGGTGCGTTCCCGGGCAGATCTCGGAGGCCTTGAGCACGACCGAATTGCCGCAGGCAAGCGCCGTCGCCACGGCGCGAACGCCGAGAATGATCGGCGCATTCCACGGTGCGATGCCGAGGCAAACGCCGGCCGGCTGGCGAACGGACATTGCGAGACATCCCGGCTTGTCCGATGGGATCACCTCGCCCGCGATCTGCGTGGTGAGCGACGCCGCCTCGCGCAGCATGCCGGTCGCGAGCTTCACGTTGAAGGCGGACCAGATCTCCGTCGTGCCGATCTCGGCCATCATGATCCGGACGAAGGCGTCGCGCTTGGCCTCGAGCGCATCTGCGGCCTTCAGCAACAGGGCTCGCCTCGCATTTGGGCCAAGCGCCGACCATCCTGGCAATGCGGCGGAAGCCGCCGCCACTGCGGCGTCGGCATCGGAAGCGGTCGCGGCGGCCGCACGGCTTGCGACCTCCTGCGACAGCGGATTGCGCCGCTCGAACACCTTGCCGCTGGAAGCGGCCTGATCCTGCCCGTTGATGAGAAGACTGACGTCCATGAAAACCTCCCTGGTGTTGTGGCCAAGCTCAGCCGAGCAGCCGCGACTTGCCGGTTTCACGCGCGAAGCCGAGCGCGATCATCGCCGCGAGCGCGAGCGCGACGTAGTATCCCGTAATCGCGTAGGTGGAGCCCGTCTGCGCAAACAGGCTGGTGGCGACCAGCGGCGCGATGCCGCCGCCGAGCACCGTCCCGAGCTGCTTTCCAATCGACACGCCGGTGAAGCGAATGCGGGTCGGAAACAGCTCCGGGAAATAGCTCCCTTCGCTGCCGAACATCAGCGGATGGATCACCCCCGCGGCGAGGATCACCGCGCACGTCACCAGCATCGTGTCACGGCTCGCGACCACACCGTAGAATGCAAACATCGAGATGGCTGCGAGCACCACGCCGGTCAGGAACAGACGCTTTCGTCCGATGCGGTCGGACCAGGCGCCGATGAGGGGCATCGCAACGAGCCCGACGAGATTGGCAAACAGCACGGCCTGCGTGATGACGTCCTTCTGGACGCCGAGCTGACGGGTCGCGAAGGAGATGGTGAAGATGGCGGTCAGATAGAAATAGGAAGTCTGCGCCATCTCGGCGAAGAACACGATGAGGATCGGCCGCCAGTGCTCCCGCACTGCCTCGACCACAGGCGCCACTTCAGTCACCTTCGCTTCGCGGAACGTCGCGCTCTCCTCGATGCGCAGGCGCATGTAGACGCCGAGCGCGACCAGCACCGCACTGATCAGGAACGGCACGCGCCAGCCCCATGACAGCAGGTCCGCTTCCGGCAGCCGTGAAATCGTGAGCGCCGCGAACGAGGCGAGCACGACACCGACCGGTCCTGCGGCCTGGATCACCGCGGCCGAGAAGCCGCGCCGGTGCCCGGGCGCCGTCTCGATCGCCATAAGGATCGCTGCGGTCGACTCGCCGCCGAGCGCAAACCCCTGGACGAAGCGCAACGCCACGAGCGCGGCGGTTGCCGCCACGCCTGCACTGGCGTAAGTCGGCAACAACCCGATCGACATCGTCGCAAGTCCCATCATGAGCAGCGTACACAGCAAGACGGACTTTCGGCCGAGGCGGTCACCGAAATGGCCGAACACAAGCCCGCCGAGCGGACGCGCCAAAAATCCGACGGCGAACGTCGCGAACACCGCAATAGTCGCCGTGAGCTGGTCGAATTTCGGAAAGAACAGCTGATCGAATACCAGCGGCGCGATCAGGCCGTAGATGAAGAAGTCGTACCATTCGATCGCGGTGCCGATGGTGCCGGCGATCAGGATACGCCGGCGGCTGCTCGCCGTCTGCTCGGCAGTGGCGACGGTCGGAACATGATCGTCGTAGTCCTCCAATGCTCTTATCGTCACGGTTTCCTCCTCCGGTGTCATTTGTCGTTTTGTTGTCTTGTTGTTATTGGCCGCGCAGCCGCTGATCGGATGCGACGGCGAAAGTCGATCAGCTTGCCAGCCTTGCGCCGTCGCTCGTGCTGTGTCCGAGTGCGCGGGCAAGGACGCGCCCGATCGTGCCAGCCTGTGACGCGCTGCCGCGCCAGGCCACGATCTGGTCGGGGCGTATCAGAGCGAGATCGGCGTCGTAGAGATCGCGCAGGGATTTCGGCAGCGTGACGAGTTTCACATCGACCCCGATCGTGCGGATGGTCTCGGCGAATGATGCATGCGCGGTCATGACCTCGCCGAACTGGAGCAGCGTCCACTCGAACCCGAACAGGTCGTACAGGGAGACTCCGTCTTCCAGCCAGGCATGCGGGGCACGGCCGCCGGGACAGGCGCTCGGAACGTAGACGTTCGCGGCGTCGGGCGGCGGCTGGCTGCCATCGGAGACGATGATCGGCGAACCGTCGTAACGCCCGCCGAAGGTCACGCCTGGGATGTTGAATTCGGCGCGGGCGTGCTGTTCGAGATAGACGCCCGCCATCCGCCGCGCCTCGTCGCCGGCCTCGGTGGCGTCCTCGATGTCAGGCGCGGGAGCGAACAGACCAAGGGAGTCGGCGAAGCGGCGCGCATAGTCGGTGTTACGAAGTGCCACCGGACGCCGCTCGACCTCGTAGCTGTCGAGCAGCCCCGCCGGGCTCACGCCCTTGACGACGCTTGCGAGCTTCCAGCCGAGATTCACCGCATCCTCGATCGCGGTGTTATAGCCGAGGCCTCCGGTTGGCGTGAACAGATGCGCCGCGTCGCCGCCGAGGAAGACCCTGCCCCGCTGCATTCCATTCGCGACCAGCGCGTGGCCGGCGGTCCAGGTCAGGAACGACAGCACTTCGCAGTCGATCGGCGCGCCGCAAGCGCGCTGGAACGCTGCTTTGGCTTCATCGATCGTGATCGCATTTTCGTTCTCATCGGGCCGAAGCTGCGTGTGAAACGCAAACTCGTCGCGACCGTTCACCGATGCCATGAAGGCGCGGCGGTCGCCGTTGAAGCAATTGTACATCCACGCCTTGGCGTGCGGGATGCTCGCGTAGAAGCCGGGTGAACGGAGATAGACGGCCAGCATGCGGCCGCCCATGAAATCGCGCTGCGTTCCGGTTTCGCCGCCGTAGACGATCCCGAGCGATTGCCGGACTTGCGAGCGCGGCCCGTCGGCCCCGACCAGGAAGTCGGCCCGGACCTGAAAGCGGCTGTTGTCATCGAGACGTTCGATCTGGGCGACGACGCCGTCATCGCTCTCGACGTAGCTGATCAGACGATGACCGTAGCTGAGCCTTATTCCGGGAAGCCGTTCGGCATGGCGGCGCAGCACCGCCTCGACATATTTTTGCGAGACCCGATGCGGCAGCTCCGCCGCGCTCCAGGAGCCCGACATGCCCTTGACGAGCTCGCCCGCGCGTGACGATGACGGCAACTGAAATCGGGCCAGCTCGTAACCGGTGTAGCGCGTGAAATACGCAACGTCGGTCGGATAATCCGCAGGCAGACCTTCGCGTCGGATCTCGTCGGCAAAACCCAGCCGCCGATAGTGCTCCATCGAGCGCGCCTGCGTCGCATTGGCTTGTGGATTGAAGGCCGTGCCCGGCTTTTCGTCGACCAGGATCGCGGACACGCCGCGGCGGCCGAGTTCGTTGGCCAGCATCAGCCCGCAGGGCCCCCCGCCCACGATGAGCACCGCGGCCGTCAGACGTGTTTCCAAGATGCTTCTCCCTACCAGCATTATTCTGCATGGTAAGGTGACCTGACGATATCGTCAAGTAGCCTGACTACTCGGGCTCATGGAGGGTGTCGAATTGCGCGCCGTAGACTGCCAATCCCTTCAGGATCGCATCCATCGTGGCCTTGCCGAGCTCGGCGCGCATCTCCTGCTCGGCGACGTCAACCGCGTCGCGGAAGGCATCGAGCCATTTGCGACCCGCCGGCGTGAACATGACGATGCGCGCGCGCCGATCGGTGGGATCGGCGATGCGATCGACCAGGCCGAGCTCGGCGCATTGATCGACCAGCTCGCCCATCGCCTGCTTGCTCATGGAGGCGCGGCGGGCGAGTTCCGTCAGTCTGGTCCCCTCGACGTCGAGATTGCGTGTGAGGCCGACATGCGCGATCCGGGTTTCGCCATGCCCCTTCTCGCTCATCAGCTCGAGCACACGACCTTCGAAGCGCCGCACTGCGTTGTTGAGCAGCCGACCGATGTTGGCATGCCGCCATGCGGTGCCGGATGTCCTGGCTTTCAATGGATGTGCCTTCTGCAAAGCCGCCTGAATTCGAAAATGTCGCTCACTTCGCTGCGTCGATCCAGATCCCCGGCTGCGAATGCTCGCGGATGTGGGTGACCAGGAAGTCGGAAAAGACCCTGATCTTGGCGGGCAGTCCGGCACGGTTCTGGTAGGCGATGTTCATCGTCAGCAGCGGCAGCTCCCAGTCCATCAGAACCGGGACGAGACGGCCCGCCGCGATATCGCTTTGCACGATGTACAGCGGCTGGATGAGAATGCCGAGTCCCGCCAGTGCGGCGCCGCGGATGACCTGGCCGTCATTGCTGTCGAGCGTCGGCGTGATGCGAACAGTCTGCGCGCCGTTGCCTTTGCGCAGGCGCAGCGAATAGGGATCGTTGGCGAGATTGTAGACCAGCATGTTGTGGCGCGCGAGATCGACGGGCTGTTCCGGCTCGCCGCAGCTTGCGAGATAGGACGGCGCAGCCGCGAGCACACGCCGCATCTGGCCAATGCGGCGGACGATGATGTTTGAATCCGGCTCCTGCTCGCGCGTCCTGATCGCCACGTCGATGCCGGCCTCGATGAAATCGGAGTACCGGTTGGCGGTGGTGATCTGCATGTTGAGCTTCGGATAGCGCGCGCGGAAGGCCGGCAGCATCGGCGCCAGATAGATCACTGCAAAGGACAGCGAGCTCGTGACCCGCAGCGTGCCTTGCGGCGACAGCGCGCGATCGCTGACGATGTCCTCGGCCTCCGCCAGTTCGCTCAAAACCCGGCTCGAGCGCTCCAGCAGCTCCTGCCCCGCCTCAGTCAACCACAGCCGACGGGTGTTGCGCTCGATCAGCCGGACCGCAAGGCGCTCCTCGAGCGCGCTGAGATGGCGGCTCGCGGCAGCATTCGACATGCGCAGCGCTTCGGCAGCTTTGGACAGGCTGCCGAGTTCGGCCGTCTTGGCGAACACTTCCAATTGCAGCAGGCGGTCCATTTTTTCGCAAACAGGAAAAGAGACTTACGATTATTGACCTTTATTTCCACATCCCGCAAGTCAAAATGGCCCAAACACAAGCAAGATAGCAGGCGAGGAAACAGGGAAATGTCGGGCCCGATCAGGCACATCGTGATGTGGCGGCTGCGCGGGGAGACGCCTGCGGAGCGTTCCGCCGCACGGGCTAAGGTCAAGACGCTGTTCGAGGGCTTGCGCGGCCGGATCGACGGCCTCACCCATATCGAGGTCGGTCTTGATGTCAGCGACGTCGACTACGCCTGCGACGTCGTTCTGTTCTCCGAATTCACCGACCACGCTGCGCTCCAGGCCTACGCCACCCACCCGGAACATTTGCGCGTGCGCGAGGCGCTGGGCGACTTGCGGATCGGGCGCTTCCAGGTCGATTATCCCATCAAAGAGACCGGCGCATGATCGGTACGTTCACCTTTGAAAACCTGCCCTGCCGCGTCGTTTTCGGCAGCGGAACGTTGGCTGGCGCCAAGGCCGAGGTCGAGCGGCTCGGCGGCAAGCGCGCCCTGGTGCTGACAACGCCGCAGCAGGAGGCGCAAGGCAAAAGCTTGGGCGCGGCGCTCGGTCCGCTCTACGCCGGCATCTTTCCGGGCGCGACCATGCACACGCCGGTCGAGGTCACGGAGCGGGCGCTCGCGGCGATGAAGGCGTGCGAGGCCGACTGCGTCATTTCCCTCGGTGGCGGATCCACGACCGGGCTCGGCAAGGCGCTCGCCCTGCGCACCGGGATCAACCAGCTCTGCATTCCCACCACCTATGCCGGCTCGGAGATGACGCCGATCGTCGGCCAGACCGAGAACGGCCTGAAGACCACGGTACGCGACGCCGCCATCCTGCCGGAGACGGTGATCTACGATGTTGATCTCACTTTGACACTGCCGGCGAGCCTGGCCGCGACCTCAGGCATCAACGCGATCGCGCATGCGGTGGAGGCGCTCTATGCGCGCGATGCCAATCCGGTGACGTCGCTGATGGCGGAGGAAGGCATCCGCGCGCTCGCCCGCGCCCTGCCCGCGATTGCCACGAAAAGCGACGATCGTGAGGCTCGCACTGAAGCGCTGTATGGCGCTTGGCTCTGCGGCGTCTGCCTCGGCACCGTCGGCATGGCGCTGCATCACAAGCTCTGCCACACGCTCGGCGGCACCTTCGACCTGCCGCATGCCGAAACGCACACTATCGTGCTGCCGCATGCGCTGGCCTACAACGCGCCGGCGGTGCCCGATGCGATGGGGCGGATCTCACGCGCCATCGGCGCCGCCGATGCACCGCAAGGACTTTTCGAGCTGGCCAAGCGCCTGGGTGCGAAGCTCGCATTGCGCGACATCGGCATGGCTGAAGCCGGCATCGACAAGGCTGCGGATCTCGCGGTCACCAACGCTTACTGGAACCCGCGCCCCCTCGAACGTGACGCCATTCGCGACCTGATCGCGCGCGCCTGGGCCGGTGAGCCGCCCGACGCCACCAAAGCGGCAGTTTGATTCGATGCGGCGCACGCTGATCAAATCCGCTGTCATCATCAGCATGGATGACGCGATCGGCGATTTACCGAGTGGCGACGTGCTGATCGAGGGCAGCCGCATCGTTGATTTGCGTCCATCGATCGATCTCGGCAGCGGCGCGACTGAGGCCGAGATCATCGACGGCACCGGCCGCATCGTCATCCCCGGCCTGATCAACGCCCATATGCACACCTGGCAGACGGGCTTGCGCGGCTATGCCGCCAACTGGACGCTGCTGGAATATTTCCGCCGCATGCATGCCGGGCTCGCTACGGTCTTCAGGCCCGAGGACATTTACATCGCGACCTTGGTGGGCGCGCTGAACCAGATCAACCGGGGCACCACCACGCTGGTCGACTGGTGCCACAACAATCCGACGCCCGATCATACCGACGCCGCGGTGCGTGGCCTGATCGAGAGCGGTATCCGCGCGGCTTTCTTCCACGGCTCGCCCAAGCCCGAGCCGAAACCGGGCGAACCGCATTTCTCGGAGATCCCGCATCCACGCCGTGAGGTCGAGCGACTGCTGGCGGGGCCCCTCGCCGACCGCTACGGCCTCGTCACGCTTGGGCTTGCGATCCTTGGCCCGCACTATTCGACGCTCGACGTCGCCATGCACGACTTCCGCATGGCGCGGGAGCTCAAGCTGATCGCATCCATGCATCAGGGCGGCGGTCCCGCGAAGACGCCTGATGGCTGGAAGAAGCTGATCGAGGCCGGCCTCGTCGGCACCGGAATTAACATCGTGCACGGCAACGATCTGCCTGACGATCTCCTGGACCGGATGGTCGATCTCGGCGTCTCCTTCTCGGTGACGCCGGAGAACGAGATGATCCAGGGCCACGGCTTTCCCATCACCGGACGGCTGCTCAAGCGCGGCGTGCGGCCGACTATCGGCATCGATCTGGAATCCGTGCTGGGCGGCGACCTCCTCTCCGCCGCGCGCGTTGCGCTCTCGATGCAGCGAGCTCTCGACAACACCGAGTCGCGCAAGGCCAGCGGCGCCATTCCGGCAACGACCACAATCCCCGTCCGCGAGGCGCTGCGCTGGATTACGACGGAAGGCGCCCGCATGCTCGGCCGCGAGGACCAGATTGGCTCGCTGACACCGGGCAAGCTCGCCGACCTCGTCGTCATTGATGCCAGCGATCTCAACCTCGTCCCAGTGCACGATCCCGTTGCCACCGTGGTGATGCAGACGAGCCTTGCCAACATCGAGGCCGTGATGATCGGCGGCGTGTGGAAGAAGCGGAATGGTCGGCTGCTGGCCGACGGCCTGGAGGCGAAGAAGGAACTGCTCGTGCAATCGGGCCGGCGGCTGGTGCAGGACATCGAACGACAAGGAAGCGCCGCTTGAGCGTCCCAAGGACAACAACAATGACTGATATGCCAAAGAACATCGCTTTCATCGGGATCGGCAAGATGGGCCTGCCGATGTCGGTGCTCGTCGCTAAGGCCGGTTATGCCGTGACCGCGTTCGACCGGAGCGCCGCACGGCTCGACGAGGCCCGCGCGCAAGGCATTTCGATTGCCGCTTCAGCGGCCGAGGCCGTGGACGGCAAGGCCGCGATCGTCACGTCCTTGCCCGATGACGCTGCCTTGCGTGGCGCATTGCTCGGCCCCACCGGCCTCATCGCCGCGATGGCTGCCGGAACCGTTCTGATCGAGACCAGCACCGTGAGCGTCGAGGCTTCCGCAGAGGTCGACGCCGCCGCCCAGGCGCGCGGTGTCCTCTACCTGCGTGCGCCGGTCTCCGGCAATGCCAGCATCGTCCACACCGGCGCGCTGAGCTGCTTCGTCTCGGGCCCGAAGGACGCCTACGAAAAGGCAAAGCCGTTGCTCGCCGCCTTTACCCGCGCCCAGACCTATCTCGGGCCCGGCGAAGAAGCGCGATATGCCAAGCTTGCGGTCAATTTGATGATTGCGGTGTCGGCCGCCATGATGGCGGAGAGCCTGGCGCTGGCGCGCAAGGGCGGCATCGGCTGGCAGGACATTCTGAAGGTTCTCGACGACAGCGCGGTGGCCTCACCGATGGTGAAATACAAGACCGCGCCGCTGCGTAACCGGGACTTCGACTCGACCTTCTCCTGCAGGCAGATGGCCAAGGATCTCGACCTGATCCTCGGTGCCGGCCACGCCGTCGGCGTGCCGCTTCAGCTCGCAGCCCAAGTGCGCGAGACCTATGGCTCGCTGGTCGCACAGGGCGACGGCGACGCCGACTTCATCGCGACCGTCAAGCACCTTGAGCGGCTGTCCGGCCTTGGCGAGCCCAAACTCTGATCCACGGAGGCTTCTATGCGCAATTTCAACGAGAACACGATCACGGACGCGGTGCTGGAGCGGATCGCGGGCGCAACCGATCCGCGGATCAAGCAAGTCAGCGAAGCGCTGGTGCGCCACCTTCATGCCTTCGTCCGCGAGGTGCGACCCACCCAGAAGGAATGGGAGTACGGGATCGACTTCCTGACCCGCACCGGTCACATGTGCGACGACAAGCGCCAGGAATTCATCCTGCTGTCGGACGCGCTCGGCGTCTCCATGCTGGTCGACGCGATCAATCATCCGGTGCCGGAAGGCGCGACCGAGACCACGGTGCTCGGTCCGTTCTTCGTGCAGGCGTCGCCCGAGAAAAGCAACGGCGAGGACATCTCCGGTCCCAAGGAGGGCGATCCGATGCTCGTCACCGGCTCGGTGTCGACCGTCGACGGACGGCCGCTTGCCGGCGCCGTCGTGGATGTCTGGCATTCCGACGATGACGGCTATTACGACGTGCAGCAGCTCGACAAGATCGGCGATCTCGCGATGCGGGCGCGCTTCCACACGGACCAGAATGGCCGCTTCAATTTCTGGTCAATCAAGCCGGCTGCCTATCCGATCCCGCATGACGGCACGGTCGGCGACATGCTGGAAGTCCAGGGCCGCCATCCCTGGCGCCCGGCACACGTGCATTTCATGATCTCGGCGCCCGGCTTCGAGCAACTCGTGACCCACGTGTTCGTCGCCGGCGACCAGTATCTCGACTCCGACGTGGTATTCGGCGTCAAGGACAGCCTGATCCGCGAATTTGTGCGGTGCCCGCCCGGTCGTGCGCCCGATGGTCGCATGGTGGACAGCGAATATTTTCATCTCAACTATGATTTCGGCTTGAAGCAGGTCGCGAGCAGCGCGAGAGCCGCATAAGCTGAACATCGCGGACCAGACAAGAGTCCGACAACAAGGCAGACAGGGAGCAAGGATGGGACCGCGGGTCAGCACAAGCATATTGGCCGATCGCCTCATGGGCATGATCGGCCCGCGCGCGAGCGTCGCGCGTGGCGTGCTCGATCAGCATGGGCAGAGCGAGTCGCATTATCGCAGCCTGCCGCCCGACATCGTCGTCTTTCCTGAAACCACGCAGGAGGTCGCGGAGATCGTCAAGCTGTGCGCGGGCGCGAATATGCCCATCGTTCCGTTCGGCGCCGGGACCTCGCTCGAAGGCAATGCGGCCGCGGTCGCCGGCGGCGTCTGCTTCGACTTCGCACGCATGAACAAGGTGCTCGCGGTGCACGAGAGCGACATGGATGTCGTCGTGCAGCCCGGCATCACCCGAAAGCAGCTCAATGCGGAGCTCCGCGGCACGGGTCTTTTCTTTCCGATCGATCCCGGCGCCGACGCCTCGATCGGCGGCATGACGTCCACGCGGGCCTCCGGCACCATGGCGGTGCGCTACGGCACCATGAAGGACAATGTCATGGCGCTCGAAGTGGTGCTGGCGGACGGCCGCGTGATCCGGACCGCCAGGCGCGCGCGCAAGTCGGCCGCCGGTTACGACCTAACGCGCATGTTCGTCGGCAGCGAAGGTACGCTCGGTGTGATCACCGAGATCACGCTGAAGGTTCATCCAGTGCCGCAGGCGATTTCGGCCGCGGTTTGTAGCTTCGATACCCTGCAGGATGCCGTCGACACCGCGATCTCCATGATCCAGTCTGCGATCCCCGTGGCGCGTATCGAGTTGCTCGACGACGTCATGATGCGCGGCATCAACGCCTATGCGAAGCTCGGCTATCGCGAAGCCCCGACCCTGTTCTTCGAATTCCATGGGTCCGAGACCTCCGTCGCCGAGCAGGCTGAAGCCGCACAGGCCATTGCCGCCGACCATGGCGGTCATGGCTTTGCCTGGGCGAAGGCGCAGGAAGACCGCAGCCGGCTCTGGCACGCCCGCGACAACACGCTCTATGCGGGCTTGGGCCTGCGCCCCGGCGCGCGTGCCGTGATCACCGACGTCTGCGTGCCGATCTCGCGGCTGGCGGAATGCCTCACGGAGACCCGGCGCGACGCGGACGCGCATGGCTTTACGGCGCCGATCGTCGGCCATGTCGGCGACGGCAATTTCCACATGCTGATCCTGATCGATCCCGCCAGGCCGGAGGAAGTCGACGGCGCCACGGCGCTCCAGGCCCGCATGGTCGCCCGCGCGATTGCCATGGACGGCACCTGCACTGGCGAGCACGGCATCGGGCTTGGCAAGATCGACTATCTCACCGACGAGCTCGGCGAGGCCGTCGATGTGATGCGGTCGATCAAGAGCGCGCTCGACCCTGATGGACTGATGAACCCCGGAAAGATCTTTGCAAGCGGAGCGCGCGCATGAGCACCGCCGCATTGGCCGTCGAGCCCGCCGCCCCCACGCCGCTGCTGGAGCTGCGCGGCATCAGCAAGGAGTTTCCCGGCGTCAAGGCGCTGGATGACGTGTCCTTTGCCGTCTTTCCCGGCGAAGTTCATATGCTGCTGGGCGAGAACGGCGCCGGCAAGTCGAGCCTGATGAAGGTGCTGTGCGGGGCCTACCGCGCCGATGCAGGCGAGTTCCACTACAAAGGCGAGCCGGTCGCGATCAACTCGGCCGCGGACGCGCAGAAGCTCGGCATTGCCGTGATCTTCCAGGAATTCTCGCTGGTCCCCCATCTCGATATCGCCCAGAACATCTTCCTCGGCCGCGAGCCGAAGGGCCGCATCCCCGGCACGATCGACCGCAGCAAGATTTTGGCCGACGCCGCGCGCGTGCTCGGCACGATCGGCTTTGACATCGATCCCTCCACCATTGTCGACAAATTGGGGGTGGCGCAGCAACAGATGGTGGAGATCGCCAAAGCGATCAGCCAGAACGCCCGCATCTTGGTGATGGACGAGCCGACCGCGGCGCTGTCCGATCGCGAGACCGAGCTGCTGTTCGCGCTGATCGCGCGGCTGAAGGCCGACGGCGTCTCCATCGTCTACATCTCGCACCGCATGGCGGAGGTCTTCGCGCTCGGCGACCGCATCACCGTGCTGCGCGACGGTCGTCGCATCGACGGCGTTCGCCCGGCCGACGTCACGCCGGACCAGCTCGTCCGCATGATGGTCGGTCGCAACGTCGACATGACCTACCCGCGCAACTTTGCCGACAAACCCGGCGAAGTCCTGCTCGAGGTCAAGGGCCTGAGCGCCTCCACCGGCATCTTGGACATCAACATCGAGGTGCGCCGCGGCGAGATCGTCGGCCTGTGTGGCCTGGTCGGCTCCGGTCGCAGCGAGGTTGCGCGCGCGATCTTCGGCGCCGATCCCGTGACATCAGGCGAGATCATCTTCGACGGCAAGACCATTTCCGGTGAGCCTGATCTTGCCGCCCGCCGCGGCATCGCGCTGATCCCGGAGAGCCGCAAGAGCGAGGGCCTCGCGCTGTTGCGGTCGGTGGGGGATAATCTGGTGGTGTCGGCGCTGCGAAAGCTGTTCCCAAGCGGTCTGTTCGACCAGCGCCGCGCGCAGCGTACCGCCGACGGCCTGATCCGTCAGCTACGCATTGCGACGCCCAGCGCGCGCCAGATCGTCGGTCTGCTCTCGGGCGGCAATCAGCAGAAGGTCGTGATCGGCAAGTGGCTCGCCGCCGGCTCGAAACTTTTCATCTTCGACGAGCCGACCCGGGGCATCGACATCGGTGCCAAGGCCGAAATCTTTGCCCTCATCGACCGCCTTGTCGCGGAAGGCGCGGCGGCGCTGATGATTTCGTCCGAACAGGTCGAGATCTGCCATGTCTGCGACCGCGCCTATGTGATGCGCGAGGGGCGCATCGCCGGGCACCTCGCGCGCAACGAACTGACGGAGGAGAACATCGTGCGACTGGGGATGCATCATGCGTGAGGCCGCGGTCGTCTCTCAACCCAATCCGCTGCAGCGCGTTCCCGGCGTGGCCATCGTGCTGGTGCTGCTGATCGCGCTGTTCAGCACGATCGCGCCCGGCTTCCTGTCGGTCGCCAACCTCTCCAACGTGCTGGTGCAGTCGACGATCCTGACCATGCTCGCGCTGCCGATGACCTTGATCATCATGACCGAGGGGCTGGACCTGTCGATGGGCGCGGTGCTGACGCTGACCTCGCTCTGCGTCGCCATCGTCTCGCTCGCGACCCACTCGATGTTGCTGGGCCTCGGTGCCGGGCTCCTCGTCGGCACAGCCTTCGGCTTCGTCAACGGCTGGCTGGTCGCCATCGTGGGCATCCCGCCCTTCGTGGCGACGCTCGGTACGCTCGGCATGGCGCAAGGCCTGTCGCTGATCGTCAGCGACGGCCAGAGCGTGGTCGGCATCCCCCACAGCGTGCGCGACATCTATTCGGCGACGCTGCTCGGCGTGCCCGTGCCGATCGTGATGGCGCTGGTGACCTACGCCGCCTTTCATGGCCTGCTCTATCATACCCGCTTCGGCACCTATATCTTCGCACTCGGCGGCAATCGGGAGGCGCTGCGCTATGCCGGCCTGTCACCCAACCGGCTACTGATCGCGGTCTATGCGATCGGCGGCGCCATGGCCGGCATCGCCGGCCTGCTAATGACGGCGCGAATGAATTCCGGGCATCCAACCGCGGGCCTCGGTCTCGAATTCGATGCGATCGCGGCCGTCGCCGTCGGCGGCACATCGTTCGAGCGCGGCAATGGTTGGCTGCTCGGCACTGTGCTCGGCGTGCTCTCGGTCGGCGTGCTGCGCAACGGGCTGAACCTGATCTCGCTGCCATCTTCGGTGCAGGTCGCAAGCGTCGGCGTCCTCGTCATCGTCGCGCTGTTCCTCGACGGCCTGCGGAGCCGCGCATGACCGACATCAGCAAAGACGCCATTGCGCCGCCCCGCTCGTTCCTGTCGCAGGACGCGGTCCAGGTGTTCTATCGCCTGCTCGCGGCGCTGCTGATCTGTGCGGTGCTCGCCGTGCTCAGCGATTCCTTCCTGAGCCTCGGCAACATCCTCAATGTGCTCAGGCAGGCGAGCCTGACCTTCTTCATCGCCTCCGGCCTGACCCTGGTGGTGCTGACCGCCGGTCTCGATCTCTCAGTCGGCGCGAATGTCGCCCTGTCCGCCTGCATCGCCGGAACCGTGATCCACAAGACCGGCTCGCCGGCGCTCGGCATCCTCACCGGGCTTGCCTGCGGCGGCATCGTTGGGCTGCTCAACGGCGTGATGGTCACCGCGCTCCGCATTCCCTCGTTCATCGCCACTTACGGCATGCTCTGGGTGCTGAACGGTCTCACCTATTGGTACATGGCGGGCGAAACACTTCACGGCTTTCCGGCCGGCTTTCGCCAGATCGGCAGCGGCTATCTGTTCGGCCTGCCGATCCCGGTTTATCTGCTTCTGGTGTTCCTCGGGATCGGAACACTGTTTGCGCAGCGTACGATCTGGGGCCAGGAGATCTATGCGATCGGCGCTAATCCGGTCGCGGCACGGCTCTCCGGCATTCCGGTCGCGCGCCGCCTGCTGCTGGTCTACGCCGTCTCCGGCACCATGGCCGGGCTCGCTTCGATCATCTTCCTGTCGCGGCTCAATTCGGCGGAGGCCGACATCGGCGAAAGCCTGACGCTGCCCGCAATCGCCGCCGTGCTGATCGGCGGCACCTCGCTGTTCGGCGGCGTCGGCACTGTGTTTGGCACCTTCATCGGCGCATTGATCCTGACGCTGGTGCTGAACGGAATGAACCTCTTGTCGGTCAGCGCCAACTGGCAGCCGCTGGTCACCGGCATCATCGTCATTCTCGCGGTCTGGCTCGACATGAAGACCCGCCGCCGCGCGCAATGAGTTCTTGAACGACCAACAAGCAAAACGAGGGATGGAGGCAACATGAAACAGACACTGGGTTATTTGGCGCTGCCGCTGCTGATGGCGGCCGCGCTCACCACGCAAGCGCGCGCCGACGGCGAGACCATCGCCGTCTTCACCAAGAACCAAACCAACCCGTTCTTCCAGACGGTGCGGGTCGGCGCGGACAACATGGCCAAGACGTTAAACGCGAAGACGCTGCAGTACATCCCGACCAAGCCCGACAGCATTCCCGAGCAGCTCAGCCAGATCGAGGACGTCGTGGTGAAGAAGCCGAGCGCCATCGTCTTCACGCCGGTCGACTACAAGGCAATGGTGCCAGGCGTGGAGAAGATCAACGAGGCCAAGATCCCCGTCGTCAACATCACCGATCGCTCGGCTGGCGGCAAGTTCCTGTCCTTCGTCGGCGCCGACGATTACAGCCTCGGGCTCGAGACCGCGCGCTTCCTGCTCAAGACGCTGGGCGGCAAGGGCAACATCGTCATCATCGAGGGCGTCAAGGGCTCGCTGACCAATGTCGACCGCGTCCGCGGCTTCAACGACGCGCTGAAGGAAAATGCCGGTGCAAAACTGCTGGCCTCGCAGCCCGGCAATTACCAGCGGCTCCAGGCGCTCCAGGTGATGGAGAATCTGATGCAGTCGAACGCGCAGATCGACGGCGTACTCGCCGCCAACGACGCCATGGCGGTCGGCGCGATCGAGGCGCTCGACGGCGCCAACCGCAAGGCTCAGGTGATCGGCATCAACGGCACCAAGGAAGCGATCGACGCAATCAAGTCCGGCAAGCTGCTCGCGAGCGGCGACTACAACGGATTCTTTCAAGGCTGCCTCGGCACCATGATGGCGATCCGCTCCTTGCGCAACCAGCCCGTCATCGCCGAGATCGTGCTGAAGCCAACCGTCATCACCAAGGACAATTACCAGCCGTTCGACGTGCCGCTGGAGCAACGGAGCTGCCCGACTTTCGAGGAAGCCAGCAAGCTCGGCGGCAAGTAACCGAGCGCAGTCATCACGACAAGCCCGGACGGCCGCAGCCGCGGCCGTCCCAAGAAAACGAGACATAAACGGAGACCATCATGCTGTTCGCCATTCACGCCCTCGACCGCGCCGGCGCGCTGCCGACCCGGCTCGCCCATTACGAAGCCCACAAGGCTTTCCTGAGCGACACCTCGCGCTTCGGCGTCGAGATCGTGATGTCGGGGCCGCTCGTCTCCGACGACGGCGCGACCATGATCGGCAGCCTGTTCCTGATCGAGGCGCCGGACCGTGGCGACGTCGAAGCTTTCAATCGCGCCGATCCGTTTGCGGCTGCCGATATCTGGGAAAAGGTCACGATCACGGGCTTCCTGCGCCGCCAAGGTTGAAGGCGACTCAACAAAAAACGCGAAAACAACCCCATGCACAGTAGAACGCCGTTGTTTTTACACACGAATTTTCGTCGCAAACGTCTTTGACTCGTCGGGCAAAACAGGAGCAGAGTGCCATCCTCACCCGATTGTCGAAAGGTTTGCCGCCGGCCTAACGCTAGCCGCTCATCACCGTCGCCCCATCTTCGAGATGACAGGCCACCCACTGCTCGGGTCCAGCCGCGCGCAATGTCGGCTCCTCGGTCCGGCAGCGATCGAACACGAGCGGGCAACGGGTGTGGAAGCGGCACCCGCTCGGCGGGTTGATCGGGCTCGGCACGTCGCCCTTGAGGATGATGGGATTGCGTTGGGCCCCCGGCTCGGGCAGCGGGACCGCCGAGAGCAATGCCTTGGTGTAAGGATGCTTTGGCGCGGCGAAGATCTCGTAGCGCGGCGCCACCTCGACGATCTTGCCGAGATACATCACCGCGACGCGATGGGTCATGTGCTCGACGATCGCGAGATCATGGCTGATGAACAGCAGCGCCAGGCCGAACTCGCGCTGGAGATCCTGCAGCAGATTGACGATCTGGGCCTTGACCGAGACGTCGAGCGCCGAGACCGCCTCGTCGCAGACGATCAGCTCGGGCTCGGCGGCGAGCGCCCGCGCGATGCCGATGCGCTGGCGCTGCCCGCCGGAGAATTCGTGCGGCCTGCGGTTCAGCGCCTCGCGCGGCAGGCGCACGGTATCCATCAGCGCCGTCACGCGGGTCTCGAGATCGATCGCGGATTTGGCGAGGCCGAAATTGCGGATCGGCTCGGCCAGGATGTCGCGCACGCGCATGCGCGGATTGAGGCTCGAGAACGGGTCCTGGAACACCACCTGCACGCGGCGGCGCATCTGGCGCATCGTGCTCGGATGGGCGTCGTCGATACGCTGGCGGTCGAGGATGACCTGCCCTGCCGTGATGTCGAACAGGCGCAGGATCGCACGGCCGACCGTCGATTTGCCGCAGCCGGACTCGCCGACCAGCGAGAGCGTCTCGCCGCGCGCGATCTCGAACGACACGCCGTCCACCGCATAGACCCATTCGGACTTGCGGCTGAACAGGCCCTTTTTGACCGGGAAATGCTTCTTGAGGTCGTTGACCTGGAGCAGCGGGGGACTCATGCCGCGACCGTTCCCTTGGCCGCATAGTGGCAGGCCGCAACGTGACGTGGCCCCTTCTCTTCGAGCCCCGGCGCGTACTGCCGGCACAGATCGGTCGCGAGCGCGCAACGTCCGGCGAAGACGCAGCCGACGATGGGCTTGCGCAGATCAGGCACCTGCCCCGGGATCTCTGCCAGCCGTCTCGCGGTGCCGGTCAGCGACGAGCCGAGCCGCGGCACCGCACCGAGCAGGCCTTGCGTATAGGGATGACGCGGCGATCGGAACAGGTCCGCCACCGGCGCTTCCTCGACCTTGCGGCCGGCATACATGACCATGACGCGCTCGGCGATCTCGGCGACGACGCCGAGATCGTGGGTGATCAGGATGATCGCCGCGCCAACCCGGTGCTTGAGATCCAGCATCAGTTTCAGGATCTGCGCCTGGATCGTCACGTCCAGGGCGGTGGTCGGCTCGTCGGCAATGAGCAGCTTGGGATTGCAGGCGAGTGCAATGGCGATCATGACACGCTGGCGCATGCCGCCGGAGAGCTGATGCGGATATTCACGCACGCGACGCTTCGGCTCGGGAATGCCGACCAGAATCAACATCTCGATGGCGTGCGCCTCCGCGGCCTGCTTGTCGAGGCCCTGGTGGATCATCAGCGTTTCGCGGATCTGGCGGCCGACGGTCAACACAGGGTTGAGGCTGGTCATCGGCTCCTGGAAGATCATCGAGATGTCGTTGCCGCGAATCGCGCGCATCTCGCGATCCGACATTTGCAGCAGGTCCTTGCCCGCGAAGCGGATGCTGCCGGCGATCCTGCCGGGCGGTTCCGGGATCAGCCGCATCAGCGACATCGAGGTCACCGACTTGCCGCAGCCGGACTCGCCGACGATGGCGAGCGTCTCGCCCTCATTGACATGGAACGACACGCCTTCCACCGCGCGGTTGATGCCGCTGGGCGTACGGAAGTGGGTTTGGAGGTTTTCGACTTCAAGCAGTGCCATCGCGATCAGCCCCTCGCCATCAGAGGCTCTTGGCCATGCGCGGATCGAGCGCATCGCGAAGGCCGTCGCCGAGCAGGTTGACGGCGAGCACGGTGACGGACAGGAAGGCCGCCGGAAAGAACACGATGTAGGGCTTGACCTGCCACAGCGCCCGCCCCTCGGCCATGATGTTGCCCCAGGACGGAATGGTCGGCGGCGTCCCCGCGCCGATGAAGGACAGGATCGCCTCCGTGATCATCGCACTGGCGCAAATGTAGGTCGCCTGGATCAGCATCGGCGCCAGCGTGTTGGGCAGGATGTGGCGCAGGATGATCATCGGCGTGCGGGTGCCGCAAGCCACCGCCGCATCCACGTAAGGCTGCTCGCGCAGCGACAGCACGACACTACGGACAAGACGGGAAACCCGCGGAATCTCGGCGACCGTAATCGCGAGAATGACGTTGCCGACGCTGCCGCGTGTCAGTGCCATCAGCGCGATCGCCAGCAGGATCGGCGGGATCGACATCAGGCCGTCCATGAAGCGCATCAAGATGCCGTCGGCCCAGCGGATGAAGCCGGAGACGATGCCGATGGCAAGGCCGACCGCGGACGCGCATATCGCAACTGACAGCCCGACCGTGAGCGAGACCCGCGCGCCGAACAGCACGCGCGAATAGATGTCGCGGCCGAGAACGTCGCTGCCAAACCAGTAAAGCGCCGACGGCGCGCGGGTGCGCTTGGCCGGCGCAAGTGCGGTCGGATCCACCGTTCCAAGATAAGGCGCAAAGATTGCGATCAGCACGAGGATCAGCAGCAACGTGCCGCCGATCGCGACGGTGGGATGCCCCCGCAGCAGGCCGATGAAGCCGCGCCGGATCACGACGGGCCGAAGAATCTCCGGCAGTTGCGGCGCGAGGACGAAGCCGGCCGGCAGCGCTTGCGGATTGACGGTCGTGTCGGTCAATAGCGGATCCTCGGGTCAACGATGGTATAGACGACGTCGATCATCAGATTGACGAGGACGTAGACGAAGCTGAACAGCAGCACGATGCCCTGGATGACGGGATAATCGCGGCGCAGGATCGCGTCGATCGTGAGCCGGCCGAGGCCGGGAATCGCGAACACGCTCTCCGTGACGACAGCGCCGCCGATCAGGAGCGCGATGCCGATCCCGATCACCGTGACGATCGGCACCGCCGCGTTCTTCAGCGCGTGGACGAACAGGATGCCGCCCTGCCCGAGGCCCTTGGCGCGCGCGGTACGGATATAGTCCTGCTGCAATACTTCGAGCATGGTGGCGCGCGTGATACGCGCGATCAGCGCGATGTAGACACAGCCGAGTGCGATCGACGGCAGGATCAGGTTTTGCAGCCAGGGCCAGACGCCCTGGGCGAGCGGCGTATAGCCCTGCACGGGAAGCCATTCGAGCTCCAGCGCGAAGATATAGGCGAGGACATAGCCGACGACGAAGACCGGGAGCGAGAAGCCGAACACGGCAAAGGCCATGATGGCCCGGTCGATCAGGCTTCCCGCCTTCCAGGCCGCCAGCACGCCGAGCGGCACCGCAACCACGATCGTGAGCAGGAGCGTAACCATCATCAGCGACAGCGTCGGCCCGAGACGCTGCCCGATCATGGTCGAGACCGGCAGATTGGTGAAGATCGAGGTGCCGAGATCGCCGTGCAGAATGCGCCAGACCCAGCTGCCAAACTGGATCAGGAAGGGTCGATCGAGGCCGAGGCTCTGACGGATGCGCTCCACATCCTCCGGACTTGCCTGATCGCCCGCGATCACCACGGCGGGATCACCCGGCGCGATGTAGAGCAGGCTGAACACGAACAGCGCGACGATCGCCATCACTGGCAGGGTCGAGGCGATACGCCGGAGGATGTAGGAGAGCATCTGGTTTCAGCGCAGGGTCATGCGGATTTCGACACGCCCCAGAAGAACGGCAGCGGCCCTTTCGTGATGCTGGAGACGTTCTTGCGCCAGGCCGTGTAGCTGAGGAAGAACCCGGTCGGCGCGTAGACGACGTCTTCGAGCGCGACCTTGTTGAGGCGGGCGACCGCGGCCTTCTCCTCGTCGAGGTTCTTGGCCTCGAACCAGGACGTGACCTCCTTCTCTGTGCCGGGGCTGTTCGGCCAGCCGAACCAGGCCTTGTCGCCGTTGGCGCGAATGGCGGTGTAGGGCGCCGGATTGATGCAGTCCGAACCCGCGTGCCAGGTGTGGAACATGTTCCAGCCGCCCTGCCCGGGTGGCGTCTTCTGTGCGCGGCGGGAGCCGACCGTGCCCCAATCGGTTGCGACGAAATCGACATTCATGCCGAGCTTCTTCAGGAGATCGGCGGTCACATCGCCGAACGCCTTGGTGATCGGCTGGTCCTGCGCCACCAGGCACGTCACCGGCTGGCCGGAATAGCCGCTCTCGGCGAGCAGCTTCTTGGCAGCATCGAGATCGCGCTTGCCCTTCAGTACTTCGCCGCCCGCCTCGGTGTAGAGCGGCGTATCGGGCGTGAAGAAGCCGGGCAGCGACTTCCACAGCGAATTGTCGTCACCGACAAGCGCACGCATATAGTCCTCCTGGCTCATCGCCATCAGCACTGCGCGCCGCGCTCGCACGTCGTTGAAGGGCGGATACAGGAAGTTCATGCGGAACGAGCCGACATTGCCGAGGGGATCGCCGATGTCGACGCTGATGTTCTTGTTCTTCTTCAGGATCGGGACAAGGTCCGCGATCGGGTTCTCCCACCAGTCGATCTCGCCGTTTTGCAACGCGGCCGCGGCGGTCGCCGGATCGGGCATCACGATCCATTCGACGCGGTCGAGCAGCATCTGCTTGCCGCCGGCAAGCCACGACGCCTTCTCCTGCCGCGGTACATAGTCGGCAAACTTCTCGAACACGGCTTTCGCGCCGGGGACCCACTCGCCCTTGGCGAACTTCATCGGCCCCGAGCCGACATAATCGCCGATCTGCTTGAACGGATCGGTCTGCGCAATGCGCTCCGGCATGATGAAGGCGCAAGGCGAGTTGTTCTTGCCAAGCGCATAGAGCATCTTCGGGAATGGCTGCTTCAGCACCCATTTGAACGTGCGGTCGTCGACAGCGGTGAGCTCCTGCTGCAGCGCCTTGAGCATCAGCCCCATCGGATCGCGCGCCGCCCAGCGCGTCAGGCTCGCAACGACGTCCTTGCTTAGCACCGGCTCGCCATCGTGGAATTTGAGCCCCGGTCGCAATTTGAACGTCCAGGTGGTGCCGTCGTCCGTCACTTCCTCGGATTCGACCATCTGCCGCTGCGGCTGCAGCGCGGAATCGACGCCGTAGAGCGTATCCCAGACCAGCGCGGCGGCATTGCGCACGACATATTGCGTGCCCCAGATCGGGTCGAAATTGGCGAGGTTTGCCTGCGGCACGAAGCGCAGAGTGCGCGCCGAGGCGCCTTGTGCGATCGCCGGGGCCGAAAGGCCGCTCAATGCCAGACCGCCTGCGCCGGCCAGTCCCTTCAATACGGTCCTGCGATCCATGAAATCCTCCCAATAGTGCCGTGATGCCGGCCATCGTTGGCCAAGAACAGGTGAAACCAGAGCTCATTGGCGTGCAAATGGTATGCCACTAGCCGGACCTTCGCCAGCGGGATATCCGCACCATCTGGGCCGGTCGAGACCTCAAAGCGCGGCCGCCAGCACTGGGCCGGTCTCGATATGCGGAATCGCCTCGACCAGCTTGCGCGTGTAGTCGGTCTTGGGATTGTCGAACAGCGCCCGGCTCTCGCCCTGCTCCACGATGGCGCCATTGCGCAGCACGATGGTGCGGTCGCAGAGCATGCGCACCACGTTGAGATCGTGGCTGACGAACAGAAGCGCGATGTCGTTCTCGCGCCGCAAGCGGTCGAGCAGTTGCAGCACCACCGCCTGCACGGAGACGTCGAGCGCAGCGGTCGGCTCGTCCAGCACCAGAAGCCGCGGCCGGCAGGCAATGGCGCGGGCGATGCCGACGCGGGCCTTCTGGCCGCCGGAGAGCTGATGCGGAAAGCGCGGCAACAGATCCAGCGGCAGCCCCACGCGAACGGCGCAGTCTTCCACCCGCTTGCGCAGCGCATCGCCCGCACGCATACGATCGAGCCGCATCAGGGGATGGGCGATGCAATCGAAAGCCGTGAAGCGCGGATTGAGGCTCTCGTTCGGATCCTGGAACACCATCTGGATGTCTTTGCGGAACTGCGAGCGGTGAAAATCGCGCGACGCCACGTGGCCGATCGACTGCCCGTCGAACACGATCTCGCCTTCGCTCGGATCGATCAGGCGGCAGATCATGCGCGACGTCGTGCTCTTGCCAGACCCGGATTCGCCGACGAGGCCGACGCTCTCGCCGCCGGCCATCGTCATGGAGAAGTCCGCCACCGCCGCGGCGCCCTCGTCGAAGCGTTTTGCGAGCTTGCGCACTTCCAGCAGCGGCGGAGTCCCGTGAACGGGCTCCTGCCTGGGTCTGCTGACGACAGCCGCGTAGCCTTCCCGCTCCTCTTCCGTCACGAGGTCCGCGATCCCGGAGGTCGCGGTCGGCGACGCTGCCACCAGACGCCTGGTATAGGCGTGCTGCGGCGCGCCGAACAGCGTCCTGGGGCTTGCTTCTTCGACGATGCGGCCGCGCTCCATCACCGCGATACGGCGACAATATCGCGCCGCAAGTCCGAGATCGTGCGTGATCAGGATCGTCGCCATGCCGCGTGCGGCGGCAATCTCCGCCAGGAGGTCCATCACCACCTTCTGCGTGGTAACGTCGAGTCCGGTCGTCGGCTCATCGGCGATCAACAGCGCGGGATTGCAGGAAATCGCAATCGCGATCATGACGCGCTGGCACATGCCGCCGGAAAGTTCGTGCGGATAGGCGTTCATCCGCGTCTCGGGGTCGCGGATCTGAACGGCACGCAACAACTCCAGCGCCTCGGCGCGGGCGGCGTCCTTCGAAATCCGCTTGTGCGTGAGGATTGCGTCCGCGATCTGCAGGCCGATCGCGCGGATCGGATTGAGCGCCGCCCGCGGGTTCTGGAAGATCATCGACATCGCGGCGCCCTGGAGCTGCCGGAGATCATCGCCCCTGAGTTTTGTCACGTCCTGGCCGCGAAACAGGATTTTTCCGCTGGTGACGCGCCCGGCTGCATCGAGCAGGCGCGTCGTGGCAAAACCGGTCACCGACTTGCCCGATCCGCTTTCGCCGACGAGGCCGAGCATCTCGCCGGCTTCGACCGTGAGCGTCACGCCGCGCACGGCCTCGACCATCCCTCGTCGCGTCGAGAATGCGACGTGGAGATCGTCGATCCTGAGCAAGTCCCCGCTCATGTGCGCATGCGCGGATCGAGAATGTCCCGCATCCCGTCACCGAGGAGGTTGAAGCACAGCACGGCCATCATCAGCGCGAGGCCCGGAAAGGCCACCAGCCACCATCGCCCCGTCGAGATGAAGCGGGCACCCTCCGCGACCATGATGCCCCATTCCGGCGTCGGTGGCTTGACGCCAAGGCCGATGAAGGACAGGCCGGCGGCGTTCAGGATGGCCCAGCCGAGATTGAGCGATATCTGCACGGCCATCGCCGGCAGGATGTTCGGCAGCAGGAAGCGCAACACGACCGAGAAATGACTCTCGCCGCAGGAACGCGCCGCCTCCACCCAACCGACATTGCGCCGGACGTTGACCTCGGCGCGCGCGAAGCGGATGTAGAACGGAAGATTGATGATCGCGGTCGCGATCACGATGTTCTCGATCCGGTTGCCGAGCGCCGCAACCATCGCCATCGCCAGCACGAACAGCGGAAAGGCCATCATGACGTCGACGAAGCGGCCGACCGAGCGGTCGAGCCTGCCGCCGGCATAGCCGCAGAAGGAGCCGACGACGGCGCCGATCACGAAGGAGATGCCGACCGCCGAGACCGCGATGGCAAGGTCGAGGCGGGCCGCAACGACGAGGCGGCTGAACACGTCGCGACCGAGCTGGTCGGTGCCGGCAAGGTGCGCCGCGCTCGCCGGCTGCAGGGCCTCCGAGACATTGGAGACGATGGGATCATAGGGCACGAGCCACGGTCCGAAGATCGCGACCAGGACAAACAGCAGGACGCCCGCCGCGGCGACACCGGTCAGCGGGTTGCCGCGCAAAATCCAGACCGAATGGCGGAGGGTTGCGCTGGTCATCCGATCGACACCCTGGGATCGGCGATGCCGTAGCAGATGTCGACCACGAGATTGACCAGCACGAAGATGCCAGCCATCAGCAGCACGAAACCCTGCACCGGCGCATAGTCGGACGACAGCAGCGCGTCGAGCGCGTAGGAGGCAACACCCGGCCAGGAGAACACCTTCTCCACCAGGACATTCGCGCCAAGCATGGTCGAGAACACGATGCCGGCAATGGTGATGACGGGAAGGATCGCATTGCGCAGCGCATAGGTGACGACGACCTTCTGCCAGGACAATCCGACCGAGCGCGCGGTGCGCACGAAATCGCTGCCGAGCGAGACTAGCATCGAGGCACGGGTGATCCGCGCCAGTGGCGCGATGACGAACAGGGCCATGCTCACCGCCGGCAGGATCAGCTGCTTGCAGGCCGCCCACCAGCCCTCGATGTCTCCCGCGAGCAGGAAATCGATCGACAGGAATCCGGTGCGCTGCGGCGGCAGCGAGGTGAAGACGTCAATCCGCCCGGTCGGATCAGGTGCAAGACCGAGCAGATAGTAGAACACATAGATCAGCAGCAGGCCGGACACGAAGGTCGGCACGCAGACGCCGAGCGCGCAGAACAGCCGCACGCCGTGATCGACCAGCGATCCCGGTTTCAAGGCTGCGACCACGCCGAGCGGCACCGCCGCGATCAGCGCGATCAGGAGCGCCGTGAAGGTCAACTCCAGCGAGGCCGGCAGCCGTTCGCGCAGGTCCTTCAGGACCGGCTGTCCCGTCATCATGGAGCGGCCAAGATTGCCGCGGCCGATATCGGACAGATAGAACACGAGCTGCTCCGGCACCGACTTGTCGAGCCCCATCTGCTTGCGGATCTGCTCGATCTCCTCCTTGCCGGCATTGGGCCCCGAGGCGAAGAACACCGCGGGATCTCCGGGGAGGACCCGCATCAGCAGAAAGGTGAAGACCAGCACGCCGAACAACGCCGGCAGCGACGACAGAAGCCGCCTCCCCGCCCGCGCCACCGTCGCACCAAGACCGGTCATCACCTTTCAGAGCCTCTGGCCACTTCTGACATCACTTGCGGCTGACGTCGCGATAGTCGACCTGACGATGGAACTCGTAGGTATAACCCTCGATCGACGAAGCCATCACGGCGTCCTGGTTCGGCTGCCACAGCGGAATCTGCGGCATCTCGCTGAAATGGATCGCGTTGAGCTTGCGGCCATCGTCCTCATACTTGGCCTTGTCGGGCTCGAAGCGCGCTTCCTGCGCGATCGTCGCCAGCTCCGGATTGTTGATCGAGCTGTAATTCCAGCGCTGATTGCCGGTGTAGAAGTTGCGGTAGAAGTAATCGGTCGAGGGCAGCCAGGCGACAATGCCTTCCGTGAACAAGGGCAGCTTCTTCTCGTTGATCTGCGTCGACATCTGCGCGTCCGGCAGCTTCTGGATGTCGACCTTGATCCCGATCTTGGCAAGCGATTCCTTCACGAGAGCCGCCATCGGCTCCGCGGTCGAGGCCTGGCCCACATTGAAGCTAAAGGTGGTCGAAAAACCCTCCGGGAGTCCTGCGGCCTTGAGATATTCCCTCGCCTTGTCGAGATCGGTCTTCACCGGCGCCTGGAACGGATAGATGCCGTTCAGCGGCTTGCCATCCGGCCAAGTCGCACCGAACAGCGGGGCACCACGGCCGAACAGGGCGGCCTTGAACATGTCCTCATAGGGCAGCGCGAAGGCGATGGCGCGGCGGACATTGACGTTGTCGAAGGGCGGGATCTGGTTGTTCATCGAGACGAAGGTGATCGAATTGTATTGCGGCGTCGAGATCACCTTGAGCTTGCCCTTGGCCTCGAGCGACTGCACGTCGCTGGCCTGGAGATCGACGACGAGATCGGCGTCGCCGCGCTCGACCAGATTGGCGCGGGTCGCGGGCTCCGGCACGGACTGCACGATCACGCGCTTGAAAAACGCCGGCTTGCCGGGCGAGCCGCGGTTCCAGTCCTCGTTGCGCTTGATGATCACCTGCTCGCCGGGCTTGAAGCTCTCGATCACGTAAGCACCGCTGCCGGCGGTGTGCTCCTTCAGCCAGGCGGTGGCCCAGGGATCTTCCGGGGTCGCGTGCTCCTTGGCGACCTTGGAGTTGATGATCAGCGGGTAGACCGTGGCGAGATTCGGCAGCGCGAGCTTGTCGGGCTTCGGCAGCGTCACTTCGATCGTGAGGGGATCGATCACCTTGAACTGGTCGGCCGACGTCAGCGATCCCGTCAGCAACTGTGCCTTGCCGAGGATCGGCGCGGTGACGCATCGATCGAGCGACCATTTGACGTCCTCGGCGGTGACGGGCGAGCCGTCCTGGAACTTGGCATCCTTGCGCAGACGGAACGTCAGCTTCAGTCCGTCCGGGCTGACGTCGTAGGATTCGGCGAGCTCGCCGGTGATCTTGTCGAGATCGAACACCCATTTGCCGTTGAGCTGCTTGCGGCCGAACGCGACAAGGCGGTCGTAGGTGCTCATGCTCAGCGCGAAGGATTCGCGCGTCGAGCCCGGGATGTTGGGATCAAGGGTGTTGACGGACGCGCCGGTGACATAGCGCAACGTCTCGGCCCTGGTCTGCGCTTGCGAGGGCGCGGTGGCGACGAGCAACAACGCGGTGGTGGCGAGCACGAAGGATGCCGACCTGAAAGACACAAAACGCATTTGTTTTCCCCAAAATTCTCGACAGGAACGCCAGCAGGACAGGTTAAGAAAGAAGCAAGTTGCGCGCCAGTCTCATGATGCGCTGTTGTGGACGCTTTGTCGCGGTGGCGCATGAACGATCATCGAGATTCCTGCATTTTTCGCGCTGACCGCGTGACCATGGCCTGCGGCACGTCATAGGCGCGGAGCGAGGCCCAGTGCCGTTCCACATCGGCACGAAACAGGCCGCGCGTCAGGCCATTCACCAGCTTCGGCACTGCGGTCGTCATCGCGTTGATCGGCGATCCCGACGGACCGAAACTCATGGTGGAGGCGATGGCGAAAAGATGGATATTCGAGATCCACGGCGTCTCGCCCGCGACACGCTCGGTGAAGGCGTAATCGTCGGCGAGATAGGGAAAGCGGCCGAGCCGCGCGCTGCGTTCGCTCTCCGGGGGATGGTAGCGGTCGGCCCAGGTTGCGATATTGCCGGCAAATTTGCGCAGCTCGCCACGCCCGGAAAAATCCATGTCGATGCCGGTGCCGCAGATGACGAAATCCAATGCGATGACGCCGCGCGGCGTCTGCAATTCGATGCCCTTGCCGGTCTCGCGCGCGGCCTCAAGCGGCGCGCCCTCGTGCAATGTGAAATTGGCATGGCGCGCACAGCGATCATAGGTCGGCTGCGGAAAGCCTTCGCGCATGTCGAGGATGGTGCGCATGAAGCGCCAACGCCAGGCATCGTCGAGATCGCTGAGATGGCGGAGGAAGCCGCGGAAGGTCAGCCAGCGATAGGGCTGGATCAGCTGGATCTGCGCCCGACGACACAGCAGATGCACCTCCGTCGCGCCAGCCTCCAGTGCGGTCGCCGCATTATCGAAGGCAGATGCGCCGGCGCCGATTACGGCGACGCGCTTGCCGCGAAGCTTTTCGAAATCGATGTCGTCGGCGACGGTTGCGACCGAGCTCATGGGCAGATAGCTCAGCGGCTCGGGGATCATCCAGTTCCCCATTCCCTCCTGCCCCGTCGCCAGCACGATCTTGCGCGCATAGAGCGTCTCGACTTCATCGCCACGTTTCACGCGTGCGGCCAGCAAACCATCCGGCGCCGGCTGGATCTCCAGAAGCTCGCAGCCGTTCCGCACCGGCAATGCGATTGTACGTCGCAGCCAGAGCAAATACTCGGCCCAGTGCTCCCTCAGGATCAGATTCAGCGTCTGCCAGCTTTCCTTGCCGAAGCGGGCTTCGTGCCAGGATTGATAGGTCAGGCTCGGGATGTCGAGGTCAGGTCCCGTATAGTCCTTCGGGCTGCGCAGCGTCGGCATGCGGGCATAGGTGAGCCATGGCCCCTCCTTCCCCTCCTCGGCCTTGTCGAGCAGCAGGATGTTGCTGACGCGGGAGCGCATCAGGCCGAAGCCGATCGCGATGCCGGATTGGCCGGCGCCGATCACGAGCACATCCAGCGCCGGCTTACCGTCCGGTCCCTGCTTCGGTTCGAGCCAGGCGGCACCGGGATGCGCGATCCGGGCGAGATCGGCGCGAACGTTCACTTCGAGCTCTGTCAGCGCATTGCTCATGCCGCGAGCCAGCCTCCATCGACCACCATCACGGTGCCGGTCGTGAACGAGGATGCATCGCTTGCGAGGTGAAGCGCGGTCTGCGCGATCTCCTCGGCCTGGCCGAACCGCTTCATGACATGGCGGTTGCGGGAGGTTTCCCGCACCTCGTCCGCATTGGCGTGTCGGGCAAAGCTGCGGCGAAGCATCGGCGTGTCGATCGCGCCGGGTGCAATCGCGTTGACGCGAATGCCGTCGGTCGCAAAATCCACCGCCATCGTCCGCGTCAGGCTGATAATCGCGCCCTTGGCCGCGATATAGGCGCTGTTGCCCTTGCCGCCGGCAATCGCAAGCTGCGACGCCAGCGTGATGATCGAACCACTCTTCTGCCGCTGCATCTGCGGCACGGCCGCTCGCGCCCACAGCCAGGTGCCCCCGACATTGGTGCGGAACACCGCATCCCAATCTTCAGGGCTGGTGGTTAGCACCGTGCCGCCGCAGGAAAAGCCCGCGGCGGTCATCAGGATATCGAGCCGGCCGTGCCGTGCCACGACGTCGTTTGCAACAGTCCCGGCGAAATCAGCATCCCCGACGTCGCCAACATGCGTCATGGTCTCGCCGACCAGGCTCAGGGTCTCCTGAAGTCCCGCGGCATCGCGATCGACCAGAGCGAGATGCGCGCCCTCTTCCGCGAACAGCTTGGCGCTGGCACGGCCGATGCCGGAGCCCGCTCCCGTGATGATGGCCGTGCGCCCCTGCAGCCGCATCTCAGATCCACTTCTTGTGCTGCGTCAACCAGGCGCTCATCGCGGCCGCCGACTCGGCGCAGCCAAACCTCGCCCGCCAGCCGAATTCATCCGCCATCCGGTTCACCGACAGCGGTGCGCGATAGGCCCCATGCAGCTTGATGGCCGTGCTCTCGCCAGGCACCGCGAGCCGGCACTCCAGGCCAGGATGCAACGCTGCAAAAGCCTCGCCCCATTGCAGCGCAGGCCAAAGTTCTCCGCGGGAGATGTTGTAGAGCCGATGGCGCGGCCGCTCGGCTTCAATCAGCAGTGCGACGGCCTCGGCCGCATCCGGCGCGTAGATCCAGTCCCTCATGCCCGCTTCAGGCATGATCGCCAGCTCGCCGCGGGCGAACGCGGCCAAGATCTGGAACTGGAGGCTTGGCGTGTCGCGCACGGAGCTCGGTCGCTCCCACGGTCCGAACAGGGCGCTCAGCCGTACGCTCAGGAAATCGCCGCCGAAGAGTTCGGCATGGCGCGCGACCGAGCGCTCCGAGGTGAACTTGCTGATGGCGTAGAACGAGACCGGATCGCAAGGGGTGTCCTCGTGGAGAATCTCGACCCGTGCACCCGCAGCACCATAGGCCGATGCCGAGGAGAGATTGACGACCCGGCGCACGCCATGACGGATCGCGGAGAGCAGGATCGGGATCTGCGCCATCACATTGATCTCGAGCACTCGCGCGGTCGATGCCCTCTCCAGTTCATCACCGGCGGTGATCGCAGCGCCAAGCACGATCGCATCAACGCCTTCGGCGATGAGGGCATCGATGGCATCGGCGTCGGTGATATCGCCCTGCACGGCTTTGAGCCGTGCGCCGTAGCCGGCAAGAGACCGCCGCGCGGATGGCGGCAACTCTGCACGATCATACAGCGTGACGTCACGCCCACGCGCGAGCAGCACCTCGGCGAGATTGAGGCCGACAAAGCCGGTGCCGCCGAAGATGACGATTTTCATCGCGCGCGATCCGCCATCACAGTAGCTTCGCTCCGAAATTACGTTCAGGATCCATGTCGGCCACGAGCCGGCCGGTGGGCTTGGCCGCGTCGCCGCCGCTGCGTGCCAGGAACTGGCCGCTGCCGGCGCTCGCGAGGCACTTGTTGCCGTCGATGATCACCCGGCCGCGCGACAGCACCGACACCGGCCAACCCTTCAGCTTCCGTCCCGCAAACGGCGTGTAGCCGGTGAGATCGTGCATCATCTCGTCGGCGATCACGGTCTCGCGATCGGGATCCCAGATCGCGATATCGGCATCGGCGCCGACCGCGATCGAGCCCTTGCGCGGATGCAGATTGTAGATCTTGGCCGGCGCGGTCGCCGTCAGCTCGACGAATTTTTCCAGGCCCAGCCGTCCTTTCGACACCATCGCGTCGAACAGCAGCGGCAGGCGCAGCTCCAGTCCCGGCAGGCCGTTGGCGACCTGCTTGAAGTTGGGATTGGGACCGGCGCGCAGCTTGCCGGTCTCGTCGTAACGATAAGGCGCGTGATCCGACGAGATGGTCTGGAGATCGCCGAGCGACAGCGCCTGCCACAGCGCCTCCTGGTCGGCATGCGTCCGCGGTGGCGGGCTGCACATCCACTTGGCGCCCTCGGCACCCGGCTTGTCGAGATCGGCCGCGGTCAGGAACAGATATTGCGGACAGGTCTCGGCAAACACCTTCAACCCCTGCCCGCGCGAATCCCGGATGACCTTGGCGCCCTCGGCGGTCGAGACGTGGAAGATCATGATGGGCTGGTCGATCAGCGCCGCCATGCCGATCAGCCGGGTAAAGGCTTCCGCCTCCGACACGCGGGCGTGGCTGACGGCGTGGTATTTCGGCATCGTATAGCCGCGCGCGAGCAGCCGCTTCACCATCCAGGCGATGATGCCGTGGTTTTCGGCATGGGCGCACAGCATCGCGCCGGACTGGCGCGCGGCCAGAAGAATATCCAGCAGCGGCTCGTCGTCCACCTTGAGCCGGTCATAGGTCATGAAGATCTTGATCGAGCCATGGCCCTGCTTCACCAGCGCCGGAATGTGCTCCTCGACCGTTTCCTTGGTCGCATCCGCAATGATCATGTGAAAGGCGTAGTCGATCACGGCGCCCTTTTTCGCCAGCGCGTGATAATCCTCCACCACCTGCGGCAGCTTCATGCCGACATGCTGGGCGGCAAACGGGATCACCGTGGTCGTGCCGCCAAAGGCGGCCGAGACGGTCGCGCTCTCGAAGGTGTCGGCGTTCATGATGCCGGCAGCGGACAATTGCTCGATATGGGCATGGCTGTCGACGCCGCCGGGCAGCACCAGCTTGCCGCGGGCGTCGATCTCGCGCTTCGCGGACGGAAGCCCGCGGCCGATAGCGGCGATGGTCTCGCCGGAGATGGCGACGTCGGCCTCGAACACGTCGGTCGTGGTGGCAACGCGTCCGCCGCGGATGATTAGGTCGTAAACTGGTTCAGTCATGAGGCACTCCGTGATAGCCTAAAGCCAAGTGATCGCCATTTCGCAGGAAGACCAGCATGTCTCGGCCGCGCATTCTCGTCATCAATCCGAACTCGAACCCCGCGGTCACGCAGGGGCTCGAGGACGCGCTGAAGCCGCTCGGTTTCGAGGGCGGGCCGGAGGTGGTCTGCCAGACGCTGGCCGAGGGTCCGTTCGGCATCGAGAGCCAGGCCGATGTCGATAGCGTCGCGATGCCGCTGCGCCGGCTGGTCGAGGGCGACAACAGCTCGGCTGCCTTTGTCATCGCCTGCTACAGCGATCCCGGGCTTCAGGTCTGCCGCGAAGGCACCGACCGCCCCGTGTTCGGCATCGCCGAGTGCGGCGTGCTGACTGCACTGGCTCGCGCCGAAACCTTTGGCGTCATCGCGATCGCCCAGCGCTCGATCCCGCGTCACATGCGCTATCTCAGGCAGATGGGACTGACCGAACGCCTTGCCGGCGAGCGGCCGCTCAACATGAGCGTCGCGGAAACCGCCTCGGGCGAAGGCACGCTGGCCAGGATGATCGAAATCGGCCGCGCGCTGCGCGACGAGGACGGCGCCCGCGCCATCGTGATGGGCTGCGCCGGCATGGCGCGCCATCGCGGTCCCCTCGAAGACGCGCTCGGCATTGCCGTGATCGACCCAACACAGGCGGCGGTCACCATGGCGCTGGGTACGGTGCAGTTCTCGAACCACTAGGCGTCCTTCAGCTCTTTGGCGTCCTGCCGCGCGAGCCACTGCGCGTGGCTCTCGCGGACAAGCGCAAACGTATCCCGCTGCGTCGTGTAGAGATTGCCGAACATGCGACCGATCGGCCGGTAGGCGTCGAGGTCGACATACATGTTGGCCTCGTCGACGAGGCCCTCGCGGGCGTGAACCCGGAGCACCTCGCCGACCAGCAGATCGCGATCGGGCGAAAAATTCAGGGCGACATGGCGCCGGCATTCCAGCGCGAACGGCGCCGCGGCGAGGCGCGGCACCTTCACGTCTACAGAGGGAAGGGTCGCGAGCCCTGCCGCAGCGACCTCGCTGTCGCCGGACGGAAAATCAACCGCGCAGTCGTTCATCGCCACCGACAGCGCCTCGTCCACCATGTGAACGACGAACTCGCCGTCGCGATGGATGTTGCGGGTGGTGTCCTTCGGGCTGTGATCCGGCTTGTGCTGGAGACCGAGCACGATCAGCGCCGGGCTCTCCGAGAACACGTTGAAGAAGCTGAATGGCGCGGCGTTGACCGCCCCGTTGGCATCGAGCGTCGTCACCAGCGCAATCGGCCGTGGCACCACCACGCCGCAGAGCAGCTTGTAGCGGTCGCGCGGATCAAGCTCGCGCAAGGATATGCCGGATGTGCTCTGGCCAGTCATCGACGTCACGTCTCCTGCGGCGGCACCGCACCGGTACGGCTGGTGATCAGGCCGTAATGCTCGATGCGGCGGTGCTGCGCGAAATTGAAGATCGTGGTCTTGCCGAAGGTGGTGGCATCGAGGTCGCAAGCGTGGACCAGCAGTTCGTCCTCCTCCGTCTTCGCTTCGGCGACGATTTCGCCATTGGGATCGACGATCAGGCTGCCGCCGAAAAGCCGGTGTCCGTCCTCGTTGCCGGCCTTGGCCACCGCGACCACCCAGGTCGCGTTCTGATAGGCGCCGGCCTGCGCCGAGAGGCGGTTGTGGAACAGGCGTTTCTCGACGCCCTCATCGCTCCTCTCCGCATTCACGGACGGGGTGTTGTAGCCGATCAGTACCATCTCGACCCCCTGCAAGCCCATCACGCGATAGGTCTCCGGCCAGCGCCGGTCGTTGCAGATGGCCATACCGATGATGCCGCCGAGCTCGCGCCAGACATTGAAGCCGAGATCGCCCGGCTCGAAATAGCGTTTCTCCAGATGCTGATGCGAGCGCTTGGTGTCGTATTCCACATGGCCGGGCAAATGGATCTTGCGATATTTGCCGACGATCTTGCCGGAGTTGTCGGTCAGGATCGCGGTGTTGAAGTGATGCCCGTCCGGCGTCAGCTCCGCATAGCCGAAATTCATCGCCATCTGGTGCTGCGCCGCGCGCTCGAACAACGGCCGGGTCGCCGCGTTCGGCATCTCGCGCTCGAACCAATTGTCGAACTCGGCCCGGTCCTCCACATACCAGCGCGGGAAGAAGGTCGTGAGCGCCAGTTCCGGATAAACGATCAGGTCGGCGCCCTTGCTCTTGGCCTCATCCATCAGCGCGATCATGCGCTCGACCACGGCCTCGCGGCTGTCGGCTTTCTGGATCGGGCCCATCTGGGCGGCGGCAACATTGACGATACGCATCAGCGATTTCCTGGTGATGTCCTGGGCCAAGCCACAATTTCAATAATGTGCCGGCGCGCGGCAGCATAACGCAGCATCGCCCGGACTTTCCAGCCGGCGCTTGCCGATCGGCATGGTGTGCACTGCATGGTCGGCAATCACTTCCGCTCCTCATCGGCAATATCCAGGCCATGGTCGAGTGCATCGAGAAGCTGCCCGGCCTCATGCTCGGAGATCACCAGTGGCGGAGCGAGGAACAGCGAGGTCTGCTCGCCGCTGGTGCCGATCACGGCGCCGGCCTCCAGCGCCCGCTCCGCGACGCGCGAGGCGATCGGCACCTCGGTGGTGTCGGCATGCCAAGAGCGCCAGTCCGGCCCGTGCAACTCCACGGTCCAGTGCAGCCCCTGCCCCGCCACGCGCCGCACGCTCGGATGTTTCTGCGCGATGGCGAGCAAACGGCGGGTGAACAGCTTTTCGAGGCTCTTCACGTGCTCGAGAATCTTCTCTTCGCTGACGACCTTCAGGTAAGCGCTAACGGCGGCCATGCTGATGGGATGCCCGCGCAGCGTGCCGTAATTCTGCCAGCTCGTGCCCTTGAGCCGCTCGACGATGTCATTCGACACCACGACCGCGGCAACCGCCGCCGCGCCGCCGCCGAGCGATTTTCCGAGCGTCACGATGTCAGGTCGGCTTTCGGCTCCCTGGAACGCGAACCATCGCCCGGCGCGGCCTGCTCCGGTCACCACTTCGTCGGCGATCCAGTATGAGCCAACCTGCCGAGCGCACCGCGCCACCTCGTCCTGGTAGGCGCCATCGTAGTAGATGCCGCCTTGCGTGTAGTCGATGATCGTCGCTGCGGTATCCGAAAGCAGGCGGGTGGCATCGGCAAGATATTCGCTGGGCGGGGTGTTGTTGGCGGGCGCGCCGTAGATCGCGCCATCTGGCGCTGGCAATATCCGCACCGGCGCCATCGGCGCCGGCAGCTTTGAGCCGCCCGAGTGCACCGCAAGGCCGCCATGCCATTGCGGCTGCACCGTCATGCTGCGCGACAGGCCCGTAATGCCGTGATAGGCGCGTTCGCGCGTCGCCAGCGCGGACCGCTGCGTCAGGGCCTGACAGAGCGACAGCGCCATGTCGTTGGCCTCGCTGCCGCTGATGCAGAAGCGCACCGCGCCGACCCAATCCTCTTCGCCACTGAAAGCGGTGGCCATCAAGTCGTCAGCGGCCCGCTCGCGGCCGACCCAGGTCCAGCCCTCGTTCACGACGGGCGTATCCGCGGCGCGGCGGATCGCCTCCACCATCGCGGGATGACGATGTCCGAGGCCGCCGCCGGTGTTGCTGCCGTCGATGAGCTTGCGACCATCCGACAGATGAAAATAGACGCCCTCGCCGCCGACCACGGCCATGGGCGCGCTGTCGCCGGCATTCAGCCCGGTTCGCAACAATCTGCTCATTGCAATCCCTTCATTCCGCAGCCTCGGCACCGTAGCCACCGCCGCCGCAGGTCTCGATCGTGACGAGATCGCCTTGCTGCAGCACCAGGTTCGACTTGCCGTCGATCGCGACGCTCGCGCCCTGCCGGATGAGCGAGATGCGGCAGGCCTTGCCGGGTTCGCCGCCCTGCATGCCGAACGGCGCGATCACCATGCGCTCGATGCAGGTGGTCAGATGCATCGACGGCGCCAGAATGCGATAGCTACGAATGACGCCGTCCCCGCCGCGATGTGCGCCAGCGCCGCCGGACTGCCGGCGAATGGCCTGCTGCTCGACTTGAATCGCGTAATTCGCCTCGATCACCTCGACCGGCGTGTTCGAGGTGTTGGACAGATGCACCCGCGTCGCCGAGATACCGTCCCGATCATGCCGCGCGCCCTCGCCACCGCCGTGAACCTCGTAGAGCATCTTCCACGAACCGTTCTGCCGCGGTTCGGCGAAGAAGAGGACGCCCGCCGTGGTCGCCCCGCCGGCCGACAGACGTTCGGGAATGGTGTGCTGCATGGCGCGGCAGATCGCATCGACGATGCGCATCGAGGTCTCATGGTTGCCGGCTGCAACCGAGGCATTCCAGCCCGGCTCCAGGATCGAGCCCGGGCGTGTGATGATGGTCAGCGGCCGCAGCGCGCCCGCGTTCTGGTTCATGTCGCGCCCGCTCATGATGCGCGCGGCATAGGCCACCGCAGAGCGGGCCATGAACGGCGTGGTGTTGCAGAAATTCGAGACGCGGTCGCAGCTTCCTGAAAGATCGAAGGTCGCTTCGTCGCCTGCGATAGTGATCTTGACATGAATGCGCGCGGGCGCGTCATCGACGCCGCCGTCGTCCAGATAATCTTCGCCCTCGTAGATGCCATCAGGCAGATCGCGCAACGCCTCGCGCATCTCGATTTCGGAGAGATCGTGCAGGCGCGACTGTGCCGCCGTGAAGACCGCCTTGCCGTGCTCGCGGCAGAGCTCGACGATGCGCTTCTCGCCGGCTTTCGTTGCGGCGATCTGGGCGAGCAGATCGCCTTCGCAGGAGTCGGGATCGCGAACATTGGCCTTGAGCAGCTGCACGATCGGCGTATTGACGCCACTTGCCGTGGCGATCAGAACCGGCGGAATGCGCATCGCCTCCTGGAAGGTGTCGATGGCTTTCGCAAAATAGCTGCCGGGCCAGGTGCCGCCGATATCGGGCCAATGCGCGAGGCTGACCGCGAACGCGACGATCTCGCCATCGACGAAGACCGGCCGCACGACCTTGACGTCGTTGAGATGATTGCCGCCGAGCGGGCCGACATTGTAGATCAGTGCGTCGCCGTCGTTCAGGCTGTCCCGCGGCACCACTTTCAGCAATTCGAGGACCGTATAGGCCATCGCGCCGAGATGGATCGGGATGTCGCGGCCCTGCCCGACCAGGTCGCCGCGGGCGTCCGTGATCGCCGACGACAGGTCGCCGGCCTCGCGCAGCAACGGCGAGCGCGCCGAGCGCGTCATCACCAGGCTCATCTCCTCGGCCGCGGCCGAGAGCCCGTGCCTGATGACCTCGACGACGAACGGATCGAGCTTCATGCTGCCCTCCGCGTCAGGAACAAATTGCCTGAAACATCCGGCCTCGCCTGCCAGCCGGGCGGGACCATCACGGTCGACCATGCGTCTTCAATGATGGCCGGGCCGCTGACGATTTCGGTCAGCGAGGCGCGGTCGATGATGCTTGTCGCGATGTCGTGAAAGCCATCGAACGAGCAGATGCGCTCGCCTTTGGAGACCGTTCTGACCGCGACGGCCGGCCGATTCACAACGGTCGTCGATGGACGGCGTGCCTGCACCCGCACGGATTCGATGACGCAGCTCTCGCTCGTCGCATAGCCGAACAGCTGGTGGTGCCGGGCCAGAAAATCCTTCTTCAGCGCGATGACGTCGAGCGGTCGCACGAACGGCACCGGAATGGCGTCGTTCTGCGCGGCGTAGCGCATCAAGGCCACCAGCTCGACCCGAATTTCAGTCATGGCAACGCCGTTGGCGATGAGCGGCGCCGAGGCATCGTCAATCAGCGTTTCGATCCGCTCCGACATACGGGCGAAGTCGATGCCGTCGAGCGCAGCGCGCAAGGTTTGCTGCTGGAGGAAGCTGAAATCGGCGGTGAGACAGCCCAGCGCCGAGAACGCGCTCGATGCGCTGGGAACGACGATCTCGGCGATCCCGTAGAGATCGGCAAGGCCCGCGGCATGCATCGGGCCACCACCGCCAAAGGCGAGCAGCGTGCAGTCGCGCCCGTCGATGCCGCGCTCGACCGTGACGCGGCGGAGCGCGCGCGCCATTGTCGCATTCGCGACCTTGATGATGCCGAGCGCGGTTTCGGTCAGGTTCAGCCCCAGAGTGCGCGCGATCGGCGCGATGACATTAGACGCTGCCTGGATGTCGATTCCGATCCGGTCGCCGAGCCTGGTTTCAGGATTGAGATAACCGAGCACGGCGTTGGCGTCGGTGATAGTCGGCTCGGTACCGCCGCGGCCGTAGCAGGCCGGTCCCGGCTCGGAGCCGGCGCTTTCCGGTCCGACGGTCAGGCCGCCGGGACCATGGCGCACGATCGATCCGCCGCCCGCCCCGATGGAATGAACCGCAAGCATCGGCTGACGCAGCGGCTTGTCGCCGAGCATGCGGCCGTCTGTCATCTCCGCCTGGCCGTCGACGATCAGGCACACGTCGGTGGTGGTGCCGCCCATGTCGAACGTCAGCATCCGCGATGTGCCGAGCTGACGCGCGATGCTGACCGATGCAGAGACGCCGGCCGCCGGACCCGACATCGCCATCACCAGCGGCCGCCGCTTCACCGCCGAGATCGGGACCATGGCGCCGGCCGAATGAAACACCTGCAGGCCAGGGCCGATCGGCAATCGCTGCTCCAGCTCGCTGAGATATTCCACCGCGATCGGCATGGCGGCCGCGTTGAACACGGTCGCCGAAGTCCGCTCGTATTCGCGCGCCTCGGGATTGACCTCGTGCGACAGCGAGACGTGGGCAACGACGCCCTTGAGCCGCTCGCCGAGCATTCTCTCGTGGACGGGATTCACATAGGCATGAAGCAACGCGACCGCGACGCTCTGCACGCCGGTCGTTTTCAGCCACGCCACCAGGCGCTCGATCTCCGCTTCATCCAGCGCCTTCAGCACCCGGCCATCGTGATCGAGGCGCTCGGCAAGCCCAAAACATCGTTCCGGCGGCACCAGCGGCGGCGATTTCGGCGGGATGTCGAGACGGTAGAGATCGCGGCGGCGATAGCGCGCGATCTCCAGCACGTCGGCAAAGCCTTCGGTCGCGACCAGCGCCACCTTCGGCAGCCGTCCTTCGACGAAGGCGTTGGTCACGCGCGTGGTGCCGTGGACGAAGCGCTTGACCTCGCTCTTGCGCAGGCCCACCGCCTCGATCGCCTCCAGCATCGCCTGAACCGGAGCCTGCGGGCGCGATGGCACTTTCGCGATCCGTGCCTCCGCGGGGGAGTGTCGGATCGCGATGATGTCGGTGAAGGTGCCGCCGATATCGGTGCCGACTTCCCAGTGATTTTCGTCAGCGCTCATGTGTGGGTCAGCTGCGGACGACATTCGAACCGGACGCCGGGTGGTTCCCGTCCGTCCCGAAATTCAATCCCAAGCCGAGCGCGCTCATCGTCATCCCCTGTCATGCCACCGCTTGCGAGCGTGCGACAGAGCGATGGGCTCGGGATAGGGTCAGCGTTGTCGCAACGCACTGGAGCAGCCCGCAACCGGCGCGGCGCGCCAAGGCACATTTTAGTGCAGCGCTGCCCGCGGGGAGTGCAAATTCCTGTGGATCGTTCCACGCGGGATAAGTGCAGCGCACCACGTATTTCCCCGGACGAAACGCCACATCTGCTGCACCGCAATTCATGCGCCGCGCACTCGCTGTCTAATTTGCAGGCGATCGACTGGCGCTACGGGCCATGAGATTGCTTATGAGCTATGCATGGCAGTCGGCTCAGCCTCTCTTTATTGTACGATCAGTAAGCGTGGTTTTGCCCGCTCAACGCATCGCGACCAAGCGGCGCCAGCCGATGACGATTCCCGTGACGGAGAACACAAAGCCGAGGGCGCAGAGCCCGACGACCAGACCGTCGCGCAGCAACGGACGCGCGACGAGAACCGGAAAATCCAGCGTGTGCAGCGCGCCGTAGAGCCAGCGATAAGCCCGCCGCGATGGATCCAGCCTTTGCAGCAAATTGCCGTCGGCGCCGTCGATGTCGAACCAGAGGTCACCGCAGTATGAGCGGTAGACCGGGGCGCCCGGGACATTGGACCGCGCGGGATAGTCGTCGTTGTCGGCAAGTACGGACGGACCGCTGCAGCCGGCCGCAAGGCGCGCGGTCAACCGCTGGACCTCCTGCACATCCAGAGATCCCGTTGGTCCGCCGCGGCGCGCATCCCCTGCCTTGATCAAGGTCTGAGCGGCAAGTCCCGTGCGATCCCGCCGATAGAGAGTGCCGTTGAAGGCAAACCATTCGATCTCGCGGGTCGACGGCGATACAGGCTGCCGATCGAGCGATGCAGCCGCCGACCAGTTCGGTGCAGCGTTCATCACGCTGGATTCGGCCGAGGTCAATTGCCCACGCGAGAACAGCCGGCCGTGATCCATGGAGAGCCAGCCGCTGAAAATCCAGGTCAGTACGAACACCATGGCCGCGAGGCCGATGAGATGATGCAGGGCATGCCAGCCACGATAGGGCGAGCCGATCAGACCGCCTCGAGGTTTGATCCGCGCAAGCCCGAGCACAGCGCCAAGCAACGCCGCGATCAGGGCCAGCAGCGACAAGGTCCAGACCACCCGATCCCACAGCGACCAGTTGCTTCGCAGGACTGTTGGATAGATCCAGTGCAGCACGCTCCCGACGAGATTCCATCCGCGCTCGCGGCGCGTCGTATCCAGGACGATCTCGCCGGTGAGCGAGGAGACATAGAGCTCCGTTGCGGCGGAGTCCCCCAGGGTAGCCCGAAACAAGGGCCGATGGCGGTCAAAGCCGTTCGGCACGCTCCATTGGTCGTAGTCCGAGCGCGCAACGATCGCGGCCCGCGCGGCATCTAGCCCGCGGCTGCGGGCGTGATCTCGCGCGATGGCTAGCGCGACGTCGGAAGACGCGACCGACGCGCCGGCCCCGTCGGAGGCACGAACAGCGCCCGCGCGCGACGGCCCCGCGACGACATAGACCGGTCCGTCGTTGCGCTGGATCAGACGAATGCGCGTCGCATCCGCGATCCCGCTCGCGGCCACGGCATCGGCGACCGCAAGCTGCCTCGTCTCAGCGCGATCGAGCGGCAGGAGCCCGGCAAAGCGTTCCGCTTCCGTCAACGACGGAAACGGAACGAAGTGCATCACGATTCCCGTCGCGAACCACATCGCGAACAGCAGGCAGAACGCGATCCCGAGCCATCGATGCAGCAGGACGATCGCGCGCATCATCGATCAGCATCCTACCATTTGAACGCGGCCGAGAGTTCATAGGTGCGCGGCGCGCCCAGCAGGATCTGGTCGGGATAGAACGGATCGCCCCAGATCGCATAACGCTTGTCGGCGATGTTGCGCACCCGGAAGGTCAGGCGGGCCTGATCGACCGCATTGAACACGGTCTTGGGGATGTCGACGAAGGCATAGACATCGGCCACGGTGTAGGCCTTCAGCGTCACGGTGTTGGCATCGGCGTTGTAGCGGTCGCCGACGTGGCGGCCGGTGATGCCGAGCTCGACCGCCCATGGCGTGAAGAACCGGTACGACGCGCCGGCATTGGCGACGACGCGCGGCACGTTCGGCGGCGTGTTGCCGGAGAACGAGCCGCCGACAAAATCGTAGTCGGCGTAGCGCGCATCGACATAAGCGATGTTGCCCCAGAGACGCAGAGGCTCGATCGGCCGCACGGACGCGGCGAGCTCCACGCCCCTTGATTCCTGCCGCCCGGCCAGGTTGAGCTGCATGCCGCCGGCCGCTGCATAGACGTTCTTGCGCAGGATGTCATAGGCCGAGAACGACCACTCCGCTCGATTGTCCCAGAACAGGTGCTTGACGCCGGTCTCGTAGGTGCGCGCGGTGGTCAGGTTGAGCGGATCGGTCGGATTGAGCAGGAAGATGTTGTTGGCCGCGATGTCGGCGCCGGTCGCATATTGGCTGAAGAAGGTCAGGCCCGGAACGGCTTCCCAGGTGTAGCCGATACGGCCCGTCGTCGGGACCCAGGATTGCGAGAACGGGAAACCCGCGTTCACAAGCCCGGTCTTGTCGGTCGAGTTGCGGTCGAGCCCGATATGCTCGACGCGGAGGCCGCCGACCAGCGCGAAGGTCCGTGTCAACTTCAACCGGTCCTCGAACGACAGCGCCTCGTTATCGATCCGCGCGGTCTGCTGCTTAGTCGTGAGCAGGCCGTAATAGCCGCGATCGGGATTGACCAGCGAGACGGAATCATCGGGGAAATTTGCGGCGCCCGGCCTCACGAAATCAAGGTAGCTTGACGACAGCGTCGTGACCAAGCGGTTGTCAAAGCCGGCGATATTCGCATCCCAGATCAAGTCGGTGATGTTGCCGACCAAGCGTTGGCTGTGCGCGACATAGAAGCGCCCACGGTCGACCATGTTCGTCCCGGAATTGAACGCCTCGACCTCGTTGTTGAGCCACGTGCGCTCTGCGCCATAACCATAGGCCTGGCTCTTCAGCGTCAGGTCGGGCGCCAGCTTCAGCTCGAAACCGCCGCGCAGCCACACCTCCTTCGCCACGTTCTTGTTGTCGAGGACGTTGTAGTTGGTGTTGAAGGTGCGGTCGTCGATCGTGACGGCCCCGAGATCAGTCTTGTTGAAATAAGTGCCGGAGACGATCCCCGTCGTCGCATGCGAGCCGCTGAAGGCAATCGGCACCAGCGGCGCACCCCAATAGGCTTTCGAGCGGTCTTCCCGATACTCGATCGCGCCCCAGACCTTGAGACTGTCGGAGATGCGGTAGTTGAGCTGGCCCGACACGTCGAGCGTCTTGGTGTTGGTGTCGTCGGCAAAGCCGTTGAGCGAGGAACGGCTGACGTCGAAGCGGTAGTCCAGCCCCTGCACATTGGTGCTGCCGCCCGAGCCGTAATGCGCCCGGAACGAATTGAGCGAATCCCAGGAGAAGTCCGCCTCGTTCCGGACCGGACCGGTGTGCGGCTGCTTGGTGACGAAATTGATCGCGCCGCCGGCGGCGCCCTCGCCTGACATCAGTGACGCCGGCCCCTTCAGGAATTCGACAGCCTCCAGATTGGCCGTGTCCATGATCCGCGAAGTCATGTTCTGCGGACCGATCTTGATGCCGTTGTAGAGCGTGTTGATCTGGCTGTTGGTGAAGCCGCGCATGGAGAAAGCCGACGGCTCGGCCGGATTGTCGCCCGCTGTGACACCCACCGCTCCCTGCGCGACGTCGGACACGGTGCGATAGCCCTGCTCGCGCATGATTGCGGCCGAGATCACCTCCACGGTGGCGGGTGTTTCGCGCACGGTCAGGCCGAGGCGCGAAGCGCTTTCGGCAACGGCGTTGGTGTTGAGCGGCGTCTGTGCCGCCGTGGTCGGCACGACGGGCTTGGGCACTGCGGATGCAGTCTCCGGCCGGCGCGCTGCTGCGCGGCGTGAGCTCTGCGTGTCCCGTCCGGCCGGCCTGGCCTGCCTGCGGGATTGTGGCGCCGACACCTCGACGGGCGGCAGTGGCTCGCGGGCCTGCTGCGCCAAGGCCGCTGGCATGTCGATGGCGACGAAAGATGTGAGAGCGGCGGATGCCAGTAGGAAACGGCGTGGTCGTACGATACGAAGGGAAAACACGGTCTTGGACCTCGGAGTGACGTCAGTGGCACGTCACCGCGAACCAGGGTCCCATCGTCCGGCTTGCAGCCTTCCGATGAAGCCGAATGTCTGTACTCCCCGACCGACATCTTCGCGTGTGACCACGGCTGACGGCAGGTCTCCTGGCTCGCGGGTCATTACCTTGCGTCGCCTTCCCGGGACCGAGATACCCAGTGGCATGTGATGCAAGATTCGCCGCTTACAGTTGCGGGGGCAGCCACGGCATTGGGGACAATGTCCCCGCACCGCATTCCCTTTTCATCCCCTCTCGGGGAAACCGTCGCGAGCATCTAGGATTACGATCCAGACAGAGTCAATGTGCCAGTTGCGGCGTTATTGCCACAACGAGCAGTTTCCTTGGAGATAAGCATGGAAGGCGAGACCTTCCTTTGGCTGATACGACATGCGCCCGTCGATGGCGTCAAAGGGACGATCCATGCCGCCGACGCACCGGCCGATCTCGGCGCTCGCGCGCAGCTGGAGGCGTTACGGCAGCGCCTGCCGCGGGACGCGGCGAGCTATGCGAGTCCGTCGCGGCGCACGGTCGAGACGGCCCGCGCGCTGGGGCTCGAGCCGCTGCAGCTGGACGAGTTCAGCGAGCAGAACTTTGGCGACTGGACCGGCCGTCGGCACGACGAGCTCGCCGCGACCGGTGGCGAGGCCTATGCACGGTTCTGGAGCGATCCTGCGCGCGGACGGCCGCCGGGCGGCGAAAGCTTTGAGGAACAGGTCGCGCGCGTCCGGCTGGGTCTGTCAAGGATCGGCGCCGGGGCCGCGACGCTCGTCGTGCATTCCGGCACGATCCGCGCGGCGCTGTGCATCGCGCTCGATCTGACCCCACAAGCCGCCCTGCGCTTTGTGATCGATCCGCTGTCGCTGACCCGGATCGACCGGCTCGCGACCGGCTGGCGCGTCGTCTGCGTCAATCAGCCGATGATTTGATCAGGCCGGACGATCAGGCACATTGGCCTGCGCAAAGGTCGCCATGCCATTGTGGAGCGCACAGGCCGACCGCACCAGCGGCAGCGCGATGGCCGCGCCCGATCCTTCGCCGAGCCTGAGATCGAGGCTGATCAGCGGCTGCAGATTCAGCGCGCGAAGCACCAGCCGATGGCCCTGCTCGGCGGATTGATGCGAGGCCAGCAGGAACGGCTGGCACGAGGGGTTGAGCCGCGCCGCCGCCAGCGCCGCCACCGACACGATAAAGCCGTCGATCAACACGGGGATGCGGCGCTGTGCAGCCGCGATAATTGCACCGCAGATGGCCGCAATCTCGAGACCGCCGACGGCGCACAGGATCTTTTCGGGCGAAGCGCCCGCAATGCCATGGCGTGCGATCGCAGCGTCGATCACCCGCGCCTTGTGCACACGGCCGGCCGCGTCAACGCCGGTCCCGCTGCCCGCGATCTCCTCAGCGCTCACACCGAGCAAGCCGGCCGCGATCGCCGCCGATGTCGTGGTGTTGCCGATTCCCATCTCGCCGAAGATCAGAAGATCGGGCTGCCCGGCCTGCGCGCGCGTCACCGCACGTCGGCCGGCTTCGAACGCAAATGCCAGCTCTGCGGGGGTGAGCGCAGCTTCGATGCTGAAATCGCGCGTGCCGCTGCGCGGCTTGTCGGTCACGATTCCAGCCATCTCCTCCTGCGCCAGCGTGCCGGAATCGACGACCTCCAGGCTGGAGCCCAGCTCACGCGCGAGCACCGAGATCGCAGCACCGCCGGAGGCGAAGTTTGCCAGCATCGCGATGGTCACTTCCTGCGGATAGGCCGAGACGCCCTGCGCGACGATACCGTGATCGCCGGCGAAGATGGTGATCGGCACCCGCGCCGCGCGCGGTTGCTCATTTGCTTGCAGGCCCGCAAGCTCGATCGCGAGCTGCTCGAGCCGGCCGAGCGCGCCGGTCGGTTTCGTCAGTTGCGCCTGCCGCGCCACCGCCGCCTCGCGGTGGACTGCGGAGATGTCGGGGCATTTTTGGGTGACCCATTCGGGGAGCATGCTGCCTCGCTTGCCTCACGGCCTGCGCTTGAGGATGTAACTGTCCATGATCCAGCCGTGTCGTTCGCGCGCCTCTTGCCGCACCGCGACGATGCGCGGGCCGATCTCGGCCAGCGCGCCGGACATCACGATCTGATCGGGCATGCCGAGATAAGCCCCCCACCAGATGTGCAGGCCTTCCGGATCGAGCGACTGGAACGCCGTGCCGCCGTCGAGCATCACCACCACGGTATCGACACCTGTCGGCCAGCCGCCATCGCGCAAGCGGCGTCCCGTCGTGACCAGGAAGGGCTCGCCGATGTCGTTGAGCGGCAGCGCATGCGTCGCACACAGCGCCTGGATCGAGGTGATGCCGGGAACGACCTCGATCCTTGGCGAGGGATCGAGCCGCCGCGCAATGCGCAGTGAAGAATCATAAAGCGAGGGATCGCCCCAGATCAGCAGCGCGACCTTGCCCTCGCCTTCAAGATGATCTGCGATCGTCTGCGACCAGGCAGCGGCCACCGCATCGTGCCAATCGTCCACGCCCTTGCGATAATCCGCTTCAGCGGCGTCACGGACGGGCAGATCGAACTCAGCAATGCGCGTCGTGTCGCTGGTGAGCACATCGGCGCAGATCGTCCGCCTGAGATCGGCGAGATCGGATTTTGCGGTTCCCTTGCGCGGGATCAGGACGAGATCGGCCGCGTTGATGGCGGTGATCGCGGCGCGCGTGAGCTGCTCGGGATCGCCGCAACCGATGCCTATCAGGGAGAGCGTGAGCATCGTAGCTGCGAAGGGCGGCCATAACGGCCGCCCACTCGCTTGTCTCTAGGCCGCGTTGTGCAAACGCGGCGTGACGAGGCCGGCCGCGGTGACGCCGCGCAGCGACTTCGCCAGCGCCAGCACGCCGAGATCGGCGAGCGGCTCGATCACGATGACCAGCGCATAGGACGCGGCGAAGGTCGCAATGTTGGCGAGGTTGGTCGCACCGAAGCCGGAGCCATAAATCGCCCAGAACGCCACCCAGGCGATGACGCCGGCCTGATAGGTCGTCGAAAGCGCCAGCGCCTGGCGGTACTTCAGATCGACATAGGCCGTGTTGCGCGAAATGATCCGCGTGGCGATTGCCTGGATCCCGAACAGCGGCACCAGCAGCGTGGTGACGTTCATGCCATATTGCGGCAGGTCGGGCGGCTCGAAGAAGATGCCCTGGAACAGCAAGCCGAACGCGAGGCCGAAGGCCGCAGGCGCAGCTCCAAACAGCAGGAACAAGGTCGAGCCGAGGATGAAGTGCACTTCGGAGACGCCGACCGGGAAGTGCGGCAGGATCTCAAAGAAGATAAACACGAGTCCAGTGGTGGCGAGCGTGCGCGCCGCGAACGAAATGATGCCCTGCTCGCGCACGGTCTCGACCGCGAGTTTCAAGGCAACACCGCCCACGGCGATGCCGGTTGCGTAACTCAGCACGAGCTTGGCGTCCGAGACTAGTCCGGGTTCGATATGCATGGCTCAGATCCTTCTTGCCGTCACACCCGACGGCCTTGGCCTCAAAACGTGCACGGCCGGTCTCCTGGCTCGCGGTTCACTGGGAGTCTCCGGCCTTCCCGAGCCTTGCGGCCCAGTGGCTGATCGAAGTCCCTCACCGCTGACAGTCGCGGGGGCGGCTGGGGTTTTGGGCGCCGCAACTGGGTCCGCCCATCCCCATTCCCGATTATGCTCCAGCGCTTTGCGCCGCGTCGAGCACCATGCATCCTCTGTGTGCCCCTTTCGCCAGCCGGGCGTCAAGGGGCGAAGGGCGGACGAGGCGGTCATGACCGATAATCCCCCGCCAGCGCGCCGAACAGGATGACGGCCGCCGTGGAGGCAGCCCCGCCCCGCGCAAGCTGCTCGGCAAGTTCCGAAATGGTGGTGCGGACCAGCCGCTCATCGGGACGGCCGAGCGATTCGGCAAACAACGCCGGCGTGGTTGGGGCGAGCCCGTGCTCGATCAATTTGACGACAAGCGCCGGAAACGTCCGCCGGCCCATATAGACCACGGTCGTCGCCTCGGGATCGGCCAGCGCTACCCAGTTGAGGTCTGGCGGCAGCTCGCCGGTGACGTCCGCGCCGGTAATGAATTGCACCCGGCGCGAGGTATGGCGCCGGGTCAGGGGAATCCCGGCCTGAGCCGCAGCCACGCAGGCCGTGGTGACACCGGGAATGATCTCGTAGCCGATGCCCGCTTCCCGCAGCGTCTCGAGCTCCTCCTCGAGCCGGCCAAAGATGCCGGCATCGCCCGACTTCAATCGCACCACGCGCGCGCCTGTTACGGCATAGTCGACCAGCAATCGATTGACGTGGTGCTGCTTGGTCGAGGCCCGTCCTGCCCGCTTTCCCACCGCGACGAGATTGGCGCCGGGCCGGGCCAGATCGAGGATCACGCCTGAAGCAAGATCGTCATAGAGCACGACGTCGGCCTCGCGCAGCCGCGCGGCACCCTTGAGCGTGAGCAGCTCGGGATCGCCGGGGCCGGCAGAGACAAAGGAGACAAAACCGCTCACCGGTCCTCCGCGATCAGGTGGAAGAACGTGCCGGTGGCTTGTCCCCGCCGCGAGCCGGTCTCGGCGATGACCGCGCCTGTCGCGTCGTGCACGACCGCCAGCGGCGTGTCGGGCTGCGCGACGATCGTCGAATAGTGGAATTCGTGGCCACGCAGGCGTGCACCGGCCTGATGACCCGGCATCGGCGCGGCGAGCTCCGCCAGACGATAGCCCAGATGCATGCGGCGTTTGGCAAAACTCGTCTCCAGGCCGAGCAGGCCCGTCATCTCGTGGCGGATGCCGTCGGCGTCGGTCAAAGCGGTGCCCAGCACCATATAGCCTCCGCACTCGCCGTGCACCGGGCGCGTTTCCGCGAAGGCCCGCAATCCGCTGCGGAAGCGCGCATTGGCAGCGATCCTGCCGGCCTGCAGCTCGGGATAACCGCCCGGCAGCCAGCACACATCGGCGCCCGGATCAGGGCCTTCATCGGCGAGCGGCGAGAATGTCGAGATCTCCGCACCCGCCGCGCGCCACGCTTCCAGCATATGCGGATAGACGAAGGAGAATGCAGCGTCACGGGCGAGCGCAATGCGCTGGCCGGGCGGCGTTACGTTCACGCCGCTTGCGGCAGGTTGCGGCGACCAGGTGGCAGCCGAACGAAGCACCGCGTCGAGATCAACATGCTCGGCAACGAAGCGTGCGGCCTCGTCGATCAGCTTGCCGATTTCCGCCTGCTCCTCGGCCTGGACCAGCCCGAGATGCCGCTTCGGCAGGCTGATCTCGGCATGGCGCGGCAGCGCGCCGAACACGGCGATGCCGGCGTCCAGCAGCGCACGTCGCACGAGGGCTTCGTGGCGCGGGCTCGCAACGCGATTGAGCACGACGCCCGCAAGACGCACACCGGGACGGTAATCGCGAAGGCCCGCGGCAATCGCCGCCGCCGTTTGGGCCTGTCCTGAGGGATCGATCACCAGCAGCACCGGCCAGTCCAGCATCTCCGCGATGTCGGCGGTCGCCCCGGTGCCGCAGACGCCACGCGCGGCGACGCCGTCGAACAGGCCCATCGAGCCTTCGGCCAGCACGACGTCGGCGTCAATGCCGCGGCTGACGAGATGCGAGATTGTCCCACGATCCATCGCCCAGCTGTCGACGTTGACCGAGGCGCGTCCCGTAGCGGCGGCATGAAACGCGGGGTCGATGTAATCGGGGCCGCTCTTGAAGCACTGCACCCGCAATCCGCCGTTGCGCCAGGCGCGGGCGAGCGCCAGCGTCAGCGTGGTCTTGCCAACGCCGGAAGCCGGCGCGGAGATGACGAGCCCTGCCGCCATCACGACACCTCCGGAAAGCGCGGCTCGGCGCCCACGGGGCGATAGCGGCGGTCGTAGTCGGCGGCATAGAGACGGCTCTCGGAAAAATCCGCCGCGCCCAGCGTCCTGCCGACCAGGATGAGCGCGGTGCGCTCCATCTCGCTGCCGACATTAGCGTCGAGTGTTGCGAGCGTGGCGCGGACGATGCGCTGGTCGGGCCAGCTCGCACGCCAGACGATCGCGACCGGGCAGTCCGCGTTGTAATGCGGCGTCAGCTCGGCGACGACCTTGTCGAGCAGATGGATCGACAGATGGATCGCGAGCACCGCGCCGGTGGCGGCGAAGGCGGCGAGCTTCTCGCCTTCGGGCATCGCACTGGCGCGGCCCGGCGTGCGCGTCAGCACCACCGTCTGGGCAAGGCCGGGCAGCGTCAGCTCGGCCTCCAGCGCAGCCGCGGCGGCCGAGAAAGAGGGAACGCCAGGCGTCACCGTGTAGGGAATGTCGAGCGTGCGCAGGCGGCGAAGCTGTTCGCCCATCGCCGACCAGATCGAGAGATCGCCGGAATGCAGCCGCGCGATATCCTTGCCTTCCGCATGTGCGGCGGCGATCTCCGCCACGATCTCGTCAAGCGACAGCGGCGCCGTATTGACGATCCGCGCGCCGGGCGGGCAATGCGCCAGCACGCCTTCGGGGACAAGCGAGCCGGCATAGAGGCAGACCGGACAAGCGGCGATGAGGTCGCGGCCGCGCAACGTCAGCAGGTCAGGAGCGCCCGGCCCGGCACCGATGAAATGCACCGTCATGCGCCGTCTCCTTCCGCGATCGCCGCGGTCGCGGTGCGATCCTGCGAGACCACCCGCGTCGCGATCAACCGCGCACGAGGTCCAGCTGCCGCCAGCGCTGCGGCCTCGGCGACCGATCCCGTCCCGAACTTTTCCGCGACGAGTTTTGACTGTGTTGGCGTGTCGATGCCAACCAGCATTTCGGCGGCGACCGCCTTGATCGGCAAGCCGCATTCGCGCGCAAGCTGCTTCAGCGCCTGCGCGTCCGCTTTATCACTCACGGTCGCGACCGCCGCAAGGCCTTCGGGACCGCCCGCCGCCATCAGCACCTCGCGCAGCGAGGCTAGCGTGACATCCTTCCTGAATCCGAGCCCGGCGACCTTCATCGGACCGCGCTCCATTGCACCACGGGTCGCACCGCCTCCCAGGAGCGATAGCGGCCGAGCGGAGTGGCGTGCGCAATCTCGACCCGGATCAAGTCGCCGCCGTGGCGCTGGTGCAGTTCACCCACCAGCGCTTCCGTTTCCAGCGTCACCGCATGCGCAACGAGTCGCGTTCCGGATGCGAGCCGCGACCAGATGGCATCGAACATCGCTCCATTAAGGCCGCCGCCGATGAACACGGCGTCAGGCGCGTCCAGCGCAGCAAGGGCTTCAGGCGCTTGACCTGTAACGATGGTGATCCGATGTGCCAACCCGAACGCCGCTGCATTGCTGCGAATGTTGGCGGCGCGATCCTCGCGCGCCTCGATTGCGATCGCCGCCCCGCCGCTCAGCGCCCACTCGACCGAGATCGAGCCGGAGCCAGCACCAATGTCCCACAGCCGTTCACCGGGACGCGGCGCCAGCGCCGAGAGCGCGAGCGCACGGACCGGACGCTTGGTGATCTGGCCGTCATGGACGAAGAGTTCGTCCGACAGTCCCGGGCTGCGGGGAAGGCCCTGCGCTCCTCTCGCCTCCACGGCCACCGTGACCAGACTGCCAGCAAGATCGCCTGCGAAGCCGTCGGCGCGACACTCGTCGATCCTTTCGCGCGGCCCGCCAAGCGCGGTGAGTGTCCAGAAAGCCGAGGCGCCCCAACCGCGCGCCGTCAGCCATTTCGCTAGATCAGCGGCCGCTTTGCCGTCGCGTACGAGGCAAATGATGCGCGCATCGTGCGCCAGATGCGGCACGAGACGCTCGAATGGCGCGGCGTGGAGACCGAGACAGGCAACGGATTCCAGACGCCAGCCAAGTCGCGCAGCGACGAGCGAGAAGGTCGACGGCGCGGAATGCGCAATCCACTCGCCGGCCTCCAGCTTTTCCGCGAGGCTTGCGCCCACCCCATGCCAGAACGGATCTCCGGAGGCGAGCACCGCGGTTGGGCGCCCGCGGCAGCTGAGCACGACCTCCGTATCGAACGGCACCGGCCATGGACGGCCGCGCCCGGTTATGCCGGCCAGTGCAAGATGCCGTTCACCGCCGAAGACAGTTTCGGCGTCAGCAAGTGCCTTTCGGCTTGCCTCGGACAGCCCGGCAAGGCCATCTTCGCCGATACCGATGATGGTCAGCCAGGGATCAGCCATGACGCGCGCCCTCATTCTGGGCGGAACGGCCGACGCGAGCCTGCTCGCGGCGGAGATCGCGCGCGCCGGCATCGACGCCGTGTATTCCTATGGCGGCCGCACCCGCGCGCCCGCCGGTCAGCCGTTGCCGACGCGCATCGGCGGTTTTGGCGGCGTCAGCGGTCTTGGCGATTACATTCGTCGGCAAGACATCACGCATGTGATCGACGCGACGCATCCCTTTGCCGCCGAGATGAGCCGCAATGCGGTCGCGGCATGCGCGGAAACCGGCACGCCGCTGGTCGCTCTCGAGCGTGCGCCCTGGACCAAAGCGCCCGGCGACAGCTGGATCGAAATACCTGATGTCGACGCCGCGGTCGCCGCACTGCCCGAGGCGGCGGCAAATGTGTTCCTCGCCATCGGCCGCCAGCACATCGCGCCGTTCGCGACCAGGCCGCAACACGCCTACACGCTGAGATTCGTCGATCCGCCCGAAGCGCCATTGGCCTTTGCTGCGGATGTCATCGTGTCGCGTGGGCCGTTCACGCTCGAGGGCGAGCTGGAGATGCTGCGCGCGCGAGGCATCACCCGGATCGTCGCCCGCAATTCGGGTGGTGACGGCGCGCGCGCCAAGATCGACGCTGCGCGGGTACTCGGCCTGCCGGTGATCATGATCGCACGACCGCAACTGCCGGAACGATTGCGGGTCGAGAGCGTGGCCGAGATCATGCAGTGGCTCGGTCATCGGGCCTGCCTCGGCGCATAGACCCAGCGGCCGACGCGGCGCGTCTGCGAGTTGCCGACGATCACCAGCGTGCGCATGTCGGCCATTTCAGGTGTCGCTTCCTTCAGCCTGACGGTCTCGATCTTTTCATCGGCGGCGCTGATCGCGCGCGCGAAGATCACGAGGCGCTCGCCGCAGCCGGCCTCGTTCAGCACTGCGAGCGCACGGCCAAATCCCTCCAGCCGACTCACCGAGCGCGGATTATACATCGCAATGGCAAAATCGGCGTCCGCGGCGAGCCGCAGGCGCTTCTCGATCACCGCCCACGGCTTGAGATTGTCGGAGAGATTGATCGCACAGAAATCATGGCCGAGCGGCGCGCCGGCGCGCGCGGCAGCCGCCAGCATCGCGGTGATGCCGGGCAGCACACGGATCGGCAGCTCCTGCCATTGCGGCGCGTGTTCGAGCGCCTCGAACACGGCGGAGGCCATCGCGAAGACGCCGGGATCGCCGGAGGACACGACGACGACTTGTCCGCCTTCGGCCGCGAGCCGCAGCGCCTCGCTCGCGCGCTGCAGTTCCTCGCGGTTGTCGGATGGATGCAAAGTGAGGCCTGCCCGCGCTGGCACGCGCGCGACATAGGGCGCATAGCCCAGAATGTCGGTCGCGGCGGCAAGCGCCGCGGAGACTTCGGGCGTCACCAGCGCATCGCTGCCCGGCCCGAGGCCTGCGATGGTCAGCGTGCCCGTCATTCGGCGGCGTCCGGATGCCGGCCCTTGCCGTGCACGAGTACGATCGCGAAATAGGGGCAATCGGCGGCATCGATCTCCGCGAGCCGCACCACGCGCTCGCCCGGCATGGTGCCGCGCTCGACCAGCCAGGCATCGTCCAGCCGTCCGGCGGCAGCGAGCGCGCGGCGGACCTTTGCGAGATTGCGCCCGGTCTTCATGACCACGAGCGCATCGGAATCGCGCATGCGGCGTTCGAGCTCGTCCTCGGCGAGCGTGCCCATGAGCACCGTCGTCACGTCATCACCGAGCGCGATCGGCTGTCCCACGCCATTCCAGCAGCCGACCATGCCGGGAATGCCGGCGATCACCTCGATCTCGACACGGCCCTGCAGGCGCGTGTGCAGATGCATGAAGGAGCCGTAGAAGTAAGGATCGCCCTCGCAGAGCACGACGACATCGACCGCGCGCGCCAGCCGCGCCAGACGTTCCGCCCATTCGTCATGGAAGCCGGCCAGCAGCTGGACATATTCAGGCGTGTCGAAGGCGATTTCCGTGGTGACCGGATATTCCATCGGATATTCGGTGACGTCGGCAGCCAGCATGCCCTCGACGATGCGGCGCGCCTGGCCGGGCCGGCCCTTCTTGCGGAAATAGGCGACATGCTTTGCGCCGCGCACCGTGCGATCTGCGCGCACGCTCATCATGTCGGGATCACCGGGGCCGAGACCGCAGCAAATGATGCGTCCCATCGCTATTCGCTCCGGCTCGCCAGCGCGTTCACGGCGGCGACCGTGATCGCGGAGCCACCGAGGCGGCCTTCGACCGTGAGCGCAGGGACCTTCGGATCGGCCATCAGCGCAGCCTTGGACTCCGCCGCGCCGACGAAGCCGACGGGACAGCCGATGATCGCCGCGGGCCGCGGGCAGCTCCGGTCCTCCAGCATGTTGAGAAGATGAAACAACGCGGTCGGTGCGTTGCCGATCGCCACGATGGCGCCGCCGAGATGCGGGCGCCACAGCTCCAGGGCCGCAGCCGAACGGGTGTTGCGCATGGACTGCGCGAGCGCGGGAACGCTCTCGTCGCCCAACGTGCAGATGACGGCGTTGGCGGCGGGAAGCCGCGCCCGCGTAATTCCTTCAGAGACCATGCGCGCGTCGCACAGGATCGGTGCGCCCTTCTGCAAGGCCGCGCGTGCGGCGACCGCCATGCCTGATGTGAAGCGGATATGCGCTTCGAGGCCCACCATGCCGGCCGCATGGATCATTCGCACCACCACCTGCTCCTCGTCCGGCGTGAAGCGCGCAAGATCGGCTTCAGCGCGGATGGTCGCAAAGGACTGCCGGTAGATCGCCGCGCCGTCGGTCTCGTAAATGTGCGGCATCAGTGCCCTCCCATCAGGATGGAGGGATCTCTGACGATGTCGTCGCGGTTCAGCCCCCGCAGGATGGGCTCATCGCGCGTCGACCCGGCGCGCACGAGGTCGAAGCCGGCGCCGGTCGCAACCAGAGTGATGGCGGCGGGACCGGAATGGGCGCAGCCCTTGGCACAGCCGGAGACGTGGAGCCGTGCGGCCGCGCCGATGTTCGGCGCCAGGGCCGCAGCAAGACCGCGGGTATCGGCATGCGCCTCGCGACAGCGTGGCGCGCCGCTGCACGCGATGACGCGCAGCGCAGGATCGTAGGCCTCGGTGATGAGACCGGTCGCGTTCGGCATCGCGCGCTTGCCTTCGCTCAAAACCATCCGCCATGGCGTCATGCGCAGCGCATGTCCGCAGCCGGCGAACTGGTCGAGGGTCGGATGCGCCATCTGCCCGAAGGCGACGCCGACCATCGCACCTTGCGAATAGAGGCCGGGACGCGCCGCCGCCATGATCGGCGCCGGCTCGGCCTCGCCGCGCAATGCCTCCGGCAGGATTGCACCGGCTGCAAGATGCGCCGCCATCCGCCCTCGCCCGCCTCTGGCGCCGCCTGAGGTCACGAACCAGTTGGCGAATGCGAGCGCCGTGGTCACGGCCTCGCCGCGCGCGACGGAGCGGCCGAGTTTGTCGCCATCAGCCCGCACCAGCAGTCCGCCGGCACGATCGCGCTCGATCCGCACGTCCGCGGAATCGCCCGCAAGCACGCGTGAGGTGCCGTCATCGATGGCGAAGCCGAATTTGGTTGGAAGTTCGAGCTGGCTGTCGGCGAGCGCCTCCTCGAGTTCGGCGGCGAGCGATTGGGTCGCGTCGCCGGCACGCCAGAACGGAGTCACAAGGATATTGCGACGGGATTCGGTCTCAGCGTCCGGGTCGAGCAGCGCCAGTTGCGAAAGGCCGTCGAGCAGCAGCCTGTGGCTGGTCTCGTTGACGCCCCTGATCTGGAGATTGGCCCGGCTGGTCACGTCGATCAGGCCGTTGCCATGGCGTTCGGCAAGATGAGCCAATCCGGAGATCTGTGCCGCTTCGAGCCGTCCGCCGAACGGACGCACGCGGACCACGAGCCCGTCGCCCGATTGCATCGGGCGCAGCGCGCCGGGACACCAGCCCTTGACCACCGAAGCGCTCATGACGCCTCCCGCAGCGCCGCCGCGATCGAATTGCGGCGCGTACGCCAGAGCGAGGCTTCATGCAGGCGCGTGAAACACGTCTCCATCGCGCCGAGCGCCGCCGGGTTTTCGCGCGCCATGAAGGCGCGGACGTCCTCATGGCCGAGCGTCGCATCGTAGTAGATGTCGAACAGATGCGGCGGCACCGCGCCGGCCAGATGCGCGAAGGCGGCCATGTGCTCGAGCGTCGCGGTGATCTCGGCCGCGCCGCGAAAACCGTGGCGCATCATGCCGGCGATCCAGGCCGGATTGGCCGCGCGCGCGCGGACGACACGGGAGATTTCCTCGGTCAGCGTACGCGCATGCGGCTGCTCGGGGCGCGTTGCATCGAGATGATAGAGTGATGGCGCTGCCGCACCGAGATGTGCCGCGGCGGCCGCAATGCCGCCCTCATGCGCGGCATAGTCGGCTGCGAGCAGAAGATCGGTTTCCGGCAAATCCTGCACGTGAACAAAAGCATCAGCCGACAAGAGCCGCTGCTCGATGCCGGCACGATCGAGCTTGGTTTCGCCATCGGCCGAGAACGCCCATGACGACGCCGAGAGCCACGCTTCGCCGGCGGCCTCGCGCGTCTCGGGCGTGAAGGCGTCCGGGATTGCCGAGAGACCGACGCCGTATTGTCCGGGACGCGGCGCGAACACGCGCGATGTGCGATGGCGATATGGATTTTCGTCGCCCTCGTCCTCGCGGGCCGACAGCGCCTCGGCTGCCGCCTCGAACAATTGTGCAAGGCCCGAGAAGACGTCGCGAAACAGGCCCGAGACCCGCAGCGTGACGTCGATGCGGGGCCGGCCAAGCTCGGCAGGCGCGATGATACCGTAGCCGGTGACACGGCCGGAAGCATGATCCCAGCGCGGTGCGAGGCCGGCCAGATGCAGCGCCATGGCAAACTCTTCGCCTGCGGTGCGCATCGTCGCCGAGCCCCAGAGATCGACGACAAGGCCCTTCGGCCAGTCGCCGTGATCCTGCAGATGACGACGGAGCAATTCTTCGGCGAGCTTGATGCCTTGCGCGTGCGCCGACGGCGTCGGCACCGCGCGCGGATCGACGGCGAAGAGATTACGCCCCGTGGGCAGCACGTCCTGGCGCCCCCGATAGGGCGAGCCTGACGGACCCGGCGCAACACGCCGGCCCGCAAGCGCGGCCCGCAGCGCGTCGCGCTCCGCGTCATCGCAGGCGCCGCGGCCGAACACATGCAGGCCGTCGCCGAACTGGCTTTCCTTGAGATCGCAGACGAAGCGGTCGATCCGCGGGATCGCTTCGGCCGGAGCGGCCGCTGCATCAAGGCCGAGATCGCCTTCGAGGCCAGCCGCGCGCGCCTCGTCACGGATCGCGGCGATCAAGCGCTGGCGGCGGGCCGGATCGAGGCCATCGGCCGTCGAGTATTCGTCGAGGAGCTGTTCGAGCCTGCGCAGCCCGTCCGGCACCGCTGATGCTGCGAGCTGCGGCGGCAGATGGCCGATCGTGACGGCACCCAGGCGCCGCTTGGCCTGCGCGGCCTCGCCGGGATCGTTGACGATGAAGGGATAGATGACGGGCAGATCACCGATCAGGGCTTCCGGCCAGCACGCCTGCGACAGCGCCACGGATTTTCCCGGCAGCCATTCCAGCGTGCCGTGCGCGCCCATGTGCACGACGGCATCACAGCCCTGCCCTCGCAGCCAGAGATAGAACGCGACATAGGCGTGGCGCGGCGTGCGGGCGAGATCGTGATAGTCGGCATCGCGCGTCGTCGCATCGCCACGCTCCGGCTGAACCGCGATGATCGACCGGCCGCATTGAACCGCAGCGAAATGGAACGCGCCATCGCGACAACCCGGATCGGTCTCCGGCTCGCCCCAGACTTGCGCGAGATCATCCTGCAAGGATTGTGGAATGCGCGCGAGCGCAGCGCGGTAATCGGCAACGCTCCAGCTCAAGGTCCGCTTCAGCAGCGTCTCGCCCAGTTCATGGACCCGATCGACATCGAAGCCGACCTCAGCGAGGTCGGACACCAAAGCCTCCACCGACGCCAGCGCATCGAGACCCACCGCATGGGCAATCTGATGCGGACGGCCCGGATAGTTCGAGAGTACGAGTGCCACGCGCTTGTCGGCGGCCGGCTTCTCCGCAAGGCGATGCCAGGCCGCAACGCGCGCAGCGACGGCCTTCACGCGCTCCTCGTCGGGCCTGTGTGCCAGATGCGAAAATTGCAAATCGGGATCGCGCATCGCGGCCGATTTGAAGCTGACCACGCCCGCAAACAGCCGGCCGTCGACCTCGGGCAGCACCACATGCATCGCGAGGTCGCCGGGCGACAGCCCCCGGAGCGAACTCGCCCAATCCTCGCGCCGTGCCGTGGAGAGCGCGACCTGGAACACCGGGCAGGATGCGGCATCGAACGGCGTCGTGCCGTCGTCGCCCATCGCCGAGAATGCCGTCGCATTGACGATCGCGGCCGGAGGATTTTGCGCCAGATACTCGCGCAACCAATCCGCAACCCCCGCGGCTTTCAGCGAGGTGACGAACACACCATGCGCGTCGAACCCCTTCTCGCGCAATGCGCCGATCAGGGCATCGACCGGGCCGGTGTCCGCGGCGGTGAGATAGGAGCGATAGAAGGCCACGAGCGCGCGCGGCCTGCCCTCACTCGACGCGGGCGCGGCGATGACACCGCGCGCCGGATCGTAAAAGCCCATCTCGGGCACGGTCATCGAGCCGATAACAGGACCCGCATAGAGGCCCGAAGCCAGCGCAAGCTGCGCGATCGCGGCTTGCGATGCGACGGGGCCGCCGGTGTCGCAGAGCACCTTGAGCCGTCGCAATGTCGAGACCGGCAGGGTCGAATACGCGTCCAGCCGCGTGTCGTCGCGACCGTCGGCCGGCAGCACGGCCAGCACGATGCCGCGCTCCTTCGCCAGTTGCTGCAGGGCCGCGAGCCCATACGACCAATAGGACTCACCCCCGATCAGACGCACGAGGATGCCGCGCGCCTGCGCCAGCGTGCGCTCGATATAGGTGTCGACCGAGAGCGGATGACGGAGTTCGGCGAGATTGACGAGCCGTAACGAGGGCAGGCTGTCGCGGCCACGGCGCCAACCGGCCGCGAATGCGGCAAGATCGGAATCCGAATACGAGAGCACCACGAGATCGGCCGGGTCCTGGCCGATGTCCCTTGGTATCGCGGTCTCCTCGAGACCGCGGCTCTCGCGGAAGACGACGTGCATCAGATACCGAGTCCCGCCTTGATCGCGGCTTCATCAATGTTTCCGTGCTCGCCGATCACCACGAGCTTTGACCGCCTCGCACCCGCGCCCCAGGGCTTGTCGAACTGGTGGCGCACGCGCTCGCCGACCGCTTGCAGCAAGAGACGCATCGGCTTGCCCTCCACCGCGATGTAACCCTTGACGCGCAGCACATTCTGCTCGCGCGCCAGCCGCTGAACGGATGCGACCAGCGCGTCGATATCGGTGACCTCGGGAAGATCTATCACGACGGACGCAAAATCGTCGTGCTCATGATCCTCCTCGCCGTCGTGATGCGAGGGACGCGCGGCGAGATCGTTCTCGGCGGCAGCACCGAGACCGAGGATGACGCGCGCGTCGATCGCACCGTCGGTGATCGCCAGCATCGGCACGCGGCGCGACATCTCGGCGGTGATCGCCGCCTTGGCTGTCTCGAGCCCTGCCGCACCCGCAAGATCCGCCTTGGTCAGCAGCACGATGTCGGCGCAGGCGATCTGGTCCTCGAACACTTCCGACAGTGGCGTCTCATGGTCGAGATTGCCGTCCGCCGCGCGCTGCGCTTCGACGGCAATTGGGTCGGGCGCGAAACGGCCAGCAGCAACAGCTTCGGCGTCGGCGAGCGCGATCACGCCATCGACCGTAATGCGCGAACGGATCTCCGGCCAGTCGAACGCCTTCAGCAGCGGTTTGGGCAGAGCCAGGCCCGAGGTCTCGATCAGGATATGATCGGGCCGCACCGGCCGCGACAGCAGCTTCTCCATGGTCGGAATGAAATCGTCGGCGACAGTGCAGCAGATGCAGCCATTGGCGAGCTCGATGATGTTCTCTTCCGGGCAATTCGCATCGGCGCAGGATTTCAGAATCTCGCCATCGACGCCTTCGCTGCCGAACTCGTTGACGAGCACCGCCAGCTTCTTGCCGTTGGCGTTGGCAAGCAGATGCTGGATCAGTGTGGTCTTGCCGGAGCCGAGAAAGCCCGTGACAACCGTGACCGGGACTTTTGCGAGCGAATTCATTCGGCGGCCTCCGGCACGACGGCCAAGGGAAGAATGGGGGGAATGCGGGCAAGCGATTGCTTGCGGAAGATCTCCGGGCGGCTGCGCCAGGGCACGAGGCCGTCGGGCGCGGCTGCATAGGCCGCCGCACCCGCGACCACATCGCTCGCATTCACATCCGAGAGGCGACCATAGACATAGGACCAGCGGCCGGGAGCGCTGAGCGCGACCGAGCAACCCTGGTTGCATGCAGACAGGCATTCGACGGGAACCACGCTGACGCCGTCGGGCACGCCGACCTCGAGGATCGCGCCATGCAGGCGCTTGCCGGGCGTCGTCTCGCCCTCGCCAAGCGTCTCGCCGGCGCGGCAGGTGATGCAGACATGAAGTGTGACGGTCATCGCTTCATCCAGAATAAACAGCGGGAAGCGAAGAGGCCCACGAACCGTTCTTGCGAAGGCCCGTTTCCCCGTCGCGGAACACCCCGTCCGCCGGTCCAAAATCGTCCGCGTTGGCAGGTCTCCCGGCTTCCGGAGCAGGGTTTCCCCTTCGATCCCCGCCTTCCCGATCCCATGGGGATCAGTGGCTTCGGGCATCTCTCCGGTCACGGTCGCGGGGGCGGCTGCATTTTGGAACCAAATCTTGCCGATTCGGACCCTATCGCATTCCCTCTTCGCCTGTCGTAGGACAGGAACCAACGTCGGGCCACCATTTGCCCCCGACCGCCTCTTGTCAAGCCGAAGGACCCCGTCCGATGACGTCAGAACCGGATACCCAGACGGCCGACGAAACCGACGCCCGTCACGCCTCGAAAATGGCGAAGAAGAAGGTCGCCCGCGACAAGATCATGGCGACCAAGAGCGGCGAAAAGGGCCTCATCATCGTCCACACCGGCGCCGGCAAGGGCAAGTCCTCCTCGGCCTTCGGCATGATCGTCCGCTGCGTCGCCCATGGCTTCCCATGCGCGGTCGTGCAGTTCATCAAGGGCGCCTGGGATACCGGCGAGCGCCGCATGCTCACCGGCCATTTCGGCGACCTCTGCCAATTCCACGCCATGGGCGAAGGCTTTACCTGGGAGACGCAGGACCGCGCCCGCGACATCGCGGCCGCCCGCGCCGGCTGGGAGAAGGCCAAGGAGCTGATCCTCGACCAGAATCTCCGCATGGTCGTGCTCGACGAGATCAACATCGCGCTGCGCTACGACTATCTCGACATCGCCGAAGTTGTCGATTTCCTCACGACGCAGAAGCCGCCGATGACGCATGTCGTGCTCACCGGCCGCAACGCCAAGGACGAGCTGATCGAGATCGCCGATCTCGTCACCGAGATGACGCTGGTCAAGCATCCCTTCCGCTCAGGCATCAAGGCGCAAGCCGGCGTCGAGTTCTAAGAAACTCGCGATGGCGCGCGCATTGATGATCCAGGGGGCCGGCTCGGACGTGGGCAAATCGCTCATCGTCGCCGGCCTCGCGCGCGCCTTTGTGCGACGCGGCCTGCGCGTGCTCCCGTTCAAGCCGCAGAACATGTCGAACAATGCCGCCGTCACCGTCGACGGCGGCGAGATCGGCCGCGCCCAGGCGCTCCAGGCGCTCGCCGCCGGCGTCGAGCCGCACACCGACATGAACCCGGTGCTGCTCAAGCCCGAGACCGATGTCGGCGCGCAGGTGATCGTGCAGGGAAAACGCATCGCGACCGCGCGTGCGCGTGAATATGCGGCGATGAAGCCGTCGTTGATGGGCGCCGTGCTGGAGAGCTTCGAGCGGCTGAAGGCGCGCGCCGATCTCGTGCTGGTGGAGGGCGCAGGCAGCCCGGCCGAGGTGAACCTGCGCAAGGCCGACATCGCCAATATGGGTTTTGCGCGCAAGGCCGACGTGCCGGTCGTGCTGGTCGGCGACATCGACCGCGGCGGGGTCATCGCGCAACTCGTCGGCATCAAGACGGTGATCGACCCGGATGATGCCGCGATGATCCAGGGATTTGTCATCAACAAGTTCCGCGGCGATCCCACGCTATTCGACGACGGCTATAAGCTCATCGAAGAAAAGACCGCATGGCGCGGCTTCGGCGTGCTGCCCTGGTTCGCGCGCGCCGGCGAGCTGCCGGCCGAGGATGCGCTCGGCCTGAGCGATGCGCGCAAGCCGGGCCAATGCAAGATCGCCTGTCTCGCGCTGTCGCGGATCGCCAATTTCGACGATCTCGATCCGCTCAAGCTCGAGCCCGGCGTCGATCTCGTGATGGTGCGGCCGGGCGAGGCCATTCCCGGCGACGTCAGGCTCGTCATCATCCCCGGCTCGAAATCCACGCGCGGCGATCTCGCCTTCCTGCGCGCCCAGGGCTGGGACATTGATCTGCTGGCGCATCACCGCAGAGGCGGCCATGTGCTCGGCCTCTGCGGTGGCTATCAGATGCTCGGACACAGCGTCACTGATCCCGATGGGATCGAGGGACCTGCAGGCGACACAGCGGGTCTCGGACTTCTGGATGTCGAGACGGTGATGAGCCCGCAGAAGACGCTGACGCGTGTCGCGGCCGTGCACGCCGCGACGGATCAGCCGATCGAAGCCTACGAAATTCACATCGGCCGCACCGACGGCCCCGATTGCGCGCGGCCATTCGCAAGGCTGAACGGCGAACCGGAAGGCGCGATCTCACGCGACGGGCGCGTGCAGGGCAGCTATCTGCACGGCCTGTTCACGTCGGATGAGTTCCGCAAGGCGTTTTTGGCGAAGCTCGACATTCCCGCAGGCCGCGAGCCCTATCACGCCAGGGTCGAGAGTGCGCTCGATGCGCTCGCCGATCACATCGAAGCCCATCTCGACGTCGAAGGCCTGCTCGCGCTAGCGCGCTAGAGCCTCGGCCAGGCGCGACCATTCGGATTCGCCGCCCGGAAGTCCGAGGCGCAGCCATGTCGGCTCTCGCGTGAACACGCGCGACCAGATATGGCGACGCGCCAGCTTCTCCTGCGCGGCAGGCGCGTCAGACGTCTGGTAGAGACGAAACAGCTGCGTCCCGCCAATGACCGTCCAACCTTGCGACTGCACCAAGCCGTCGAGGCGATCGCAGTCTCGCGCGAGCCGCGCGGACGTGGCCTCGGCCCAGGCGTCGTCATGAAGAGCGCGGCAGCCGATCGCGATCGCCGCTCCCGAGACCGGCCATGGCCCCGACATCGATGCGATCCTGGCGATGTCGGACGCATTGCCGAGAGCGAAACCGAGCCGCAGGCCGGCAAGGCCGTAAAACTTTCCGAAGGAGCGCAGGATCAGCAGCCCCGGCCGGTCCTCGGATGCAAGTGACAGCTGCGGGGCCGCATCGGCGAAACTCTCGTCGATGACGAGACGGCCGACGCGCGGCAGCAGCGCCAGCAAATCCTTTCCCGGATGGCATCGGCCGTCAGGATTGTTGGGATTGACGATAATGGCGAGGTCCGCGCCCGCCAGCGCGTCGAGCTCCCCGACCTCCTGGACCTCCCAGCCCGCGGCCGAGAGGACCCCGGCATATTCATTGTAGGTCGGCGCGAGGATGCGCGCGCGGCCGGGTGGTGCGAGTTGCGGCAGCAATTGAATTGCGGCCTGTGCGCCGCCAAGCGCGACAACCGCCGCGCTCGTGCGGTAAGCGTGCCGCGCCGCCTGATGCAGCGCCTCGATCTCGGCGCGCGACGGCAACGCGCTCCACGCGCGCGAGCTCACCTCGCCCACGGGATAAGGCAGGCTGTTGATCCCGGTCGACAGATCGATCCAGTCTTCCGCGCCACCGCCGAAACGCTGCTGGGCCAGATCGAGATTTCCACCGTGCTCGCGCATGCGCTGTTCTTTCACGCGAAGGCCAGGATCGCAAGGACGCCGGCGAGCAGCAGCATGGCGCGGCGGTAAACTGTCAATCCCCGATCGATGTCGGCGGCAAGCGGATCGCGCGCACCTTCATTCAACCATGGCTCGTTCGTGGTGCTGCCGTGATAGATCCGCGGACCGCTGAGCCGCACGCCGAGCGCACCCGCCATGGCGGCTTCCGGCCAGCCGGCATTGGGCGAACGGTGACGGCGTGCATCCCGCGTCATGCACGACAGTGCCTCGGATCGCTGGGGCGCCAGCAGCACGAACAGAAATCCGGTCAGCCGCGCCGGGATGACATTGGCGACATCGTCGATGCGCGCCGCGGCCCAGCCGAAGGCTTCGTGGCGTTCGGAGCGATGGCCGATCATGGAGTCCAGCGTGTTGATCGCCTTGTAGCCCAAAATGCCGGGCAGACCGAACAGCGCGCCCCAGAACACCGGTGCGACGATGCCGTCGGACGCATTCTCGGCGAGGCTCTCGATCGCCGCGCGCGCGATCCCGGCCTCGTCGAGCGTCAGGGGATCGCGGCCGACGATGCGCGAGACCGCGTCTCGGGCGACGGCGATGTCACCGGCCCGCATGGGATTTGCGACGGCAGCCACGTGGTCGAGCAGCGAACGCAAGGCGACCAGCGGCCAGGCCACGACGCCGACCAGCACGATCTGGATCGAACCCAACGGAAGCAGAGACTGAAGTGCCCAGCCGAGCGCGACGGAGAGCCCGATCACCGCGAGCGCTCCGGCGAGACCAGCGGCGCGGCGAAATGCCGGCGGATCGGACGGTCGATTCCAGGCGGTGTCGATGGCAGAGATCAGCCAGCCCAGCCATGTGACGGGATGGCCGATGCGCGCGAACAACCACGACGGCCAGCCCAACAGGGCATCCACCGCCATCGCCACCGCCATCGCGCCCGCAAAACCCACACCCGTCTCCTGTCCTGCCCCTGTTGCGCAAAGGGTGGCCGGAGCGCAAGCCCCTGATTGGCGGATTTCGGCTTTGTTTTTGGCCGCGTTTGGTGATTAGTGCAGGCCCACAGGAGACCTTTATGGCCGTCATCTTGATCACCGGCGGAGCGCGATCGGGCAAGAGCAAGCGCGCGGAAATGCGCACGCGCGCCTTTCCCGGGCAGCCGGTCTATCTCGCGACGGCCGAGGCTCTCGATGCCGAAATGGAGGCGCGCATCGCCAGACATCGCGCGCGCCGCGGAACCGACTGGATCGAACGCGAAGTGCCGCTCGGTCTCGTGCCCGCGCTGCTCGCCACCGACGGCGGCGGCGCGCGGCTCGTCGATTGCCTGACGCTGTGGCTCTCCAACCTGATGCATGCGGAGCGCGACTGGGAACGCGAGATCGAGGAGCTTGCCGGCGCCCTGCCCCGGTTGAAAAGCCCCGTCGTTCTCGTCACCAATGAAGTTGGCCTTGGCATCGTGCCCGACAACGCGCTGGCGCGCAGCTTTCGCGACGCCGCCGGGATCATGAACCAGGTCATCGCTGAAGTCGCCGACGAAGTCGAATTCGTCGTCGCCGGCCTGCCGATGAAACTGAAATGATGCCGCGCGACCAATTCTTGCGAGACGTCATCGCCGATCTCAGGATGGCGGCATCGTTCGTGACGATCCTCCCCGTCGCATCGTCGAAGCCCGCAGCCGACGGCGCTGTCGCACGCGCGACATGGGCGCTGCCCGTCGCAGGACTGCTGGTCGGCCTTGCCGGCGCCCTGGTCTACAAGGTCGCCAGCCGGTTCGGTCTGGCACCGAGCCTCGCCGCCCTGCTCGCGCTAGCCGCGACCGCCCTCGTCACCGGCGCACTGCACGAGGACGGCCTCGCCGATACCGCCGACGGGCTCGGCGGCGGCTGCACGCGCGAGCGCAAGCTCGAGATCATGCGCGACAGCCGGATCGGCACCTATGGTGTCTGCGCGCTGATCCTGTCGTTCGGCCTGCGTTGGAGCGCGCTCGCGGCGATCGCCAACCCGTGGGCGGTCGCGCTCGCGCTGTGCGCTGCGCATACTGCGGCCCGCGCGGGCTTGCCGGTCTTCATGTCACAGATCGCGCCTGCACGACCTGACGGTCTGTCGGCGAGCGCCGGGTCACCGCCGGGCCGCAGCATCGCCATCTCCTTCGCTGTTGGAATCCTCGCGCTCACGCTCGCGCTTGGGCCGGGCAAGGCGCTGGTGAGCCTGATCCTGCTCTGCCTCGCCGGCCTGATGCTGGCGCGACTTGCCATCCGCCAGATTGGCGGGCAGACCGGCGACATCCTCGGCGCATTCGAGCAGACTGGCGAGATCCTGATCCTGCTGGTTGCCGCAGCTTTCCAGATCGGAGGGTGACGCGATGGTCGAATTCGACGACACCTTCCGCCAGCACTTGCGCGAGCTGTTCGTGTGGCGCCGCGACGTGCGCCGCTTTCGCGCCGATCCGCTGCCTGACGGCGCCATCGATCGCCTGATCGAGACGGCCTGTCTCTCGCCTTCGGTCGGCCTCAGCCAGCCCTGGCGCTTCGTCATCGTCGACGACGACGCACGGCGTCGCGCCGTGATCGACGACTTCAAAGAGTGCAACGCCGACGCGCTGAATGCCTATGCCGGTGAGCGCGCAGCGCGCTATGCCACGCTGAAACTCTCGGGTCTCGAACAGGCCCCCGGCCACCTCGCCGTGTTCGCGGACAAGGCCAGCGACGTCGGTCACGGCCTCGGCCGCGCGACGATGCCGGAGACGACGGAATATTCCGTGGTCGCGGCGATCACCGCGATGTGGCTCGCCGCGCGCGCCGATGGCATCGGGCTTGGCTGGGTCTCGATCCTCCATCCGGATCGCATCCACGCCATTCTCGACGTGCCCGATACCTGGAAATTCATCGCCTATCTCTGCATCGGCTATCCGGAAGTCGAATGCGAGCAGCCTGAGCTCGAGTTGGCGAAATGGGAGCATCGGCGCGGCGCGGACGCGTTCACCCTGAAGCGCTAGACGACTCAATGTCCGCTACGGTAGCTCAACGATTCTGCGTTGCGTGAGCACTTTCAACGCCGCACCCACACCACATCGCGTATCTTTCAGATTTGGATCATACGTAGCGTCACGTCCGAACTTTCCGGAAACGTACAAATTGGTGCACCCCCAGATATACGGCGATCTGGCATTGTGATTCCGATAACCGAGCCCGTTGTAGGTTTCCAGCCGGAATAGGACAGTTCCGACGCCGGACCAATCGATGCCTTGCCAACCAACGAGGGTTAGGAGGTCGATTGTGCTATCCTCCCAAGGGAACGGCGGATCACCCTGCGAAGGATGCCCCTTCGGCACATTCACAGTTCTGGCGGACAGCGGGTCGCCGTTCAAATGACGCGAAAAATCGAAATTGACGTCACCGTGAAGCAACGCCACGACGTACCATGGCACACTGGTCTTGGTTTCAATGGCTTGGTATCGCTCCTTGTTGGCCTGGATGCGCCCAACCATCTTATCGACATCGGACATGCGCTGAGGATCAATGATGGCCTGGTCAAAGAGTTGCTCAGCCTCCGATTGAATGGCTTTCGAATCGAACCGCGGGGCAACGGCCGGTAGGCTCGGCACAGTGATATTGCTGTCCTGCCTTGCGTATCCGACCTCCGCGTAATTCCAATAGAGCTCTCTTCGCAAGGCCGCCATTTTGATCTGTTCGGCCTCGCTCGGTTTAGGAAGCGCGCTCAGATGCGCCGCGTCCATCTCCTTGTCATTGATGCTCTTTCTTATCGCGTCGCGCCGCTTCTCCAGCTCGTCATGATACAGCCTCCATTGGTCTCTGCTCTCCTTGTCCGAGACATAGGAGAAGTATTCCGAGAAGCGCAGACGCAGTTCGATGTCCTGGTTCAGAGCCGTGTCGATGAATTTCGAGATGTAGGTTTGGTGTAGATCCTGGGCCTTGCCCTCGATCTCTTTTTGCTTGAGAGCAACCTCCTGCTCGGCTTTCCTGAGATCGAGCCGCGCTTTGTAGGCTTCGACCGCGGCCGGAATGGCGACAGCCACGCCGCCACTGATCAGCGTGCCCCAGATGGCCTGCCAGAAGCCGAGGCGCAGGCGATAGCGCTCCAGGCTCTGCACGACCGGCTCGGTTGGTTCTGTGGCGGCCATCTGCGTTCGCCCGTCCAGTAGCGGAACTGGCCTATGCAACCGCAAGGCGTCGATTTAATCAACCCCGGAATGCTGATCCGGGCGGCCAGGTGCTGCCGAACCACTCCGCCGAAATCACTACGACTTGCTCCTGCCGGCAACCGCCGCCACAGGTGTGGCGCTCTCCTGCTTCTGGAACATCAACAACGGCCGGAGAATGACACGGCCATAGGCCTCGTAGTGGTGCTGGGTCGAGACCGCCATCTTGAGCGGTGTCGCGTAATTGGCCTCGAAGGTCATGAACGACGCGTAAGTCCAGGAGAAGCCGACGCCGACCGAGCCCAGCTCGGTGATCCCGGGGAACGTCGAATACACCGCACCCCAGTCGGTGAAGATGTAGGTGTCGAAACCCCTGAGCCATTGCGACCAATTGTAGTGCAGCTCGGCGTTGAAATAATAAGCCACTGTCGCCGGACGCCGAGTTGGAGGGATAACCGCGCACGGTGGTGGGACCGCCGATCGAGAAGATCTGGTCGCCCGGCAGCAGCTTTTCCTGCGTGTACTGCCAGCTCGCCAGCACGTTGGTGCTGAAATTTGCAGGTCCTGCGGCGCTGGTCGCGAACATCGAGCCGGTATAGGTGTTGAACGTGCGATTATTGCCGAGCACGTGGTCTTGCCACGTGATGTAGTTCACCGCCGGCGAGACCGTGATCGAATAGGTGTTGCCGGAATTGGTCACCGAGAGGCCGGCCGTGGCCTTGTCGTAATGATCCTGAGTCACGGCGACCGTGGCGAAGCGGCTGACCGTCTTACCCTCGGTCTCCGCGGCGTTGAGCAGCACCAGCCAATTCTGTGTCACCCAGACCGGCTGGCTGAAATTGACCGCGGCCTGGCTCGAGCGTCCGGTGACGTCGAGCGCGACGAACGGTCCCTGGATGATCTTGATCTTGCCCTCGGTATAGCTGACGCCGGCGCGGCCGCCCCAGGGATTGACCGGGATGCTGTAGGCGACGTTGCCGTTGAGATTGCCGTCGGAACGGACGCCGTAGAAGGTCAAGCGGTCGTCGACGCCGAACAGGCCGTGGCGTTTGTAGAAGGCCCCACCCTCCCAACGCCCGGTGTTTTCCGCGCCCTGGTTGTCGGTGAAGAGCTGCAAGGTGTCGACCGGCGGCTCGATCACGGCGAACTGGAGATCGGTCAGGCCGAAGCTCGTGCCGGGCTGCAGCAGCGCCTTGATCTGCACGTCGTTGGTACGATTGAACCAGATCACGTCGCGATTGAGTTTTGGAACGTCGAGGACCTCGCCTTCGGGCTCCTTCACGCGCTGAAGGATGTACTCGGTGCGGGTCTGCTTGTTGCCCTCGATGGTCGTCTTCTGGAGCCGGCCTTCGGTCAGCTTGACGCGGACGATGCCGCCCTTGGCATCCTGCTCGGGCAGCGTCGCGATGCCCGTGACGATGCCGCGCTCCGTATAGATGGCGTTGATGTCGGCGACGAGCTGCAGCAGCGAGGCGATGTCGACGTTCTTGCCGACATACTTCTTCGCGATCTCGTCGAGCTCGGCCGGCGTGATGAACTTGGAGGCGTCGAACTCGACCTTGCGCAGGCGGAATTTCGGCCCGCCCGGCTTCAGGAGCTGGGACTTCTCCCGCTCGCCGCCGATCACCGCCGGCCCGTTGAGCTTGGGCGGCGCGCTCTGCTGTTCGAGCTGCCGGCGTTGCCGGTCGACGTCGCTCTGGATCACGCCGGGATTGATCGACGGAATCTGCGCCCGCGCGGGGGCGATGCACGACGCTGCCAGCCCAAGCCCTAACGCTGCCCTCCAAATCCGCATCCCTGGTCCCGTTACCATGCCTGTGCGAGACGGCCGATGGCCGGCTTCGCCGCCTCGATCGCCGCGTCCTTCCAGCCGGTGCGTCCCGCGCGCTGGCCCTGCCGGCGCAGCTTGCGCATGTCGCTCAGCCCCTCGATGTTGACGGCGGGACCAGAGCCGATGGTTTCGACCGGCAGCGGCGTCAGCAGCGCATCGAGCCGCGCCTTGCCGGAGAGACCGAGCAGGTAGAACGTCCCCCCGTCCTTCTTCGCGAGCCAGGTCTCGATGCTCTCGGTGCCCTCGCCGTCGACCGAGACGTTGCGCACCATGCTGGCGCCGGTGAAGTCGTTGCAGCAGGTGTGGGTCGGCCCGTAATTGGTGACGGTCGCGGAGACGTCGCCGGTGTAGAACACCACATAGGCGTTGCTGACATTGGCATTCCCGACCTGGCTCATCGTGAACACGCCACCCGGCTGGTAGAGTTGGAGCGACGGCCAGTTGGACGGCGCCGGCGTACGGTTGTTGAGCAGCACCTGCTGGGTTCCCGTGGTCAGCATCAGCTGACCCGGCACATAGCCGTTCAGGATCGCGACGGCGTGGGCGTCGGTCCAGAAGTTCGCATCCACCACCCTGAATTGGTTGATGATGATGCTGTCCGGATCGATGGAGACGTTGGCGGAGGTCGCGGTGCCGCCGTTATGGCCGGTGATGTTCATGATCAGCGGAACCGACGGGTTCGAGCGGACCTGCTCGCCCTTGACGTTGATGGTATCGGCGGCGAGATCGAGTTCCTTGACCACGCTGACCCAATCGATGGTCAGGTCGCCCGACGAAGTCAGCTTGATCACATTACCGCTGACCCGGTCGAGCGAGACCGATCCGGCCACATCGAAATGCGTATCTCCGCTGGCCGCGATCGATCCGCCACGGAGCGAGCCGGTGTCGGACTTGACGTTGAGGTCGCCGGCGTCCCCCGGGATGCCTGTCGTGGTGAGCTGGCTGAAGACGATGTCGTTGACGGCGTGCAAGGTCTGTGTGCCGCCGCTGATGGCGGTGCCAACGGTAATCCCCCCGGCAGTCGCAGTGACGTCGAGTGTGCCGCCGGCCGTGAGATTATCCCAATGGACCACGGTGCCGCTCAGGACCGCGGTGCCGGTCGTCGCCGTGAGGTTATGACCGGTGTTGCTGCCCGCCGCGATCAGCCTTGCCGAGCCGTTGGCGGAGACCGAGCCGAGCGTGGTCACGCCGCCCGACATCACCGTCTGCGCCAGGATGAAGCCGTTGTCCGCATTGACGTTGATGCTGCCCGCATCGCCGCTGTAGCCGGTGGAGGTGAGCGACTTGAACGTCACGTTCTGGGTGGCATGGACCGTCTGCGAGCCGCTGCTGTCGGCGGTGCCGATGACGATGCTGCCATTGTTCGCGACGGCGCTGAAGGAGCCGCTTGCGCCTGCATCCGTACCTGCCAGCACCTGGTCGAGCGTCAGGCCACCGCTGCCGAGGATGTCCACGCTGCCCTTGACCGCCGAGAGCAGGCTCGCCTCGGTGTCGGTCAGAGACTTCAGATAGATGTCGCCGGCACTCGTGCTTGCCGACAACCGCGCGGCGCTGAGGATGAACCGGCTCGTCGCGTTGCCGATGCCGTTGGATGCGCTCAGCGAAACTTCGGCCCCGGAGCCGGACGCGACGAATTTGGTCTGGCCGTCGCCATTGTCGATGATCGCTCCGAGCGAGGCGACACCGCCGGCGGTGACGATGATCGAAGCTGCATTCGAGGCCGCCGCATAGGATAGCGATGAATTCAGCTGGCCGATGCTCGCGTCGCCGGTGGTGGTCACGGAGATCACGCCGGCCGCGTTGATGGCGGAGTAAGCTCCCATCGACAGTGTCGCGGCTACCAGCGTCACCCCGCCGGCGCTGCTGGTCGCCGTCACGGGGGCCGTGCCGGTGCCGGCCGCGAAGGTCATGCCACGGTTGGCGAGGAGCTGCATCAACCCGCCGCTGGCGAGGTCGGCATTGATGGTGAGCGCGCCGCGCGCAACATTCAGCGTCAGTGCACCGCCGGATGTCAGCGTCCCATAGGCGCCGTTGGTGCCGACCACGAGATCGCCGGTGACCGCGAGGATGCTGAGATCGCCGAGCGCCGAGCCGGTCACGGTGCCGGAGATATTCACCTGCACCGGCTGGAAGGTCGAGCCGTTGAAGCCGATGCTGCCGCCGGCGCGCAGATCGAGGTCGGTGCCGAGAATATGGATCGCGGTTCGATCCGTGAAGCCGGATTCGGCGTAGATGCTGCCCGTCGCCGCGAGCTGGATTGCATTGCCGGCGGCAATGTTGCCGAGGATGAGATCGCCGGTGGTCTGCTTCACATAGATGCCTTGCGCCGACGAGACCTGGTCGAGCTGGTCGTTGCTCGGATCGGCGAAGGCGATCTGGATCGCGTTTGCGTTGGTCGCGGGATTGCTTCCGGCAGCGCCGGGGGCACCGACATTGCCGTGCTCGGCGATCAGAGTCAGATTGCCGATATCGCCGGAGATCACGGGCGTACCGGTCACGCCGGCGGCGGCGGTGATGCTGGTCACGGCGTCGAGCTTGACGTCGCCGCGGCCGGTCACCTCGATGCCGTTGGCCTGCGCGGCCGCGATCGGGCCGTAATTCGCGGTGATGCCGCCGAGCGTGAGGCTGTTCTTGCTGCCGAGATAGACGTTGGTCAGCGCCTTGGCCGAGATCGCGATCGGGTTGTCGACAACGACGAGGTTCTGCTGCGACAGGCTGACCGTATAGGTCACGACGTGGGTGGTCGGATCCGTGACCGCGCCGACGGTGAGCTGACCCGGACCGGCCGTCGCGAGCAATCCCCGCTGCGCCGGCGTCAGCGACGAGGAATCGACGCTGGTGAATGTGAACGTCTGGGGCGCTGCCGAATTGCCGACCGAGCCGTGCGGCGCGTAGAGCATGATCTGGTTGGCGCTGACATTGGCCACGACGTTCTCGTCGATCGGCGGCGGTGCCGCGCCGACGGCCGACGACGAGACGGTGTAGGCAAGCTGGCTCTGGGTCCACTGCGCGCCCGCGGTGATGATGCCGTAGACCCGCTCGGTCGACGCGAGCGAATAGGCGTAATTCGCATTGTAAGTGTTCAGCGCCGTTTGCAGCGCCGTATTGCTCGGTAGGCGCTGATTGGCTGTCGTTACGCCGTCGAACAGCTTCGTGAACAGGGTCGACGACAACGAGCTGCCGAACACGGTTCCCAGCGGATCTGCCGGTGCGGTGCCGAGCAATGCCGTCAACGAGGTTTTGAGCTCGTCGGTCGTGATCTTGCCGAGCAGGAACTGGTCCCTCAGGAACCGCGTCGTGGCCTCGACCTTCATGTCCGTCGTCGAGACGTTCGCGGGATCGATGCCGAGCTTGGCCGCCACCTGCGCCCGCAGCACCGTCAATCCCACCGAGGTCGGGTTGTAGGTGCTGCCGTTCGCGAAGGCGATGTTCTTGAGCTGGAAATAGTCGTTATAGGCCGAGGTCACCATCGACTGGTAGCTGTTGACGGCGTTGGTCGCGGCGTTGCCGCTGAGCAGGTCGAGGCTGGTCCAGACGTCCTGGAGATGCTGGCTCTGCGCCTGGGTGAGACCAACCGCCGCCCTTCCGTTCAGGATGCTGGCCTGGTTGCCGTCCGAGCCGGCCGCCTCGAGGAACACCGGGCCGCCGCTCGACTGGACCGTGCCGAGACGCAGATCGCCCTTGGACTGCACGATGTAGGTGCCGGTCGCCGATGCGCTGTCGAGAACTCCGCCGTCGACATTGCCGCCGGCCTGAATCGTGCCCGTCGCCTGGATCACCAGCGGATTGATATTGGTCAGGGTGCTCGCACCGTTGATGACGGCGCTCGTCGCGCCGATCGCGCCGGCGGTGGAGTTGATCTCGACGTTCTTGCCGATCACGACGGGGTTGGCGACGTCGTAGGGCGAGGCCGAGTTGATGTCGCCGGTCGCCGAGATAAAGACGCTGCCCTGCGGCGTGCTTCCTGCCGAATTCACCTTCACCTGGTTGATCGAAAGCGAGCCGACGGCCGCGATCGCGATGTCGTGGTCGATCGAACTGGCCGTCAGGCTGCCGCCATAGACCTGCACCTGGACGGGAACGCCGTTCGCGCCGATCGTGCCGATGCCGCCATCCGCCGAGAGAATGACGCTCCGGCCCGATATCATGGGATTGTTCGCGTTCGTGCCGCTGGTGATGGCCGAATTGGCCCCGGTGGCGCTGACCGTGGTCGTGCCCGAGAGGTTGTTGATCGGACCGTTGACGACGATGCCGGAATTGGAAGTGACCAGAACCGTGCTGTTGCCGCCGCCGCTGAACGAGATGTTGATCGGGTTCGACGCCTTGACCGTATTGGTCAGCGTCAGGGTCAGGTGATCGTAGATGTTCTGGTACCAGTTGTATTGGTTGTCCGTGCCGCAGCACTTCTCGGGATGGGTGTTGCCGCCGCCGGAGTGATAGGAGCCGGTCGCGGTGACGACTTCCTGAAAGTTCGATGTCTGTGGGCCAGTGCTGCCGCCGCCGCCCTGGGCCTGTTGCACGTCCGAAACCAGGCTGATGGTGCGGGTCCAGTTCTGCCCGGTGGCCGAGTTGGGCGTATAGTGCCATCCGTAGTCGAACTGCGTCGAGCTGGTCGGACGATCCAGCATAGCCGTATCGACCCACTGGTAGAACATGTTTGCCTTGGTCGCGTACTGGATGCCTGCCGTGCCGCTGAGGCTGGTCAGCATCGTGTCTGTGTACTGGCTCGCATTGACGCCGCTCGTCTGATACGTCGACACCTGCTGGCCGCCCGCGGCGGAGGGATTGTAGACGTACCACGTCGTCTGCTGCTTGAGCTGATCGACGATCTCGATCACGCTCGGCGCGCTGACGCCGGTATTGATGGTGTTGGTGACGAGCTGCAGGCCGGTCGTGTTGTTGACCGTGATCGAGCCGGCGCCACCTTTGACCGCGATCGTGCCTTGGGAGACCCCATCCTGGGTCGAGGTCGAGATGATCTTGCCGTTCAGATAGACGTAGCCGCCCGAGCCCTGCACCACGCCGTTCACGAGGATCTGGTCGGTGAGAGCGTTGTACTTCACCCCGATCTTGATGTCGCCGGCGGCCCCCGTCGTCGCAGACGCCGTGATGTCGTAATAGCTGCCGTTCCGGGCGTTGACCTGGGCCTGGGCAAAGTCTGCGCCCGCATTGCGGCTCTTGAGGTCGTTGATGGCGGTCAACGTGGAGCCGCCGATGTCGACCGAGTAATCGCTGCTCGTGCCGCTCTGGATAGTGCCGTTGATGTTGATGACCCCCGCCGAGATGATGATCGCCTTGCCGAAGATGAAGGGCGCGTTAGCCGGCGGGTTGGTCCCCGTGCTCGAGTTCGCGGCTGAGTTCGAAGACGCAGTCTTCGGCGTGATCACGTCGGGCTGGATATTGACGACCTGGAAGTAGGCAGAGCACCCCGCGCAATTGAATGGCGAGTAATACGTGGCCGTGTGGTTGGTGGTCGTGGTGTTGCCCTGCGCATCTGTCGAGGTCGTGGTGTAGTCGTAGGTCGAGTTGCTGTAGACGCCTTGGCCAGTATAGGTATTCCGCTCCCACGGCGCGGTGGAGATGGTCTGAACCGTCGGCCCCTCCATGATTGCGAGCGTAGCAGCGTTCGGCACGCCGCCGGCGTTCGGGTTACCACTGCCGGGCGCGCCCTGGCCCATCGGCAGGAAAATCGCCGAATAGAGCGACAGGCCGTCGTAATACAAATCCAGCATGCGCGCGGTGAAGATGGTGCTGTTGCTCGCCGTTTGCTGAACGCCGTTATTGCCGTCGACGCAACAATAGTAGGAATACGGGTGACCGCCGCCCGCGCCGATGTGCGGGCTGTTCGCGTAGTCGCCATAGGCGCCGAGATAGGTCGCCGCCGCCATCACCGCCGTCAGCGTGTCGTCGTCACCCGGCTTGAACTCGACACCCGACCATTGCGAGAGAACATCGTGGTTGGAGGTGTAGAAGCTGCCGATGCCGCCGAGGAAGACGAACGAGCCGTTGGGCGCCACCATCTGGACGGTCGCGGCGTTGAGCGACTGCGAGGCGACGATGCTGCCGAGATTGTTGGTGATCTTGAGCAGGCCGTTCTCGTTGTTGACGACGCCGTCGAAATAGATGTCGGGCGTGCGGGTCAGCTGGTTGCCGTTCTGGTCGACGCCGAGCCCGCTGGAGGGATCCAGGCGATTGTAGGTGGCCGAGATGTCGATGATCGGCGTCGCGCTCGGCGTGGCGGTGAAGGTCACATTGGAGTGCGAATCCGGGTCGACATGGTCGATCTGGCGGTAGGTGACGTTTCCTCCGGTGATATTGGTGACCGTGAGGTTGGCCAGGTCCATGAAGTCGAGACCCCTGTTCTCGATCTTGATCATCGGCGAGCTGCGCGCGATGACCGCCGGCGCAATCGGATTCGTGCCGCTGTTTCCGGTCAGCTTCTGCGCCAGGATCGAGACGTTGCCGGCGGACACCAGCATATCGCCGAACGCGAAGGCATTGCCGGCGGCGTCGGAGGTATACGGCGCCTGCTGGATCAGCGCGTTGATCTGGCGCTGGAAGTCGCCGGTCGGATCGGTGCCGGATGGCGACATCGTGGCGGGGGCCGCGGGCGTCGCCGCCGCGAGCTGTGTGCGGATCTGCGTCGCGGTCAGGCCGGTCAGCGCGGCGAGCTGGTTGACGACGCTCTGATAGGGATTGAAGCCGCCGACGATGGTGTACTGGACCACCTGGTGGTTCCAGCTCATCATCGGGTTGAAGTGATCGACGTCGGCGACATATTCGAGCGTGGGTGTCGACGAACCGCCGGACAGCAGTGACGAGTAAGGACTCGTCGTGCTCGCAGTCGGCGCGCCCGCACCTATGTCGATCGTAATGGTGATATCGTTGTTGATACCCGCGACCACGAGGCCATTGAGCGCGACATCGCCGGTTCCGCTGGTGTGGCTGTGATTGTCGCTGTTCTTGGCGCTGAAGATGTCCAGATACGGATTGTAGTTGCTGCCGTTGCCGGAGGCCGTGACCTGACCCTGGGTCGCTCCCAGGGAAATGTTCTGGACGCCGAGCACGCTCGAGGTGTTGGCGAGCGTCAGGCTCGTAGTGTCATCGGCATTGGCCGTGCCGCGGTAGAGCGTCGAGATCGGAATGGCGGTGTTGTTGTAGACGACCGTCGTCGCGGTAGCCTGAACGCTGCTGAAGATGATGGTGTCGCCCGACATGCCAGCATAGATGTTGATCTGGCCCCAGGCCTCGACCTTGGCGTTGTTGCCGACGGTGACAGCCTGGTTGGCGTGAACCCAGCTGTTGGTGCTGGCGCCGACGCCGGCGATCGCGCCGTAGAGACTGGCATTGGCGTTGTTGGCCGCCGCCATCTTGGCGGCCGTACCGATATAGATCTTGCCGGCGCTGAAGAGTTCGCGGGCATTGATGTTGACCGCAAGCGTGGCGTTCGCCGTCATGTTGGATTCGGCGCCGCCGCCGGCGAAGAAGGCGGCCGTGGCCAGGCTCGCCGTGTCGTTGGTATCGAGCGTGTTGTAGGCCTCGATGTTGATCACCGCCGCCGATGTCCGCGGATCGCCGTTGAGGCTCAGCACCGTCCCGGCGCCGATATTGGTGGTGACGGTCTGGGTGACATGCGTATTGCTCAGTGCCGCAGCACCCGCGAACACGCCACCGGAGCCCGACCGCGCGCCGCCACCAGCCTGGTTGACGATGTCGTTGGCGATGACCACCATGTCGCCGCCGGCCGAGTTGATGATCAGATGAGGTCCAATGTCGACGGTCGTGGTCGCGTTGACGTCGTTCTGCGCGCTGCCTCCGGAGACGCCGGCCGTGGACGCCTGGTACGCATCGCCGCTGGCGGCATAGTTCGTGGTGTGCTTGGCCTGGACGTTGAGGCCACCGAAGAACAGCGTGTCATCCGTCGTGCCGCCGTCGAACCGCGCATTGGTCACCGCGGTCGAGCTGGTCGTTGCGACCGCGGCAGCGCCGGCATAAGTGCCACCCGCGCCAACGGTCGCGTTGGAGACGTTGATGTCCTTGCCGGTCGCCGTGATCTGGAGGATGCCGGTGTAGTCGGCGTGATTCAGATGGGTCGCGTCCATATCGTCGGGGGCGCCCAGATAAGCGTAAGTGTGCGCGCTCGACGACGTCTGGGCGACCGTCGCACCCACTGCCAGGAAGCCGGTCGAAAGGCCGGTCGCCTGGGCGTATTGGCTGCTGTCGTTCTGGGCCGTGATGACCACGTCGGCGTTGGGGAGCGTTATCCCGGTGCCGCCATACGCGCTCACCGTCGCGTTCTCGGAGGCCCTGGCGTAGCTGCCCTGTGCGCCGATCAGCGAGCCACCGCCGCCAGCGAGCGACCAGGCGTAGGTCGTCGTGCCGCTCGTTGGAACCAGCGCCATCGCGGTCACGGCGAGCGCACCGCCCGAGAAGGTGGTGTTGTCGCCGACATCGGCCGTGACGGTGGCCGTCACCATCGATTCCGCGACCGACACGCCGATGGCGCCGCCGCCGACCGCGACGCCGATCGCTTCGCTCGAAAGATTGGGGGTGAGCGATGCCGACACCAGCGTGCCGACGCCGGCCGCGGAGGTGGTGATCGAGGCGCTGGAACCGATCTCGGCCAGAACAGTCGAATTTTCCTTTGCCGTCGCAACTGCGCCGTCACCGGCGACGATACCGCCGGCAACCGCCGTCGCGGAGGCCGACATTGCGCCGGCCTCGCCTGCGCCAACCGCAAGGGTCGAGCTGTTCACCGTCGCGTTCGAGAGCACCTTTGCCGCGACCGAACTGGATCGTCCCGTGGTGGCGATCGACACCCCGATGGCCGCAAGGCCGCCGGTGCCGCCGCCCGCGGTCACGCTCTGGGTCGAGCTGTCCATCGCCATGACGGCGACGCCGGTGCCGCCCGTGCCGGTGACGGAGCCGCCGAGCTGGGCTGTCACGGTGTTGGCGACGTTGCCGACCGCCACGGCAGCATCCGCGCCGAAGTAGAGCGCTGCACCGCCGGCAATCGCCTCGCTGTCGACGGTCTTGCCCGAATAAGGGCCGGTGTCGGCGTCCTTGACCCGGGCGGCGACCGTCACGGAAGGCGCCGCAACGATCGCGCTCAGATTGGCGAGCACGCTGCTGTTGACGCTGGTGTAGCCGATGCCGGCACCGATCCCGACATTCTTGGCAAAGCCGGCGCCGAGCAGGAACATCTTGGTCGCATTGGCGCTGGTAGCAGCGACGTTGACCTGCGTGCCGGTGACGTTGCCGCCCGCGATCTGGGCGGTGACACCGTCATTACCGCCCGTCAGGACGGTGCTGACGTCGTAGGTCGAGGTTGCGTTGGCGTTGCCCGGATTGCCCGAGGTGCCGCTCGCGACCGCGTCGCTGCCGTGCGAGGAATTGGTGCCCGCGTTCACCGACGCGAGGGTGCCGTTGTTGCCCTGGTTGAGCTGGCCGGTCTGCTCGCCCTGCGTATCCGGATCGGCGGTGTTGGTGCCGACGATGATGACGCCGACGGTCGCACCGATGCCGACACTGCCGCCGATGCCGGCGGTGACCGCGTAGGACAGCACTTCCTTGGTGCTGAGCGCGCCGACGTTGATCGCGCCGGACGAATTGAGGTTGCTGTTGCGGCTTTCCGCAATGGTCTGGCTCTTGAAGACGATGACGTTGGCCGCAGCGCCGACGCCGACACCGGATCCGCTGGCGGCAATCGAGAGCGCGCCGGCAATCTCCTTGATCGCGACGTCTTCGGTGGCGTTGATGGTGACCGCCCCAGCCGCGCCGCCCGTGGGCGATTGCAGCGTGGTGTCGTAGACGCCCGCGATGGTGGTGTTGTTGGCGATCTCGATGTTGGCCATGCCGGCGATCGCCGCCGTGCCGGTCGAAAGCGCCCCGCCGATTGAATAGGCCTGGAAGCGGTTCTTCGTCGTTGCCTCGACGTCGAGCGCGCCGCTCAGATTGACCGCGGTCGTGTGCGCCGCACCGTTGCCCTGGTAGTGGAACTCGTCGCCGACATAGGCCTCGGTCCGGTTCGCCGAGACCTGAACCAGGAACGCCGCGCCGATCGCGGCCTGGCTGCCATAGGCGCCCGAGCCGTTTGCCGACGCGATACCGGTGGCATCGTAGGCATTGACCGTGAGCGAGGACGCCGTGAGGGAGCCACCGTCGACATAGGCCTCGGTGGTTGCGACGAAGACGTTCAGCCCGACCGAGCCGGTGCCGAAACCGACCGCGATCGATGACGCGTCCTGCTCGGCATTGGCCTTCACGGTGACGACGCCCACTGTTGCGCTCGTCGACTGCACGCCGCCGACGGTCGCATTGGTGATGTACGCCTCGGTGTCACGCGACATCGTCGTGCTGAGAATGGTCGCACCGCCGCCCCCGCTCCCGGTCGGCGGCACCACGCCGGCGCCGAACGCGCCCGAATAGGAGAAGCTGCTGGCGGCCACGTCGATCTGCGGGTCCAGCGTCGAACTTGCGAGCCGCGTGTCGATTGCCGCGCCGTCGATATAGGCCTTGGTGGATCCGCTCATCACATTGGTGATCGGATTGATCATGATGGAGATGCCCGAGCCCGCAGACACGGTGGCAACGTTGGTGACGACGGCCTGGTGCGAGCTGGCGACGACGGCGAGGCCGCGTACACTCTCCTGGGTCTCGCTCAGATCGGGCGTGGCGTCGGTGGGCGCGCTGAAGCCGCCGAGATCGATCGCGTGCGCGAGCGTGCCGCTGTTGACCGAAAGCACGTCGCTCGTGCTGGTTCCGAGCGCATCCACTTTCGTCGTCGTCCCGCTGATATAGGCCGCGGTGGTGCCGGTGATCTTGTTCGTGACCATCGAGCCCGCGCCGCCGGCCGCGCCCTTGCTGATGGACACGGCGCCGGCAAAAACACCCGCTTTGTCATTATTGCCGGCAATCACGGCAACGTTGTCGTTCGCGGTGACGTCGGCCCCGCCGGCAATGCTGGCGGTGACGTTGGTTCCCATCAGATTGGTGGCGACCGAACCGGCAAGGCCGATCTGCGAGGAAATCGCAATACCGACGGCAACCGTCGAGATATCGGCATTCGAGTTCACGTTGACGACGACATTGCCGGAGGCGGTCAGCTTGGAGCCGGTGACACCGGCACTGACGTCGTTGGCAATGCTGCTGTAGACGAGGGCCAAGCCCGCTGCGCTGCCTTGCGTCGAGGCGCCAGCGACGGCGGCGGCGCCGGTGATGCTGGAATTGTCGGTCGCGGTGACGGAGATGTTGGAGGCCGTCACGGTCGATTGCGTCGTGTCGGACTGGTTGTTGCCGATTGCCGCCGAAACATTATTGGCGATCGAGCTGATTGTCATGCCGCCGACGCCGGCAAACTGGCCGGTCGCCAGGCCGAAGCCAATCGTGACCGACTGGATCTTCGTGGTGTCGACCGCATTCACACTGACGCTGCCGATCGTCGACATCCGCACGTTGGCGATATAGGCCGAATGCGTCGTCGCGATGGTATCGTACACCATCGAGGCGCCGACATTGTTCTTGCCGGCCTGGATAATGCCCGCAACGGAGATGATGCCGGCGCCCGGACCGTTGGCCGCGCCGCCGTTGAGCGCCGCTGCGCTAAAATCGATGCAGTTCTGCGTGCCACCGCCGGCGGCGGCCGTGCAGGTGTCCGATGCCAAATGATTGTTGTTCGACTTCTTGACGAGATTGCCGAGCGCCGTATCGAGGTCCGACACAGCGCCGCTGTCCGCCAGCACCGTCACACGGCCGACATTGATGTTCACCGTCGAGTTGCTGCTGATATAGGCCGTTGTCGTGGACGTGATTTCGTCGACGACGATCGAACCCGACAGGCCGTTCGACCCTGCCCCGGCCGACGCGGCACCGGCCGCGATGATGCTGGCATTGTCGGCGAGCACCAAAAGCGAGTCGTAATTGCTGATCGAGGTGGACTTGATGTGCGCGTCAGTCGCGTTGCCGCCGGAGGGATCGCCGATCGAAGCATACGTCATGGCGACGCCGAAGCCGCCCTGTCCGCCGGAAATATAGAGCGAACCGCCGCCGACCGCGATGTTGCTGGTCTGATAGGCATCGACCTCGAGAGCCCGCAGGACGCCTGTGCTCCCGCCGGCGATCGTCGAATTTTCGATGTAGGCCTGCGCACTGTCGGTGATGATGCCGACGGACAGCGCGATCGAGGCGGCGTTGGACCGCGTTGACGCGGCAAGGCCGATCGCCACGACCGTTTCCGATCCGCCGTTCAATGCCTGCACGGTCACGGACTGCTGGTTGTTGACCGTGGAGTTGGAGATGGAGGCTTTGGTCACATTGTTCGAGATCGCCGCGGCGATGGTGCCGTCGACGGCCACGCTCGTCGAGCCGGCGCTGCCTCCCAGATTGGCGGCGGCGCCGCCCGAGCCGTTGTTGAGGATGGTGTCGTTGAGCGCCTGGACCAACAAGGTGGCCGTTGGGCTCGGCGAGTAGCGGTTGATCGTGACGCCGGTGCTCGAGGCGGTCGTGCCAAGGCTCACATCGCTGATGGAGGAGCTGCCGGCAAGATCGATCGTGAAGCCGCTGCTGGAGGCGCCCGACGACGACCCAACCTTGGCCAGCGCGGTTGAAATCCCGCCCGCTCCGCCGGTCGCGGCTGCGCCGACGGCACCGGCCTTGGTGCCGAAGTCCGAAACCGACGGTTCCGAGATCGCAGCCGCAATCGACGCCGCGGTGATCCGGCCCGCGGTCGTCGCGGAAATCGCCAGATGGTCGGCCGTGACCGACCCGTTACCGCTGCCAGTTCCCGAGAACGGATCGTCCGAACTGAACGGGCCCGGGCGGATGTCGCCGTGATTGTCACCGACATAGGCGGCGGTGTCGGTGGTCGCGCCGAGATAGGCGACGGCGAGGCCGACGGCGGAGTTGCCGCCGGCGGACACCGCGCCGGCAACCGACAGCATCGACAGATCCTGCTGGGCGAGCACATTCACCGTCGGAGCCGACACCGTCGCGCCGATGCCTATCGAGGCATGGGTCGTGTTGTTCACGAGCGCAATCGAGGTGATGCCGTTCAGCGCGAGCGCGCCGGCCGCCTTGCCGGACGTCGGCGCGACGCCAAAGAACTGGTCGGTCGTCGATGCCGTGACGGAGACGTTGTCGGTCGCGCCGAGCGACGCGCCGGACGCCACGCCGGCGACCGTGTTATTCCAAAACTGGACCAGATTGAGCGCGCCGCCCAGCGATGAGCCACCCGAGGTGTTGCCGGGAAGGAAGCCGAGCGTGCCGACATTGCCAGCAGCGTCAATCGAGGCCGAATAAGCCGTCGCCGCGATGGCGAGCGTCGCGTCGAAGGCCTGCGTCGCCCCGCTGTCCAGCGCGGCCGTCCACGCGCCGCTGCCGCAACTCGCAACGGTGCAGGTCGACGTCAGGCTGGCGCCGGTCGCAACCCATGCCGTGGTGTTGTTGTGAACCATGAAATTGTTCAGCGACCCCGAGATGCCGACGGTGTCGCCTGCGTCAGCGGTCGCATTGGCGTAGCTGGTCAGGATGCTGCCGCCGACGCCGAGATTTCCGTTGAGATGCCTCAGTACGTCGGTCAGCGAGGCCCACTGCGTCCAGGTGTTGGTGATCGGCATATAGGTGTTTGCCGAGACGCCGATCTCCGGCGCATTGATCAGGGTCCCGCCGCCGATATAGGCGTTGGAATTGTGCGTGAAATCGCCCCAAGCGACCGCCGCGGCGACGGCCGTCGATTGACCATCGACCGGGCTTGAGCTGATCGCCGAGGCTGTGGCAATGCTGCGCACGCCCACGTCGATCACGTTGCTGATGACGGCGACGTTGCCCGACGTATAGATCGACGGTGCACCGCCGCTGGGGTTTTGCGCAATCGCTGCCGTCGCGCTCTCCGTGCTGCGCGCGATCGTCAAGGCTGCTGCTGCCTTCAGGTTCAGATCGGCGGTGAAGAGCGTGCTGAACTGCTGCGAGAACAGGCCTGGATCCATCGTGCCCACGACCAATGCCCCTTGCAGACCGGCGATCAGCGCCGGCGTGCCGGTAATGGTCGAGGACATCGTCGAATTCGATGTGGTGTTCGAGGTCGCCTCGACCGTCACCGAGCCGGTCATCCGGTTCGACGTGCCGGACCCCAGCGACGAGCCGAGGGTCGCGGTCGCCGCGGTGTTGACGTTGCTGATCGCGACGGCACCGCCGACGCCGCCGTTCAAGGCCGGATTATCCAGTCCCACGGAGGTCGCAGACGTCGAGAAGCTGTTGTTATTCAGCGCGCGCACCGCGAATCCACCGGTCGATCCGATCGCCGTGCCGACGCTCAGGTGGGCGCCGGTCGCGACGTTTGCCGTGGTCGTCACCGACGCCGTCGAATAGGCCACCGTCGCCACGAGAATCGCGCTCGAGGTCAGCGATACGGCAGTGACGTTCATCGTGGCATCGTTGGTGGCCTTGATGTCGAGGGTACCGCCCGCGCTGATCGTCGCGTTGCTTGCGACATTGGTGGTGACGTTGCCGGCGATGTTCCCGACCACGACCGCCGCGCCGACCGGCGATACGCCGAAGAGCGACGCGGCGATAACGGGATCCTCGGCCCTCTCCGATCCGTAAGCGCTGATCGAGACGTTGCCGCTGCCGGAAATATTGGCATGGCCGTTGATGTTCACGGTCGCGGTTGAGCTCGCCGCGACATAGCCTCCGTTGAGGCCCAGGATCATGCCGGGGACCGACTCGCCGATCAGCGCGAACGTCGAAGCGAGCGAACTCGTGAAGCTCGCGACTGCGGTGGAGCTCGCGCTGATCGAGATCGCGCCGCCGGTGATCGTGCCGTCAACGGTGATGCCCGTGGTCGCATGGGCGTGGCCGGACATCAGGGTCTGGCTTGCCGTTGCAGTCAGCGTGACACTACCGCTGCTGTAGGTCGTTCCACCAACATTGATCGCCTGGGCGAGGATCTGCGCCCCGTTGACGATGCTGATGGTGGGCGCGTCGATCTCGACATTGATGGCGTTGCCGACGGAATGAGTTTTGGTGGCGTCGAGGTTGCGGGCATCGATCACCGCATGCGCGGCCAGCGTGACCGAATTGTCGGCCTGAACCAGATAGGTGCCACCAGCGCTGAGCGCCGCGATGGCGTTGGCCACGGACGTGTTCCCGAGGGTTACGCCGACGTCGCCCTGGCTGGCGTCGCCGATCACCACATCGGTCGGGTCGATCAGCAGCGTGCCGGCCCGGCCGTTCGGTGCGGCAAGGTTGATGGTAACGCCGCTGCCCACGTCGATGATGCCGTTTCCGCTCAGCTCGACCAGGCCCGCATTGCCGGTTTTCGAGCTGGCATTGATCTTCGCGCCGCTCTTCACGGTCACGTCGTTGCCGGCCTTGACGAGAACGCCGCCGGCATCCGCGGTCCTGCTCGCCGTGCTCAACCGCGCATTCTTGCCGAGTTCGGCCTGGTTGCCGGCCACGACCGTGATGTTGCTCGGCGTCGTGGTCTTGCTGCGCGCGGTCAGCCGTCCGTTGACGCTGGCGTTGTTGACGGCGCCGATGTGGATCGAACCGTTGCGCACGGAAATCGCGGCGGCGCTCCGCAGCCCTTTGGAATTGACCGAGGCCGCGAACTTCGCGGCGTGATCGAGATTGGCAATGTCGCGCTGGCTGGCACCACCGACAAGGACGTTCTGCCCGGTCAGGCGCACGCCATCGATGGCATTGACCCGGCCGTAGATCCGGATGTTGCCGTCCGGCGAGACCGGGAACGAGCCCGCCATCAGATTGGCGACAGCCGAACCGTTAATCTGCCCCTGCGCGCCGATCAGGCTGTCGGTGAACTCGCGCGTCGGCGTCGAGACGTTGAGGCTGCCGACATTGACCGTGCCGCTGCGGCCGACCACGAAGCCCTTGGGATCGGCGAAATAGACGTTACCGCCGATCGCGCCATTCATGTAGGAGTTCAGTGTTCCGTTGACGTAGACCGGTGCGTCGCGAACGATGTTGACGAGATTTTGCGTGCCGGTCGGCAATTGCAGATTGACCGTGTTGCCCTGCCCGACGCTGAACTGCGAGAACGAGTTGAAGGCACTGGTGCCGGAGACGGTCGACGTCGTGACGTTGGTCACGCTGCCGGACGTCTGAAGGCTGGTCCCGGTGCGGCCGTCCGGCGTGATCACGTTCGCCGGCTGCGCCTGCAGGCGGACGCTGAACACCGGCAGGAAGACCATCTGCATCGCGCAGAGCAGTGACATCGAACGGAAACGCGCAAGCCCCCGCAGCGTCAGCTCGTCATTGTCTCGCCTTGCAGATGGTCGGCGCATTTCAGATCCTCTTCATCGGCACTGGGGCCGATCCACAACCGGGTGGGAGAATGTCGTGGCAGCGCGGCATCAGAACTGGCCGGGCGGCAGCTTGAAGATGTCGGGACTTTTGGCGTCGGCGACGTAGAACAGCAACAGGCTGGTCGGCGTCAGCACTCGCTGGTTGTTGTCCTTGTTCTCGAACGTGCCCTGGAGAAGCAGGATGACCGAGCGATCCTTGGCGTCGCTGCCGCGGAACATCACGATGCCGCCGTTGACGGGCATGTTGACCGCGATGGAATCGGGCTTGAAGCCCTCGCTGAGGAAATGGGCGCGCAGGATGTTGGCGTTGGAGAACAGCTTTTCCGGCGTGATCGTCGTGTCGGTGCCCTTCGACCAGACCGCCCCGATCTGGATCAGAGACTTCGACTTGTAGCCGAACACGTAGGAGAGCTCCGCGGTGCCGCCGTTCGGCAGCAGCTCGGGCGCCGAATAGAGCAGGCTGTGCGTCAGCTCGGACGCATTGTCCTGCGCCCTGACGGCGTCGGGCTTCGCGCTGAAATCCTTGGCTATCGCCGCGCGCACGTCGGCCTCGTTCATTCCGAACTTGGCGGAGCGGAAGCCGTCGATCGCCTTGGAGTCGATCGCCTTGGACTTGTCGTCCGGGGCCGTGGTCTCGGCCGCGGCCGCCGACGTCGCGCCGGCAGCGACCGGCGTCCCGGCTGCTGCGGGAGTGGCACCGGCGGCGGCAGCTCTCGGTGCCGGTGCCGCTTTCTGCTTCGGCACGGCGACTTGGGCCGCAAGGGGCCCCGCTGCAACAGAGGTGAGCAGGCCGACGAGGGCCGGAATGAGATAGATTTTGCGCATCGAAAACCTTCGAAAAAATTTGAAACAACGCTTCAAAAATCGGCAGCTACGAAATCGACCTTCCCGAACCGTCATCACGACCGGGACGGAAAATGTTGCAACGCCGCAGTGCGTTACAAGGTGTCACGGAGGAGACAAGGTTCGAAACAGCGACTCTTTGGCGGCGTAGGAATACGGTATCGGGTCGCCAAACGCTGCGAATGAGCAGTCACAAACGCATTTTTTCATCAATTGTGGATGCCGGCCGTTCGCGCTAAGCATCGGGTTGGGGCACACCATCATGCAAAGACATCCATGACCGAACGGCCTTCCGCTCTCGCGGTCGATCGCCGCGGGTTCATTCGCCTTGCGGGCACGACCGCCGCGGGCTGGCTGGCGCTCGGCGCGACATCTGATCGCATGCGCGTCGTCGCATCGCTGACGGCGTTGCCGCTCGACGACGAACTGACCAGAAGGAGCATGATCGACAGCCCGACCTCCCGCCTGGGTGGCCTCATCGTGGGCTTGAGGCAGCGAGGCTGGGTCGAAGGCGTCAATTTCCGCCTCGAACTCCGTTCGACCTTCGGCGCGCCGGACAGACTGAAAACCGCGGTTCAGGAATTGCTGGCGCTCAAGCCGGATGTGATCCTGACCGGCTCGACGGTCGAAACCGCAGCAGTCCTGGCGGCCACCAAAACCATCCCGATCGTGTTCGCGACCGCCAACGATCCCGTGGGCAACGGCTTCGTCGAAAGCCTCGCCCATCCCGGCGGCAACGTGACCGGCTTCACCAACAGCAGCGCCGAGATGGGCGGCAAATGGCTTCAGCTCATCCGGGAGGCCGTGCCGGATCTTGCGCGCGTCGGTATCCTGTACAACCCGGCGACCACGCCTCGCGGCGGCCGCTTCTTCCTCGATTCCATCGAGCAAGAGGCAACACTGGCCGGCGTGTCCGTGGTCCTCGCCCCCGTCAGCGCGCCAACGGAGATCGACGAAGCCGTCAGGCCCTTCTCCGAACCGCCCAAGGCGGCGATGATTGCGCTGGTCGACAGCTTCCTGGTGGTCCACCGGCAGGCTGCGGTGGCCGCGGCGGCCAAATATCGCGTGCCCACGATTTACCCGTTCTATTATTTCATGGATGCGGGCGGCCTGATGAGTTACGGGCCGACGCTCGAAGTGCGCTCGGCTGACTATGTCGATCTCATCCTGCGCGGCACCAAGGCCGGCGATCTGCCGGTGCAATCGCCGCGGAAATACGAGCTCCTGATCAACCGCACGGTCGCCCGCACGCTGGATTTGACCATCCCATTCACGCTGCTCGCGCGCGCCGACGAGATCCGCGAGTGAACGAGACGATCGACCAGGGAGATTTGCGGCCACCTCCCGGCCGGCTGTTCCGCAAATACCTCTACTCGATCGTCGCGCTCGCTTTCGCCGCGCTCGCCATCAACACCGGCTTCGACGTCTGGTTCTCCTATCGCGAGCAGAAGCAACTGCTGGCGGCGACGCAGCGCGAGCAGGCAGCAAGCGCCGCCATCCAGATCGGCCAGTTCATTGGCCAGATCGAAAACCAGATCAGATGGCTGTCGCGCCTGCCCCCGGAGCTGTCCACGAACGAGGACCAGCGGCTGAACGCCATCCGCCTCCTGCGCCTCTCGCCCGCGGTCGCGGAAATCGCCGAGCTCGACGCCCAAGGCCGCGAGCAGGTGCGCGTGTCGCGCCGTGTCGCGGACAGGATCGGCAGCAAGGCCGATCTCTCCGCTTCGCAGGCCTTCCGCGGCGCCAATGAAAGCCGCGCCTATTACGGACCGGTCTACTTCCTCGGCGACACCGAGCCGTTCATGACGCTCGCCACGCGCGGAACCGGCCTCACGCCCGATGTCATTGTCGCCGAGGTCAATCTTCGCTTCATCTGGGACCTCGTCGCCGGGATCAGGGTCGGCAACACCGGCAAGGCCTATGTGGTCGATCGGATGGGGTTGTTGATCGCGCATCCCGATTTGTGGCCGGCACTGCGTCGCAGCGATCTCTCCGGCCATGCCGACGTCCGCGCCGCGCTCGATGGCGTCGGGCCGCCCTCCGGCGGCCTGGTCAAGGAGGATCTGTCCGGTCAACGCGTGCTCTCGACCTATGCGACGGTCCCCTCGCTGGGCTGGCTGGTATTCGTCGAGCTGCCGCTCACCGAGGCCTATGCGCCGATCTATGCGTCGATCGGACGCTCGACTTTTCTCCTGGTCATCCTGCTCGCATGTGCGGTGCTGGTCTCTCTCTTTCTGAGCCGGCGCATGACCGTGCCGATCCAGATCCTGACGCAGGGCGCGCGGCGGATTGGCAGCGGCGACCTCGGCCTGCGGCTCGCGATCAAGACCGGTGACGAGCTGGAGGCGCTCGGCGATCAGTTCAACCGGATGGCCGCTCACTTGCGCGAATCCTATGCGACGCTCGAGCGCAAAGTGATCGAGCGCACCTCCGAACTGGAAAAGACCCGCGACCAGGCCCTTGCCGAGCACGATGCCGCCGAGCGCGCGCGCAGCGCGGCGGTCGCGGCCAACGAGACCAAATCGCGCTTTCTCGCGGTCGTCAGCCACGAGCTGCGCACGCCGCTGAACGGCGTCATGGGGGTGCTGCAACTGCTCGACGACGGCAGCCTCGGCGAAGCGCAGCGGCGCCACCTCACGACCGCGGCCGCGTCGGGCGAAACGTTGATCGCGCTGGTCGACGGCATCCTCGAATATGCGCGCCTGGAGGCCAGCGCCGAGACTCTGGAGACCCGCGATTTCCGCCTCGACCGGCTCGTCGAAACGGCGGCCGATCTGATGCGTCCGCAGGCCTCTCACAAAGGTCTCTCCTTCGATCTGGCCTGCGCTGCGACGGTCAATACCTCCGTGCACGGCGACCCGGTGCGGCTCAATCGCATTCTGCTCAATCTGATCGGCAACGCGATCAAGTTCACCCCGCGCGGCGGCATCGGCTTGAGCGCGGCCGCCGAGGCACATGACGATCATGTCCTGCTGCGCATCACCGTTCGCGATACCGGCATCGGCATCGCGCCCGACATGCACGAGCGGATTTTCGAGGATTTCGTCCAGGCCGACGACAGCATCGCGCGGCGGTTCGGCGGCACCGGCCTTGGACTGGCGATCGCGCGGCGCCTCACCCGCCTGATGCACGGCGAGTTGACGGTGGCGAGCACGCCGGGTACGGGCAGCTCGTTCATGCTTGAGGTCCCGCTTGGCCTCGCCGCGAACGGCATCGCGCAAGGCGCGGACCAGCCGCCATCGCGGCAGCTTCGCGTGCTGCTGGTCGACGACGACCCCGTCAATTGCGAGGTCGGCGAAGCGATGTTGCAGAGGCTCGGCCACCACGCCACCATCGCCACGAACGGCGCGGCCGCCGTTGCACTCGCTCGCGATCAAGCCTTCGACATCATTCTGATGGATCTGCACATGCCCGATATGGACGGCGTCGAGGCGGCATCGCGGATTCGAACGCTCGGTCTGCCGACCATGCCGCGGATCATCGCGGTAACCGCCGACATGTCGCGCCGCGCCCGCGAGCGGCTCGCGGGGGCAGGCATTGCCAGGATCGTCAGCAAGCCGATCCTGATCAATGCGCTGCGCGAGGCGATCGAGGACGATGCCCAGAATCAACCCGCCGCGCCGCAGCTCGCGGCAGGCGCTTTGATCGACCGGCATTTCCTCGATGACCAGAAGGAGCTGCTGGGCGCGACGCAGATCGCAAAACTCCACGACCTGCTGGAACAGACCAGCGAAAAGCTGGTCGAGGAGATCGCCAAGGCAGCGGCGACTGACGATCCCACGCAGCTCGCACGTTGCGCGCATCAACTCGGCAGCGGCGCGAGTGCGCTCGGCCTCGTTCGCCTGTTCGAGCGCAGCCGCGAGGTCGAGCTAGCAGCAGCCTCGATGACCTCGCCCGAATCCCAGAGCGCCGCCCGTGAACTCGCGGCGCTTCGAGAGGCCTCGATGAGCGCGCTGGACGATCTGCTTCGTCCGGCGGAGCAGCGTACGATCAGCTAGATGCGCTCGAGTTCTTCATTTTGGGCCCGAAGAAAATCTGGCGGAGCCTTATCAGTCCAGATCAAGGCAGGCGCCTTACATCAGACCGCCGGGGCGACCTTTTCCGCACTCGCCTGCACCGGCTTTGTCGCCTCCAACTCTCCCCCCCTCATGGTTTGTCGATACCAGTACGGAATCGTGACGCCAAAGAGCGCACCGATTGAGGCGCTGAGCAGGCACGGTATCAACAGCAGGTGCTGTACCGTCGGCTGGTTCACGCTCAACCAGTGCATCACGAGAAAGCCCGAAAAGCCCATGAGTACAGCCAGCCCGGCGCTCTCCGCCCACCTGAGCCACCACGGTTCGTGATCCGCTTCGATCGTATCGTCACACGCAAAGGCCAATGCCATTGAAAGCACGGTGGGGAGCAGCAGCCATTTGGCTTGGGCCACGAACGGCAGGACCGGATGAACGGCATCGACTGGAATATGCGACCGGAGCAGATAGAAGCAAAACGATATCGGCAGCGTTATCGTGAGGGTGCATGCGCCGGAGATCAGATAAGACAGAGTAGGCCTTTCCCTCACGCAACGATAATCGGCAAAGTTCCACAACTGCTTCGGTGCGAGGGCACACACCGCCGCGATTGACTGATTGACCGCCACAAGCATCCCGATGCCTAATGCCCTGCCCAAATCGCCGCCGGCCAGGGAAATCGTCACTATGACGAACAGCGCGACGACCCCGGCGAAGTCCAAGCTCAGCAGATTTAACGGCAGGCGGATCAGAGACGGCCGTTGAATGGAAAAGCCAATCCTTGCAAACTGGTGAGCGACTTCGCTGTCGCTATTGCAACTGTAAAGGAGCACTCTGGCAAGCATCAACCGAATGTCCTCGTAGGCTTCGAGTGCGTAAGAACGAAATTGGTCAACCGGCTCCGCCGCTGGCTCAAGCTGACGCTGAGCGATCTGACTTGTGAGAGTGAAAAACGCCACGGACTGAGCGAAGAAGCTGCTCATCTTCTTCTCGAAAGTGGCTCGCTCTTCGGGAAAGTCGGCGGAATAAGCAGTCCAACCGGGCAGATTGCTCAAGGCAACGTAGAGCGCCAGACATCGCGTAAACCGAAAGCGCACGCTATCCAACGTGAAATCCGGCTGCAGCTGCGCGGCCAGAGAGTCAGGCAGAAGCGTGCTGTTGGCGATATAAAACTTGGTGTCTGCGACCAATCTTTCAGAAATCGTAAGCTGCGTCATGTTGATCCGCTGCGCCCAGCGAACAGCTCCAAGCGGGATCGCGCCCATACGGTGAAAAAAACGCAGCATGGCACCATCAATATCCCGCAGAACAGGAACCGATGGCAGCAACGTCGTTAGGATAAGCGCGGCCACAAGTGGCGCATCAAGGCTCTTCAATCCTTCAGGAATGGGACTTGGCGAGTACAGGAGACCAAGCAATTCCGGCTTGTGGGCAAGGGTCCAGCTCAAGAACATCAGAAGACCGATGCACGAAATGACATACATCACGTAACTGCTGTAATATTGAAAGCGGGTTGTCTCTGACCTGAGCGTCCTAGGCGTGGCAAAACGATGTCCGGCGTAAAAGGCCGTCAACACTCCCGCCACAAGGTGCGCGGCGTCGAGGTGGATTGTTGTGAAAAATTGATCGATCATAGCGTGCCTCCAAAACAATAAGGCATCTGCAATCGGCTGAATCCATTCGCACAGCCGCACTACGCGTTAGATTGCCAGAAATACTGGCAAGCGGTTGTGAACCAGCTCACAATGCTCGCGACGTTTGGTATCGGACGGACTCTCGCAAACCCTCCTGCCGGCAGATCCATGGATCTATAGCCTGGCCTCTGTATGTCTGCTCCCGCCGGCTTCGTCGCCCTCCCGGCCAAAACGCTCGACCAGAAAATCGATGAACAGCCGCACTTTCACCGAGAGATGCCGGGTCGGCGGATAGACCGCATAGAGCGCCAGCGGCGGCGCGGAATAATCGTTCAGCACCGTTCGCAGTTCGCCTTTCCTCAAGGCGTCGGCGGCGATGAACTCTGGGAGCAGCGCGAGCCCCCTGCCCTTGATCGCGACATCGCGCAGCACTTCGGCATTGTTGACGCAGAGCGACCAGGCCGGCTGAATCCAGTGATCGCCGTCGGTGCCGGTGAGCTTCCACTGATTGCCCGTCAGCAGGAAGCCGTAGGTCAGGGACGCGTGGCCGCGCAGATCCTGCGGATGTTGTGGTGTGCCGTGACGTGCGAGATAATCGGGTGAAGCGCAGATCATGCGCCCCACCGGCATGATTTTTCGCGCGATCAAACTCGACGATTCCAATTCCGCGATCCGCAAGGTCACATCAAAACCGTCCTGGACGGGATCGAGCAGATCGTCGCTGAGCACGAGCTGGAGCTGCAGCTCCGGATATCGCGCCATGAAATCGGCAAGCACCGGCCCGAGCCGCAGGGTGCCGAACGACATCGGCGCGTTGACGCGCAACAGGCCGCGCGGCGCCGACTGGGCTTGCGCCACGGCCTGGTCGGCAGCCTCGATCTCCGACAGGATCACGACCGCGCGCTCGAAATAGCTCTGGCCGTTCTCGGTTGGGCTCGCATGGCGCGTGGTCCGGTTCAGGAGCTGCACGCCGAGGCTTTCTTCGAGGTCGGCGATGTATTTGCTGATTGCCGAGCGTGACAGCCGCAACTGCCGGCCCGCCTCGGCAAAACTGCCGCTTTCGACCACCCTTACGAAGGCCCGGAGGCTGGCGACCTTATCCATGGGCTGGCGCCGGCGATTGTTTCCAAATCGTAGACATAGACGTCATATTTGCATGGATTGTCTCCAATCCAAAGCGGAACGATATTTCCGGCCAGAGCAAGACCGCTCCCCGAATTCAGGAGGACGACAATGTCTGGACTGCACCACGTGACCGCGATCGCCGGCGACCCGATCAGGAATTTCGGCTTCTACACCCGGGATCTCGGCCTGCGCTTCGTCAAGAAGACGGTCAATTTCGACGATCCCGGCACCTATCACTTCTACTATGGCGACGAGACCGGCCGCCCCGGCACCATCCTGACCTTCTTTCCCTGGGCCGGCGTGCCGGCCGGGCGCCGCGGCGTCGGCGAAACGCACCAGACCGCCTTCCGCGTACCGCAACGCTCGCTCGGCTACTGGACGCAGCGCTTCGTCGAGAAGGGCATCGCCTACGAGGCGCTCGAGAAGCGCTTTGGCGAGTCCGTGCTGCCGTTCACAGACCCTGATGGCATGGCGCTCGCGCTCGTCGGCATCCCCGGTGCCGAGAGCGAGCCCGGCTGGAGCAACGGCGACGTTCCCGCCGAACATGCGATCCGCGGCTTCCACGGGGTGACCTTGCTGCTCGACAGCGCGGCGAAGACGGCTGCCGTCCTCACCGACGTGTTCGGCTTCAAGGAGACGGCGCGCGAAGGCTCGGTGATCCGCTTCAAGGCGCCGGGCGATGTCGAAGGCAGCGTCGTCGACATCTACGAGGCCAAGGGCTTTTTGCGCGGGCACCAAGGTGGCGGCTCCGTGCATCACATCGCCTTCCGCGCGGCCGACGACGCCGAGCAGGGCAAGATGGCCGAGAGGCTCGTGAGCGATCACGGCCTGCACCCGACCGAGCAGAGGGACCGCAACTACTTCCGCTCGATCTACTTCCGCGAGCCCGGCGGCGTGCTGTTCGAGATCGCGACCGACATCCCCGGCTTCGCCGTCGACGAGCCCGTCGCGACGCTGGGACGCGACCTCAAGCTGCCGAGCTTCCTCGAAGCGCAGCGCAAGCAGATCGAGGGTGTTTTGCCGAATTTGGACGAGAGGGTGTCGTGACCGAGAATTCATTCATCCATCGTTTTGAGCCCGCGACCGGCGCGGGCTTCCCTCCGCTCCTGCTGCTGCACGGCACCGGTGGCGACGAAAACGATCTGCTCGGGCTTGGCAAGATGATCTCGCCCGGCTCGGCCCTGCTCTCGCCGCGCGGCCGCGTGCTCGAGCATGGCATGCCGCGCTTCTTCCGCCGCCTGGCCGAGGGCGTGTTCGACGAGGACGACGTGCGCCGCCGCGCCCACGAACTCGGCGGCTTCGTCGCGGAGGCACGGCAGCGCTACGGCATCGCCGCGCCAGTCGCGGTCGGCTTCTCCAACGGCGCCAACATCGCAGCCGCGCTGTTGCTGCTGGAGCCGAACGTGCTGGCGGGCGCGATCCTGATCCGCGCCATGGTGCCGCTGTCGGATCCGCCGAAGGCTGAGCTCGGCGGCAAGCCCGTCATGCTTCTGTCAGGGCAGGCTGATCCGATCGTTGCGGCGAGCAATTCGGCGAAGCTTGCCTCGTTGTTGTCGGAAGCCGGAGCGCGGGTCGAACACAAGGTTCTGCCGGCGGGCCATCAATTGTCGCAAGCGGATGTGACGCTCGCCCGCGACTGGATCGGCAAATTCGCCGCCGAAGTCGCCTGATCCGGAAAAAGCGGCGCATCGTTGTCGAACGGTGCGCCGCGGCTTCATTCGAACCAGCCGCGCCGCTTGAACCAGATCAGCGGCAGCACGCCGCTGGCAATGATGGCGAGCCACGCCAGCGGATAGCCGAACGTCCAGTCCAGCTCCGGCATGTGCTTGAAGTTCATGCCCCAGATGCCGACCAGAATCGTGGGCGGCACGCCAACGACCGAGACGATCGTCAGGATCTTGAACAGCTCGTTCTGCTGGATGTTGATGAAGCCGAGCACGGCATCGAGCAGAAGCTGGATCTTGTCCGACAATCGCGTCTCGTAATCGCCGAGCGAAGCGACGTCCTTGGAGACGGCCTCGAGGCGCTTCTTCGACGCGGGCGTGATCCACTCGCTCCCGACATCGCCGGCAAACGAGGCGACGCGGCCGACGCCAAGCAGGACATCGCGCGCCTTGGCGAGCCGATCGGCCAGCTCGCCGATGTTCTCCAGCGCCTCGCGCATCCTGCGGCTGGAGCGGACCGGCCGCTTGGTGCGAACGAGCCCCCCTTTGAAGACGCCCCGCGAGAGCCTGTCGACCTTCGCGCCGAGATGCTCGAGGACATCGGCGCCGCGATCGACCATGGCCTCGACCAGGCTGGTGAACACGCACATGCCGTTCTCCAGGCTGTCATCGGAACCGATGCGCTTGCCGATGTCGTCGAAGATCGGCAGCTGCGCGAAGCGCACCGTCACCAGCACGCGCGGGCCGATGACGAATCCCACCGGCGTGATCTCGGCCTCGTTGTCCTCGTTGAGCCGGACCGCCGGCGAGCTGAGATAGAGCGTCCCGTTGTCGAGGATCAGGCGGCTCGACGCTTCGATCTCGCTGAGCGAATCCTCGGACGGAACGCGTATCCCGAGCAATCGCTCGACGAACTGCTTTTCTTCTGCCGTCGCGTCCAAAAGATCAGCCCAAATGATTTCGGACGGCATTTCCGCGCCGATCTTCTGCCAGTCGTCGGATGGCCACCTGTACAGCTTGAGCAAGGAATCGAACTCCGTTGCTGCGTCGTCACGCCGGATGGTTCATTGGGCTGCCATCCACCGGGCTAACGCCTGGGGGTTCCAAACGTTCATTGCCTTGCCGCGCAGACCCGCGCTGAAGAGCCGGCCGCGATCGCCAACTGAAATCTACGCAAGGGCCGCTCAAGCCGCCACGTTGGCGAGGAAGCGATCCACCGACGAGCGCAGCTGTGCCGCCTGGCTGGACAGATCGTGGGCGGTTGCCAGAACCATGTCGGCGGAACGGTTGGCATTATCGGTAGCTTCGGCCGTTCCGGCAATGCTTCGGGCAACCTGGGCCGTACCAGTCGCGGCCTGACCGATATTTTTGGAGATCTCTCCCGCCGCCGCATTCTGCTGACTGACAGCCGCAGCGATCCGGCCCGTGAAACTGTCGATGTCGCCAATGATCAAGGCGATCGCTCCGACGTTGTCGACTGCCTGCCGTGTCGCCAACTGCACCTCGTTGATTTGCGACGAAATCTCCTCGGTTGCCTTCGCAGTCTGGGTTGCAAGCGCCTTGACCTCCGACGCGACGACGGCAAAGCCCCGACCCGCCTCGCCGGCCCGCGCGGCCTCGATGGTGGCGTTGAGCGCAAGCAGGTTGGTCTGTCCGGCAATGGTCCGGATGAAACCGACCACTTCGTCGATCTGCTGTGCCGCGCTTGCGAGCCTGCCGATGGTCTGGTTGGCGGACTCCGCCATACCCGAGGCGCGTTGGACGATTGTGGAGGCGTCGGCAAGCTGAGAGCTAATGGCCTGCACGGATTGACCGAGTTCGCTCGCGGCGGTCGCAACGGTCTGGACGTTGCTCGACGTTTCCTGGGCAGTCGAAGCCGCCTCGCTCGACTGTGTGCCAGCGACGCGCGCCGTCTCGGCCAAGTTCTGCGCCGTGTCCGTCAACTCCCCGGTCATGCGGTCGGTGTGGCTGAGCGCGGAGGTGAAAGCGGCGCGGAACGCATCGATCTCGGCCTCCATACGTTGCCGGCGGCCGATCTGCGCGGCGCTGCTCTGATCTTTGGCGGCGATCAAGGCCAGGTCTTCATCGGCGCGGGCCTTCAGGCTGGATTGCATCACGGCCAGAGACTTCAGGAGCCGACCAAGCTCGTCGCGACGACGGACGGATATATCGTCCATGAAGTTGCCGGCTGCCACGCGTTCAGCGATCCGGACTGCGGCCGAAATCGGCCGGCTCATCGAGTAAGTGAAGGCGAGCGCGATGACGAGTCCGATCAGCGCCGTCCCGACCGCCACTGACACCATCGTGGTGCGGGCCGAGTCGACCGCTGCTTCCGCCTCCGTGCGATATTCATAGCCGTAAGCAGCGACAAGCTCGACGAGATCGTCGATCGACGTCATCAACCGGTCGCCCTGTTGCGCGAGCAGGAAGCTGGTCGGAATCTCCGTCGTACCGCCGGCGGACGACTTGAGAATCTTCAGCGCGCCGCTGGACCACTCCTTGAGCTGGCCCTCGACCTTCTCGCGGACATTCGTGACATTCGGCGACGCGGCGCGTTCGCGCACGACTTTCAGATCTTCGAAGCTGCTGCGCACCAGATCCTCGAACTTCTTGACCTGTTCGCCCGAGCTGCCCGCCAGCAGGTTTCGCTGGAGCACGAGGCGGGCCTCATGCAGCGCCGCGTGGGCGGCCCGCGCGTGGTTGATCCCCATCAGCGGCCCGTCATAGAGACGGATCACCAGGTCGCCGGAATTGCCGATGGCGCGTATGCCGTAGAACGCGATCCCGCAGGCCAGCAGGATCACGACACTGAAGGCACCGAATATCTTGTAGCGTATCGACATCATCAATCTCCGGCGCCACGTGGTCGTTAGTCAGTTACCTTGACCATCATCTTCATGCGCGGATGGATGGCGCAGATCACCAGGACCTCGCCGGCATCCTTGAAGCTCACGTCCGTCGAGGTACCGGGCGCCTGCGATCCGAGGTTGAATTCGTTGCCTTTGCTGGCCGACATGATGTTGTGAGGCACCGTGTCATCGTTCAAAAACGTGACGGCAGCGCCCTTCTTGACCGAGATGTTCTCGGCTGAGAAGACGCGCCCCTGCTGGTGGATTACTTCGGTGGCCGCATAAGCGCCGACCGAAAGCCCGCTGACGATGACGCAAGTGAACAGAGCAAGTGTACGCATGGGGTATCCTTTCAAATTCAGCGCGGCAGGACCGGCACGGCCGTCGGGGCGAGTTCGCTGGTCAATGTCTTGAGGAACGCAACGAGATCGGCCTTCTCCTGCGCTGTCAGTTCGAGAGGGCGCATGAGATCCGAGCGGCTAGGTCGATCGACACCCGCGTGATCATAGTGCTCGATGACCTCTTCGAGCGTTGCGAGCGAGCCGTCGTGCATGAAGGGGCTGCGGCGGCTGATCTCGCGAAGGCCCGGGGTTTTGAATGCGTGCTTCATCTTGATGACACCAGGAAGGTACTCGCCACGGCCGACGTCGCTGCTCGGCAGCCCGATGTCCTGAAAACCTTCATTGGTGAAGTTCCAGCCTTCGTGACAGGCCGCGCACTGCGCCTTGCCGTTGAACACCGCGAAGCCCCGCTTGGCATCTTCCGAGATCGCCTTCTCGTCGCCGTCGATCCAGCCGTCGAACGGCGCCCGTTCGGAGACGACGGTACGCTCATAGGTCGCGATCGCCTGACCCAGCGTCTTCGCCTTGATTCCCTCGCCCGGGAAGGCGGCCTCGAACATCGGCTTATATTCGGGAATGCCGGAAAGCCGCTGCATGAGCTCGTCGAGCTTCATGTTCATTTCGCCGGGGGACTGGATCGGGCCGAGCGCCTGCTCTTCCAGCGTCGGAAGACGGCCGTCCCACATGAAGATGGCGCTCCACGCCGCGTTGACGATGGTCGGCGAATGACGACCGAGCTTCGCCATGCCGTGGCCGACCCCGACCGCCAGCCCGTCGCCCCAGCCGAACCCGGGGCTGTGGCAGCTCGCGCAGGACTGCGCCGATGTCACCGACAGACGGGTGTCAAAATACAGCTTCTTGCCGAGCGCCGCTTTCTCAGGCGTGTATGGATTTTCTTTCGGGAACGGGATTGTCGAGGGTCTGCGATACAGCGCCTTGAGCGCGTCGAGCCCGCCCGGCGCCTTCTGTGTGATCTCGACCTTGCGGCTTTCACCAATGACGGCTGCGCCGAAGCCGATCGTGCTGAAGCCGATAACGCCAATACCGGCCGATGCGACTGCGGCGGCGAAGATGGTGTAACGTGAGGAGCCGAACATCGGCATGCAATGTCCCTCGAGAGGGTGTCATTCGCGACACTGGAAAACCTTCGAGGCAATGCACCGCCCTTCTGGCGTGATGAAAATAGAGGCAGATCGTTAAAATAGAATTGTTGCCCTAGCCAATCGAGTGTCGATTTTCGGCAAACCCGCAAATACAAATTGCAGGAAAAAGCGGCAACAACCGTAATGGTGACGAAGTTGGATGGCGGGTTCTCGGAGGTTAATCTACACCATTACGCGACATCCGGACTTTTCCAGTCCGGGCTGCTCCAGCACGCATAAGCGGGAAGCGGTGGCAATTTCACTGCGGTGCGAAGGTAATCCCCGGCCAAGAATGGACAGCCGGACGACTTGCGATCATGCTTGAGCAGCGATCCTGTTCATGGCTCCAGCTTCGCCGTGATCGCAAGGCGCACCAGCTCGGCGGGATTTTTCGCGCCGACCTTCTGCATGATATTGACCCGATGGCTCTCGACGGTTCGTGGGCTCAGATCCATGCGGTCTGCGATCTCCTTGGTCGACCTCCCGCCGATCAGTTCGAACAGAACTTCCCGCTCGCGAAGCGTGAGCGGCGGCCGTCCGGGAAAGTGAAAGACAGCCCGCGGACTCCTGGACTCCTCAGGTTTCAGAGCTGCCGCAACCCGCGCAACGAGGTCGTTGCCCCGAAATGGCTTCTCGACGAAATCAAAGGCGCCCTGCTTCATCGCGCGAACAGCCGTCACGACGTCGCTGCGGCCGGACACCATGATGATGGGCCGATCAAAACCCCGGTTCCGGAGTTCCATCAGAATTTCCAACCCAGAGAGGTCATTCAGAACGACATCGACGAGCACGCAGGAAGGATTGGAGTCGAGGCACAATGCAATGAATGACTTCGGATCGCTGCAGCCGATCACATCGAACCCCGCCCTGGTGAGCACCAGCGAGACCGTCTGGCAGACCGCGGGTTCGTCATCCAGCACCAGAACAGGTCCGGCAGGTACTTGAACGGAAGGACTACCCGTACAATTACGTCTCGCGTGATTCATATGCTGTATGCCAAAAGATCAGTGTTGATGCTCGCCGAATCGCGCGAGGCTTTGCATCGACGCTTAAACATGCGCGGTTCATCCGCTCGGCTTATTGGGTCCAATCAATCGGCCAAGGGGGAATTGGGAGCAGATTTATGGAGGTCGCATTCTCCACCTCAGACGAGCATCCGCGGGACCGTTTCGACTATTGGCAAGCTGCCACGCGCGAGCGGATCGCCGACCACGACTCCTCGACTTCGTCTCGCGACAGCTTCAAAGCAGAGCTGTCGGTCGGACGCGTAGGCTCGCTAGGCCTGGTTAGATCGAGTAACTCCGAGATTCAGGTCGCTTCCACAAGCCGGCACGCGGCCCGCTCGGACCCCAGCGAAGTCCTGTTATTCTGTTTGCTCGCTGGTCGAATCCTGCTGGAACAAAGCGATCGCAGAGTGTCTTTGGACGCAGGCTCACTCGCATGTGTGGACCCGCGGCTCGCCCACACGATGCAATTTCTCGGTCAGTCGTCTACATTGATCATCAAAGTTCCGAGAACGGAACTTGAAGCAAGGCTCGGTACGAACTTCGATATTTCGGCCTGCCGCATCGCTCCGTTGGGTCCGCAGGATCGCCTAACCCTGTTCTTTGCAGCCAACCTGGGAAAGCTGAGCGGTACGCTCGACAGGTCAAGTGAAGAAACCATCTCGACGCAGGCAATCGACCTGATTGCGCTCTCCCTCGGCAATGCAGTCGATAAACCAACGCAACTTCCGGCGAACAAATCGCGCCTTGTCTGGCACATTCACCGCGCCATCGACGCGAGATTGCAGAATACCGACCTCACGCCGGAGCGGATCGCCGAAGGTGTGGGAATCAGCGTTCGCCACGCCAACAAGTTGCTCGGAGCGCAAGGCAGCTCACTTATGCGGCTCGTCCAAGCCAAGCGGCTCGCTCGATGCCGCCACGCGCTGGAAGACCCAAGACAAATACACCGTTCAGTCAGCGACATCGCGCTCGGGTGGGGATTTTCGGACCTGACCCACTTCAGCCGATCCTTCAAAAGAGCTTATGGAATTTTGCCCAGCGACCTCCGAAAGCTCAAGCAAAGCCGGTGAAAGCGGCCCCTTCGTCTCCGCTACGGCTTGGCGCGCAAAGTATCGGCGAATGTCGCAGAGCTGCTTCTCCAACACGGTCAGCTCCTCAACGGCGGCTTTCAGCTCGCTCCGAAGCGCCCGAAAGCGTATGCGATAGCCGTGCCGCTTCGCACCATTCAAGGCTTCGATCGTCGATTCCAGTTCGGCGAAGCACTGTGCAAATTTCGCCGCCTTTTCCCTTGTCTCCTCGCTTTGCGCAATGAGATCGGCTGCGATGAGACGCTGTTTCAACACAGGCTCGCTTAGGTGCAAGGTTGTGACGTTCGACATCTTTGACAATCGAGACTCCAGGGAACGAGGTGGCGCCTGGCGTTCACCAAGCGCCACCTCCGTTTCAGATCAGGCGGCGCGTACGGTGGAGAGGAACCGCTGCACCTGAGCTTTCAGCCTATTGCTGTCGGAGGACAGTGACTGCGCCGAGGACAGCACCTGGCTGGACGCCCCACCCGTCTCGGTCGCTCCCCTCTGAACGTCGACGATGTTGGAGGAAACCTGCTGGGTGCCCTGTGAGGCCTGCTGGACATTGCGGGCGATCTCCTGAGTCGCCGCGCCCTGTTCCTCCACTGCTGCCGCGATCGTCGACGAAATTTCAGAAAGTCGCTCGATCGTACCGCTGATACTTTTGATCGCCGTAACGGATTCCTGGGTTGCGGCCTGGATGCTGGTGATCTGCTGTCCGATGTCGCCGGTTGCCCGTGCGGTCTGTTCGGCCAACGCCTTCACCTCGGAGGCAACCACTGCAAAGCCGCGGCCCGCGTCGCCGGCCCGCGCTGCCTCGATGGTCGCGTTCAGCGCCAGCAGGTTGGTCTGTCCGGCGATCGTGTTGATCAGTTCAATGACGTCACCAATGCGGGTCGAGGCCCTCGACAGCTCGCTGACCTGGGCCATTGTGTTGCGGGCCTGGCCGACGGCTTCGCCCGCCATGCGGGCCGATTCCTGAACCTGCCGTCCGATCTCGTTGACCGAACCCGACAGTTCCTCCGTTGCGCTCGCAACCGACTGGACGTTGGCCGAGGCCTGCTCCGAGGCGGCGGCAACGGTCGTGGTCACCTCCTGAGCCCGCGTGGCGGAATGGGTCAACGTATTGGCGGAGGCTTCCAGCTCGGTAGAAGCGGACGCCACGGCATCCACGATCTCGCCGACGGCGTGCTCGAACTCGTCGGCAAGCTTCTCCATTTCCTGCTTGCGACGCCTTGCTTCCACCTGCTCGTTCGCCTTTTGCTCGTCCTCCATCTGGCGCACGCGCAGGCCGTTCTCCTTGAAAACGAGAAGTGCCTTGGCCATATCGCCGATTTCGTCGTTGCGCGTCGTGTAGACGACGTCGGTATCGAGCTTTCCGTCCGCGATGGTCCGCATCGTGCCGTTCAGCCGCTGGAGCGGCGAAGTTACCCGCATCAAGACAAAGCACGCAGCGACCAGGCCTATCAGGAGCGCGACGCCCCCGACCGTGAACGTCACCAATTTTGCGAGCGAGTAGGTGCCGCGCGCGTCCGAAACGGCCTGAGCGGCGCCCTTCTCATTGAATTCGACGACGGCGTCGATGGCGTTCTGCGCCTCACTGAACGCCGCACTCCCAGAGCCATTGTACTCGCTTATCGCCTTGGCCGGATCAGTCGAGGCCAGCATGAGGATGCGATCCTGCTCATTCTTATAGAGACCCGATTTTTGCTGGAACTTATCCCAAAGCGCTCTCTCCTGAGGCGATACGATGGTGGCCTCATAGACCTTCGCCGCCTTCTCGGCATTAGCCAAATATTGCGAGAGCTGCCCTTCTGTGGTTTTGCGCTGCAAGGGCTCGGTGGTCACGATCAGGCGACTGCCGGCGACCCGGCCGCGCGTTGACCAGTACTTGACGTCACCCAGCGCTTTCGTTGCAGGCAGCCAATTGGTGGCAAGGTCTTCCGAATTCGCATTTAGCGCTGCCGCGCGTGAGAGTGCCATCCAGGCCTGCCCCACTAGAAGGACAACGAGGATGGAAACGATTCCAAGTAGGGAGATTTTGACAGTCAGGCGCATGTTTGCTCCGGCAAGCAAAGGGTTAATAAAACGCCCTGCATCCTTGTTCGAGTTGGTTGATGAAAGCTAACCGGAGACTATCGTGTGACTACGGGATTGCCGCAGCAAATTTGTGCGGCGCTTTCAAGCACCGCTCCGGCTCAGACTGACGCGAGACAGCCGACCTGTTGTGAGCAGCGCGAAAGAAGCGGCCTGGACGAGTAAGCTTGGGTCAGGTGCGCCTGCCAGGTCTTGACGAAAGCGCGCCCGCAAGTTTGCTCGCGTAGTGACGTCCAGTCAGATCTTCACCTCGTCCCGGCAGACCTGGCATGTTGCCATGACGGCGCCCGACGACTTCTTCGATGATGCCATCATGCCAGTGTTTTGCCCGACGCGTCAACGGCATCGCGCGACGCGCAAGCCATCGATCGCGTGATGCGCAAGCCATTGAAATGATTATCCCCGGCTACTGTGCATGGGGTTGTTTTTCAGGTTTTTTGTTTGGACCGGTGTTGTGACGATCTCTGCCAGTGGGAGAGATCGTCACCGACATCGCGCGATCGACCTGCGCGACCCTACTCCCAGGCCCACGTCGAGAAGTCGTTCTCGTATTGGGGCACGTCCTTCCAGACGCCCTTCAGCTTCTTGTTGGTGATGGTGATCAGCTGTGGCTGATACAAATAGCCCGAGACCGCGTCGGTGGCCAGCATGCGCTGGGCGTCGCCGAGAAGCTTGACACGGGCGGCTTCCTCCGGCGTCGACACGATCTGCTTGTAGAGCGCGTTGAAGGCGTCGTTGTTGTAGCCGAGATAGTAGTCCGGCTCGGTGATCTTGACGAGATCGAACGGCTCGACATGGCTGACGATGGTGAGGTCGAAATTGTGCGGACCATTGCCGGCGAATACCTGCGACAGCCATTGCGCCCATTCGACGTTCTCGATCTTGGCGATGATGCCGACCTTGGCGAGTTGGGCTGCGAGGATCTCGCCGCCCTGCCGCGCATAGGATGGCGGCGGCAGCTTCAAGGACAGCTCGAGCGGGGTGGTGATGCCGGCCTCGGCGAGCAGCTTCTTGGCCTTCTCGGGATCGTAGGGGTTGATGCCTGTGGTGTCGACATAGCCGAGCGCGGTCGGGACGTAGAAGCTGCCGATCGGCGTGCCGAAACCATCGACGGCGCCGTCGATCATCGCCTTGCGATCGATCGCGGCGAGGATCGCACGGCGCACGCGGACGTCGTCGAGCGGCTTCTTGCGGTGGTTGATACCGACGATGGTCTTCGCCCTGGAGCCGCCGACCATAACGTTGAAGCGCGGATCAGCCTTGAACTGCGCGATGGTGCGCTGGGCCGAGACGCGGGGAAACGCATCGACGTCGCCCGACAACAGCGCCGCCGTCTGCGCCGACGGATCGGAGATGAAGCGGATCGTCACCTTCGCGAGCTTGATCGCGGCGGCGTTGCGATAGTCGGCCCATTTGGTCAGGGTCATCGAGGAGCCCTTGGCCCAGGCGCCCAGCTGATAGGGCCCGGTCCCGACCGGCTGCGTGATATTGGTGGCAGCGCTCTTCGGCTCGACGATCGAGCCGCTCGCCTGCCCCAGCAGGAACGGCAGGTTTGGCTCCGAATTTTTCAAGCTGATCACGACCGTATCGGGATCGGGCGTGGCAACGGACTCGAAGCTCTGGAACAGGCTCTTGTCCTTGTTGGTGCTGGTGGCAACAGCGTTGCGCTCGAACGAGAACTTCACGGCCGCGGAGTCGAACGGCTCGCCATTGTGGAACTTGACGCCCTTGCGCAGCTTGAACGTATAGGTCTTCAGATCGGGCGATGCGGTCCAGCTCTCCGCCAGAAGGGGCGACGTGGTGCCGTCCTCGTTGATCTTGGTCAGGGTCTCATAGATGTTGTAGAGCGTGACCTCGGCGATCGCGGCGGCTGCGGCGTTGGTTGGATCGAGCCCCGGCGGCTCCAGCGCCATCGCCATGACGACGCTGTCCTTCTTGCCCTGCGCCAGCACCGGCAACGGTGCCGCGGCAAACGCGGCGGCGAATGCGACGATCGATAGTTTCCTGAACATGCGTAACTCCCCGGCCTTGTCTTGTCTCAAGCCTACGCCAATCCCGCCGCGGACGCTAACCTTCCACGGGCAATTGCGGCAACGCCATCACGGGTTCCGCCTTATGGCAGGCGGCCAGATGCGTCTCGCCCACCTTGCGTAGCTCAGGCAGAACCTCGCGGCAATGCTGGTCGGCAAGCGCGCACCGCGAGACATAGGGACAGCCGGTCGCGGCCGCCGATTGCGACGCGATCGCCTGGGCTCCGCGCCGGCGCCGGCCGCCGCCGGCGCGCACCCGGGGCACGGCCTCCAGAAGCGCCCGCGTATAGGGATGGGCGCAGCGCTCGAACAGATCCTCAGGCCTGCCCTGCTCGACGATACGGCCGAGATACATCACCGCGACCTCGTCGCAGAGATAGTCGACGACGGCGAGGTCGTGGCTGATCAGGACGTAACTGAGGCCGAACTGTTCCTGGAGGTCCTGCATCAGGTTCAAGACTTGCGCCTGCACGGAAACGTCGAGTGCCGAGACCGGCTCGTCGGCGACGATCAGCTTCGGCTGGGTGATCAGCGCGCGCGCAATAGCGATGCGCTGGCGCTGACCGCCGGAGAACTCATGCGGATATTTCTCCATGTCGGCACTACGCAGTCCCACCTGCTGCAGCACCGCGGAGACGCGGGCACGGAACGTATTGCGGTCGGCGCCATCAAGCACGGTGAGCGGCTCGGCCACGATGCGCGCGATGGTCTGGCGTGGGTCCAGCGATCCGTAGGGATCCTGGAACACCATCTGGAAATCGCGGCGCGCGCGACGCAATTCGTCCGCGGAGATGCGGTTGAGGTCGCGGCCGAGCAGCGCGACCTGGCCCGATGTCGGTCGTTCCAGCGCCATCACCACCCGCGCAAAGGTCGACTTGCCCGAGCCGGATTCGCCGACGATGCCGAGGCTCTTGCCGGCGTCGACCCGCACGCTGACACCGTTGAGCGCGCGCACCTGCCCCGGCGGGCGGAACACGCTTTCGCGCGGCAGCGTGTAGCGCTGCTCGAGATCCTTCACGTCGAGAAGAGGCGCCGTGCTCATACGATCAGCGCTCCGACGCGTTCGGCCATGGAGACGTCCGTCCGGATGCAGCGCACGAAGTGGCCGGGTCCGACGTCCACCATCGGTGGAAGCGCGGCCCGGCACTGCTCGATCACGAGCGGACACCGATCGGCGAAGGTGCAACCGAACGGCAGATCGGCGAGATCCGGCACCGAGCCCGATATCGTCGTCAACCGCGTCCCCTTGCGCGCGCCGAGTTTCGGTCGGGCGCGGAACAGGCCCTGCGTGTAGGGATGCCCCATCCGGCGGAACACCTCGTCTGTCGGCCCGCTCTCGATGATCGTGCCGCCGTACATCACCATCATGCGTTGCACGTTCTCGGCGATGACGCCGAGATCGTGCGAGATCAGGATCATCGACATGCCGCGCTCTTCGACGAGATCGGCGATGAGGTCGAGGATCTGGCCCTGAATGGTGACGTCGAGCGCCGTGGTCGGCTCGTCCGCGATCAGAAGATCCGGCTCGCAGGCGAGCGCCATCGCAATCGTGACGCGCTGACGCTGGCCGCCGGAAAACTGGTGCGGATAGGCGTCGACGCGCCTCGCCGGATCGGGCAGCCCGACACGGTCGAGCAAGGCGATCGCTTCCTTGCGCGCCTGCGATGCCGAAAATTTCCTGTGACGCCGCAGCGGCTCGGCGACCTGGTGGCCGATCGTGTGCATCGGGTTGAGCGCGGTCATCGGCTCCTGAAAGATCATGCTGATGCGGTTGCCGCGCAGCCGACAATAGTCCGCGTCCGACAATCCAGCGAGTTCGCCGCCATCCAGCTTGATGCTGCCGGTGACGACCGCGCTGTCCGGCAGCAGCCCCATCAGCGACAACGCCGTCACCGACTTGCCGCAACCGGATTCGCCGACCAGCCCGAGCGTCTCGCCGCGCTTCAGGGCAAAGCTGACGCCGCGCACGGCCTGCGCCGGCCCGCGGCTGGTGTTGAGGCGCACGCCGAGATTTTCGACCTCGATCAACGGCATCGTCGAGCGCTCGCCCATCCTCATCGCTCCCGCGCCAGTCGCGGATCGAGCAGATCGCGCAGTCCGTCGCCGAGCAGATTGAGACCGAGCACCGCGATTGCAATCGCAGCACCCGGATAGACCGCGAGCATCGGCGACTGGAACAGCAGCGTCTGCGCGTCGTTCAGCATCCGTCCCCAGGACGGCTGCGGCGGCTGCGTGCCGAGACCGAGATAGGACAAGGCGGCCTCGGCAAGAATCGCGAGCGCAAACTGGATGGTCGCCTGCACGATCAGGATCGACAGGATGTTGGGCAGCACGTGCTCGATGGTGATGCGAAACTTGCCCTTGCCCGCCGCGCGCGCGGCCAGCACGAATTCGCGCGCCCAGATCGCGTTGGCCGAGCCGCGCGTCAGCCTGATCAGTGTCGGGATCTGGAAGATGCCGATGGCGACGATCGAAGTCACCATGCCCGGACCGGCCACCGCAGCCAGCATGATAGCGGAGAGCACGGCCGGAAAGGCGAAGGTGAAATCGGAGAAGCGCATGATGATCTCTTCGGTCCAGCCGCGCCTGGCCGACGCGATCAGGCCGAGACAGACGCCGAAGGTGAGGCCGATGCTGACCGCGATGATGCCGACCATGATGGTGGAGCGGGCGCCGGCGAGCAGCAGCGAGACGATGTCGCGGCCGAAGACGTCGGTGCCGAGCCAGTGCGCGGCCGAGGGCGGCCGGAGCTTTGAGGCGATGTCGATCTCGTAGGGCGACCAGGGCGTCCACAGCAGCGACAGCAGCGCCGAGGCGAGCACCAGCAAGCTCAGCGCGCCGCCGAGCACGAAGCTGCGATGACGCAGCGCGCGGCGCCAGAAGGTCCGGGCTGGCAGAGGGCGCGCGATGGCCGGCGCGTCGACGAGGGTGGTCAGCGGCGCGCTCACAGATCGTGGACCTTGATGCGAGGATCGACGAAGGCATAGAGCACGTCGACCACAAAATTGACGATGACGACCATGGTTGCGAGCAGCATCACGCAGTTGCGCACCACGATGAGGTCGCGGTTGGCAATCGACTGGAAGATCAGGCGGCCGAGGCCGGGCAGATAGAACACGTTCTCGATCACGATGGTGCCGGCGAGCAGATTGGCGAATTGCAGCCCCATCACCGTCATCACCGGGATCATGGCGTTGCGCAGCACATGGCTCCACAGCACCTCGCGCTTGCCGAGCCCTTTTGCGCGCGCCGTGCGGACGAAGTCTTCACGCAGCACTTCCAGCACCGCCGAGCGCGTGACGCGTGCGAGGATCGCGGCCTGCACCACCGCGAGCGACACCGCCGGCAGCAGCAGCGATTTGATGCCGGCCCAGATGCCGTCCTCCCAACCGGGAAAGCCGCCCGCGGACAGCCATTGCAGCCGTACCGAGAACAACAGCACCAGCAGGATCGCGAACCAGAAATTCGGCAGCGCGATGCCGACCTGCGTCAGCGACATCACGCCCACGTCGCCGAGCTTGTTGTGGTTGGCGGCGGTGTAGATGCCGGCCGAGAGCGCCAGCGTCACCGTGATCAACATCGACATCATCGCGAGCGGAATGGTCAGCACTAACCGCTCCGCGATCAAGGCGGCAACCGGCGTACCGTAAACATAGCTGTTGCCGAGATCGCCGACGAGCAGCCCCTTGATCCATTGCAGATAGCGAACCGCCAGCGGCTGGTCGAGCCCGAGCTTGACGGTGAGCGCACGCACCGCGTCGGCCGAGGCATCGGCGCCCATCAGCATCTGCGCGGCGTTGCCCGGGAGAGCATCCAGCACCAGGAAAATGATCACGGATGCGCCGACCAGCGTCGCCAGCAAGGTCAGCACACGTCGGAGGACAAATACGCTCATGCGCTCACGAGCTCCGACGTCGTCCTGGCGAAAGCCAGGACCCATAGCCCCAGGGAGCAGTTTGGCGAAGACTCGTCGTTCGGTACTGGCACTGCCCGTCCCCAATCAATTCCGCGGTATGGGTCCTGGCTTTCGCCAGGACGACACCGAGGGAATTGCGGGCGCCATGCCGTATTGGGACAAATACGCTCATGCGCGCTCGGATTCAGGGTTCATCCGTGGCACGATCAACATGTCCGGGCACCGGAGGCAAGTGCTTTGCAAACAAGTCCCTTGCATGCCCCTCACCCTCAACCGGGCCAGCGGGACAGAAGGCCTTGCGACGCCTCGAACAGCGCGCTCACGCGCAGCAAGTCCGCATCAGCGCGGAAGCGGCCCACGAGTTGCAATCCGATCGGCAGGCCGTCGCGGCCGAAGCCGCAGGGCAGGCTGATCGCGGGGTGCCCGGTCATGTTGAAAGGCATGGTCCAGGGGAACCAGTGCGGCCGGACGCTGTCAAAGTGCTTGCCGTCGATCTCGATGGTGCCGAACAGGTCCTGATCGATCGGCAGGGCGGTGCGGGTGATGGTCGGCATCGCCAGCAGATGTCCGCGCGCAAGCAGGGATTGCACCCGGCGGAACAGCGCCGTGCGCGCGAACATCGCCTCCTGATAGGCGACGCCGCTGACGTCGGTGGCAAGCGCAAGCTGCCTGAGGAAGGCCTCGCTCAGCGCGTCCCCATGCTCGGCCGCGAGTTTCGCAAAGCGCGTCCGCCAGACCGTGTGGTTGATGGCACGCCAGATCGGCTCGATGTCGAACCCCTCGCCCGAAAATTCCTCGAGCTCGGCACCCAGACCCGCGAGTCGATCGAGGCTCGCCTTGAAGCTGGCTGCGACGTCGGCAGAGACAGGGCGTGCGGGCGGCGACAGGCAGTACAGGATTTTCTGCCCACGCAGATCGCCGCGCGGGGCGGCCGTGCCGATAAAGTCGGGCACGGGAACGCCGATCGACCAGGGATCGCAAGAATCCTCGCCGGCCATAGCCTGCATCATCAGCGCGGTGTCGGCGACGGTCCGCGTCATCGGCGTGACATAGGTCTGGTTGCCGAACACGTCCAGCGCCTGGCTGTGCGGGATGACGCCGTTGCTCTGCTTCAGCCCGACCACGCCGTTGCAAGCGGCCGGAATCCGCGTCGAGCCGCCACCATCGGTCGCGATCGCAAGCGGCGCGATGCCGCTCGCCACCGCCACCGCCGCGCCGCCGCTGGAGCCGCCCGACGAGCGCTCGGCGCTCCACGCATTGCGGGTGCGGCCGAATAGCGGCGAGTCGGTCAGGCACTTGCTGCCGAATTCGGGCGTCGTGGTCTTGCCGATCAGGATCGCGCCTTGCGCGCGCAGCCTTGCAACCGCGACGGCATCCTCGTTCGGAACATTGTCCTTGTAGGGAATGGCGCCGAAAGTGGTCTTCACGCCCTTGGTGTTGACGATGTCCTTGACGGTGACGAGGATGCCGTGCAGCAGGCCGAGCCGCTCGCCGGCCATCACCTTGCGCTCGGCCTCGCGCGCGGCGGCAAGCGCCTCGTCGCCGCAGATCGTGATGAAGCAGTTCAACTCAGGCTGGAGCGCCTCGGCACGGGCGAGCACCGCGCTGACGAGTTCGACGGGCGAGATCTGCTTTGTCGCGATGAGGCCGCGCAGCACGGTTGCGGATAGCAGGCAAGGATCGCCGTTCATCGTCACATCGCTCCGAGGCCGGCCGCCGTTGGCCGATTACATTGACAGCGAGGATGACAGTTTTGTTAACTCGCCGTCCAATACGATTTTGGACGCCAACCCATACGATTTCGGTATGCCAATGGATCTTCGCCGGCTCCGCTATTTCGTCGCCGTCGCCGAGGCGCGCAGCGTCGGCAAGGCCGCCGAACGGCTGCGGATGGCGCAGCCGCCGCTTTCGGTCCAGATCCGCAAGCTCGAAGCCGAGATCGGCGCGCCGCTGTTCCGCCGTGGCACGCGCGGCATGGACCTGACTGAGGCAGGCCAGGCCCTGCTGGCGCGCGCCGGCGAAGCGCTCGCACTTGCGGCTGACGGCGCCGAGGCCGCGCGTGCAGTGGCCTCGGGCCGGCGCGGGAGGCTATCGGTCGGTTACATGATCGTGCTGGGCAATGCAGTGCTGCCGCGGCTTATCCCCGAGTTGCGCCGGTCCGTGCCCGGCGTCGACCTCGAATTCGCGGAACTCAGCGCATCGACGCGAGAGGCGCGGCTGCTCGACCGCAGCGTCACGGTCGCGCTGTGCATGCCGGCGATACATCACCCCGAAATTCAGGTGGCGCGGATCGGCGCGCAGCCGCTCCTGCTGGCGATGCCGAACCATTCGCCGCTCGCCCGCCTGAGCGCGGTGCCGATGGCGAAATTGCAAGGCCGTCCGCTGATTGCGCTGCCGCCGCCGGACCAGGATTCCGCCTCCTCCGCGGTCGCCGCCTTGCTGCGGCGCCACCAGATCGTGATGCCGGTCGCAAGCCGGGTGGAGACGGTGCATGCGGCGATGAGCCTGGTCCTCGCCGGTGAAGGTCTTGCGATCCTGCCAGCCTGCGCCAAGCTCGGGGCGCCGCGCGGCATCGTGTTCAGACCGCTGCGTGATGCCTCCGATTCGATCGACATCGCGGTGTGCTGGCGCCGGGATTCCCAGAGCCCGCTGATCCGCACCTTTCTCAAATGTGCCGAGAAGATCGTCGCGCGGCTGTGAGGCGGATTACCAGTTCCAGGTGATCTCGTGGCTCCAGGGCGGATCGGCACCGGCACGGGTGCAGGTGAGACCGGCGCAATTGGCGGCAAAGAACAGTGCACGGCGAAGCTCGTCTGCGCCGATATCCTTCAATTGCTCTCGGGGAAGACGTTCCTGCTTGTGCAGGGCGAACAACAACGCCGCCTGAAAACTGTCGCCCGCGCCGATGGTGTCAGCGACCACGACTTTGGGGGCGGCGACCTCGATCTGCCCTGCCCCCGCATGCCACGCGATCGCGCCGCTGTTGCCGCGGGTGATGACGACCAGGCTCGCGCCCCCCGCTAGCAGCGTGCTCGCACGCTGGTGATATGGCTCGTCGCCGAACAAATAGGCAAAATCGACATCCGACATCTTGATGAGATCGGCGCTGGCCGCAAATTCGGTCATGCGCGCGAGATAAGCCGGTTTGTCCTTCACGAGGTTGGGTCGGCAGTTCGGATCAAAGGAGATTGTCGAGGACGCCCGCGCGTCCGCGATCAGGGCCTTGGTCTCGGTCGCGCCCTGGTCGTTAACGAGTGTGGTCGAGCCGACATGGAGAACTTCGACCGTATCGAAGGGAATGGAGCCGCGCCGGTAGGCCCAGTTCCGCGCCGCCGTTTCGGCGTCGTAGAACGCATAATGCGACTCGCCCGCGACGATACGAACGAAAGCGAGCGTGGTCTGGTGATCGCTGCTTGTGGCGAGCGCGAGCTCGACATTGGATGCAGCGGCGTGGTCGGCGATCATGCGCCCGAACATGTCCGTCGAGATCCCGCCGACAAAGCCGGTCGGCGCGCCGAGCCGCGCCATGCCGATTGCGACATTAAGGCAGGAGCCGCCGACCGCCGGCATCACCGCTTCGCGCCCGTCGATGTTTCGCGTCGGGACGAAATCGATCAGCGCATCGCCGCAGGAAATCAGCATCCGTCTCACCCTCTCGCGACGTCGCGCATCGCGGCACGGCTGCCGCGATCGACCTCGCGCAGCAACTTGTAGACCTCGCGCTTGCGGGCGTGAAAGGCGGCGATGTCGGGCGTGGTCGGCTCGTTCTTGCGTCCCAGCGCCGACATCTTTGCCATGGTCTCGCCGATCGAGGCATAGGCGCCGCCGGCGACGGCGCCGAGCATGGCAGCGCCGAGCAGCACAGGTTCTTTGGTCTGCGGCAGCGCGACCGTGAGGCCGGTGGTGTCCGCCATGATCTGCCGCACCAGCGGACTGCGGCTGGCGCCGCCGCCCATGATCATGATGCCGGCATGGACGCCATGCGCGGCAAAGGCCTCGATCACTTCGGCAAGCCCATAGGCGAGCCCGCACAGACCCGCGACGAACAGCCGTTCCATCGAGGCGATGCCGGTGTCGAGATCGAGGCCTGCGATCACCGCGCGCGTGTCAGGGTCGGCGTAGGGCGAGCGGTTGCCGATGAATTCAGGAAGTACATGGACGTCGCTGGCCAGCAGCGCGGCACGGCTGGCGCCACCTGCGCGGGCGATGATGCGGCGCTCGAGGAACTCGATGAGGTCGACGCTCTCACTGCGCGCCGCCGCGCTCGCCTCGGCGTGGCCGGGGTGCGACTTGAGAAGATGGTCGATCGCAGCGCCCGCAGCCGACTGCCCGCCCTCGTTGAGCCAGAAATTTGGTACCATGCCGGAGTAATAAGGACCCCACACGCCCGGCACGAAGCACGGTTCTTTCGTCGTCGCCATGATGCAGGCAGACGTTCCCATGATGTAGGCAAGGCGGTCGGAGACATCTGTCGCGCCGTCCGATTCATCGCGCCCGCCGATCGCCCCGATGCCGCCGGCATGCGCATCGATCAGGGACGCTCCGACCGGTGTGCCCGCTGACAGGCCGAGATCGGCCGCGGCAATGCGGGAGAGACCTGCACCCAGGCGCGTACCGGGGGCGACGATCTCGGTGCCGATGCGGGCGTATTTCTCGTTGACGAAGTCCGACAGGCCGATGCGCTTGAAGAATGGCGCGCTCCAGCCGCCGCCGTCATGGGCGAGATAGTTCCATTTGCAGGTGACCGTGCAGGTCGAGCGCTGAAGCGAGCCGGTTGCGCGCCAGGTCAGGTAATCCGCCAGATCGAAGAAGTGCCCTGCAGCATCGAAGCTCGCGCGCATGTGCCGCTTCAGCCACAGCAGTTTCGGCATCTCCATCTCGGGCGAGATCGAACCGCCGACATAGCGCAGCACGGCATCACCGGTTTCGTTGATCAGCCGCGCCTCGGCCGTGGCGCGGTGATCCATCCAGACGATGACGTTGCGCTGCCTGTCGCCGGAGGCGCTGACGGTGAGCGGCTCGCCTTGCCGGTCGAGCATCACGAGGGAACAGGTGGCGTCGAAACCGATACCGCCGACGCTGTCAGGCGCGATGGCGGCTTCCGCCATCGCGGCCCGCACCGACGCCGTGCAAGCGTCCCAGATATCCTGGGACGATTGTTCGACGATGTCGCCGGCCTCGTGCCATATCCTGATCGGATGCCGTGCGATCGCCAGCAAGGTGCCCGCCTCGTCGAACACCCCTGCCCGCGTGCTCGTGGTCCCTACATCGACGCCGATATACGCTCGCGGCATTGTCGCCCCCGGAAGCTCTCGTCAATTTTGACGCAAGCCTACCAGCAAGTGTAGCCGCCATCCACCAGCACGATGCTGCCGGTCATCAGGCTCGCGGCCTCGGAAGCCAGGAACAGCACCACTGAGGCGATCTCCTCGACCTGCCCCATCCGCGCCATCGGGGTTCCACCGATCCAAGCGTCGTACATTCTCGGATTGCTCTTCACGAAGGCGTTGAGCGGCGTCTCGATATAGGTCGGCGCGACCGCGTTGACGCGGATGCCGCGCGCTCCCCATTCGGCTGCGAGCGATTTCGTGAGATGGTGCACGCCGGCCTTGGACGCATTGTAGAAGCACTGCTCCTGCGGTTTGTTGACGATGAAACCGGACATCGATCCGACATTGACGATGGCGCCGCTCTTCGCTTTCAGCATGTGCTTGCCGAACTCGCGGCAGCACCAGAAGGTGCCATTGAGATTGACGTCGATCACATTGAGCCAATGCTCGTCGGTCACGGTCTCCGCCGGCGTCTCGCTGCGGGCGATGCCGGCATTGTTGACGAGGATGTCCACCTTGCCGTGGCGGGCAACGAGGTCGTTGGCCACTTCCGCCACGCGCTTGGTGTCGGTGACGTCCATGATCGCCATCTCGGCATCATAGCCCTTCGCCTTCAGGCTGGCTTTCGCACTGTCGGCGACCTTGCTGTCGCGATCGCCGATGACGACCCGGGCGCCAGCTTCAGCCAGCGCTTCGGCGCAGGCGAGCCCAATGCCCTGCCCGCCGCCGGTGATGAACGCGGTCTTGCCGTTCAGCTTGAATTTTTCCAGGTACATTTTGGTCTTTCCGATTCTTGCCGCTTCTTGCCGTTTCTTCAGTTCCGGATGGCGTTGCCGCTTGCGTCGAAGCGATGGATGCGCGCGGGCTCCGGCACCAGCGACACATGATCACCGGCGTGCAGGCTCAACTCACCGATGTAGCGCGCCGTCAGCATGCCGAGCGGACCGGCATCGACATAGAGGAAGGTGTCGCTGCCGAGGTGCTCGGCCACCGCGATCGTTCCCTGCCAGCCGCCGGCACCGTCGCGCTCGATCTTGAGATGCTCCGGCCGTACGCCGATCGTTGCCGCGCCCTTCTGCAACGCGTGCTCGCCCGTCACGAAGTTCATCTTGGGCGAGCCGATGAAGCCGGCGACGAAGAGGTTGGCCGGTTTCTCGTAGAGATCCAGCGGCGAGCCGTATTGCTCGATCTTGCCGCCGTTGAGCACGACGATCTTGTCGGCCATGGTCATGGCCTCGACCTGGTCGTGGGTGACATAGATCGCGGTGGTGCCGAGCTGCTTCTGGAGCCGCGTCACCTCGATCCGCATCTGCACGCGTAGCGCCGCGTCGAGATTGGAGAGTGGCTCGTCGAACAAAAACGCCTTGGGCTCGCGGACGATGGCACGCCCGATCGCGACGCGCTGGCGCTGGCCGCCGGAGAGCTCGCGCGGCTTGCGATCGAGATAAGGCGTGAGGTTCAGCGTTGCGGCGGCGGCCTCGACCTTGCGGTTGATCTCGTCCTTGGCCAGCCCCGCCATCTTCAGGCCGAATCCGATGTTGCCGCGCACGCTCATATGCGGATAGAGCGCGTAGGACTGGAACACCATCGACAGCCCACGCTTGGCGGGCGGCGTGTCGACCACGTTCTTGCCGTCGATCAGGATCTTGCCGCCCGAGACGTCCTCGAGCCCCGCGATCAGCCGCAAGAGCGTGGTCTTGCCGCAGCCTGAGGGACCTACGAACACCACGAAGGAGCCGTCGGCAATCTCGAGGTCCGCGCCCTTGATGATGTGCACGGGGCCGAAGGATTTCTGCACGTCCTGAAGTCTGATCTGACCCATGATCCGGCAGCCCTTCCTACTTTACCGCGCCAAAGGTGAGCCCGCGCACAAGCTGCTTCTGGCTGAACCAACCGAGGACGAGAATGGGCGCGATCGCCAGCGTCGACGCCGCTGACAGCTTTGCCCAGAACAGCCCTTCCGGGCTCGAATAGGACGCGATGAACGTGGTGAGCGGCGCAGCGTTCGAGGTCGACAGATTGAGCGTCCAGAACGCCTCGTTCCAGGCCAGGATCAGGTTCAGCAGCATGGTCGATGCGAGTCCCGGGATTGCCATCGGCGTCAGGACATAGACCAGCTCGCGGCCGATGGTGGCGCCGTCCATGCGCGCGGCTTCCAGGATGTCGCGCGGGATCTCCTTGAAATAGGTGAAGAGCATCCAGATCACGATCGGCAAGTTTCCCAGGCACAGGATGAAGACAAGCCCGATGCGGGAATCGAGCAGGCCGAAGGACTTGTAGATCAGGTAGATCGGCACCAGCACGCCGACCGGCGGCATCATCTTGGTCGAGAGCATCCAGAGCAGGATGTCCTTGGTGCGCTTGGTCGGCGAGAACGCCATCGACCAGGCGGCGGGGATCGCGATCAGCAGTGCGATCAAGGTCGAGCCGCCGGCGATGATGATCGAGTTCATCGCGTGGAGGAAATAGTCGCTGCGCTCCTGGACCGTTGCGTAGTTCTCCGTGGTCCAGTGGAAGAACAGGAAGGACGGCGGAATCGCGAAGGCCTCAAGTTCGGTCTTGAAGCTCGCCAATACCATCCAGAGGATCGGGAAGAAGATCAGGAAGCCGAAGAACCACGCGCCGATGGTCGAGACCACCACCCGCTGCCTCGTCGCCATCCGCGCCATGTCTCATGCCTCCAGATTGCGGCCGACGATGCGGACCAGGAAGAACGCTACGACGTTGGCGATCACGACAGCGACGAGGCCGCCCGCCGAGGCGGTGCCGACATCGTACTGGATCAGGGCCTGCGAATAGATCAGGAAAGCGATGTTGGTGGTCGACAGTCCCGGGCCACCGCCCGTGGTGACGTAGATCTCGGCAAAGACGGTGAGCAGGAAGATCGTCTCGATCAGGATCACCACTGTGATCGGACGCGCGAGGTGCGGCAGGGTGATGTAGATGAAGGTCGAGACTGCGCTGGCACCATCCATTTCGGCGGCTTCCTTCTGCTCCTCGTCGAGCGACTGCATCGCGGTGAGCAAAATCAGCGTCGCGAACGGCAGCCATTGCCATGACACGATCAGGATCACGGCGAGCAGCGGCGCGTCGGTGAACCAGTCGATCGGCGTCAACCCGAACAGCGACGCGATCCAGGCAAACAGCCCGGACACCGGATGCATCAACAGGTTCTTCCAGACCAAGGCGCTCACCGTCGGCATGACGAAGAACGGCGCGATCACCATCAGCCGCACGATGTTGAGGCCGATCACGGGCTGGTCGAGCAGCAGCGCCAGCGGAATTCCGAGCAGGACAGTCAGCGCCAGCACCGAGCCGACCAGCACCAGCGTGTTCTGGAGCGAGGCGAGGAACGCGGGATCGGTGAGGAAGTAGCGGAAATTTTCCAGCCCGACGAATGATTCCGAGCCGGGATCGAGCAGGCTGTAATGCAGCGTCGAGAAATAGATCGTCAGCGCGAGCGGGACGATCATCCAGATGAACAGCAGCCCGACGGCCGGCGTCAGGAGCGTCCGTGCGAGAAGCTGCGTCTGCCGGGTCGCCATTGTTGGCTTCTCCGCTTGCGGGAAGAAGGCGGCCATCCATCCTTAGGGGCGGATGGCCGCAAGTCTGAGCTCAGGAGGGAGAGCTCGAGCTCACTTGATATAACCCGCGCGCTTCATCTCGCGCTCGGTTGAGGATTGCGCCGCGGTGAGCGCGGCATCGACCGTCATCGATCCCGCAAGCGCGGCCGAGAATTGCTGGCCCACCTGCGTTCCGATGCCCTGGAATTCGGGGATCGCCGCATATTGCACGCCGACGTAGGGCACCGGCTTCACCGTCGGCTTGTTCGGATCGGCGGCATCGATCGAGGCCAGCGTCAGCTTCGCGAACGGGGCGACCTTCAGATATTCAGGGTTTTGGTAGAGCGAGGTTCGGGTGCCCGGCGGCACGTTGGCCCAACCATCCTTCGCGGCGACTGTCTTGGTGTAATCCTTGCTCGTCGCCCAGGCGATGAACTTCTCGGCCGCTTCCGTCTTCTTGGAGCCCGCGGGGATCGCGAGATTCCAGGCCCACAGCCAGTTGGCATTCTTGCCCAGGCCCGTGTTGGGCGCCAGCGCGAAGCCGACCTTGTCCGCGACCTTGGAGTCCTTCGGGTTGGTGACGAAGGAGGCTGCGACGGTGGCATCGATCCACATCGCGCACTTGCCGGCATTGAACAGCGCCAGGTTCTCGTTGAAGCCGTTCGAGCTCGCACCGGGAGGGCCAGCCTGCTTCATCAGGTCGACATAGGTCGTGAGCGTCGCCTTCCATTCCGGGGTGTTGAACTGCGGCTGCCACTTCTCGTCGAACCAGCGTGCGCCATAGGAATTGGCCATGGCGGAGAGGAACGCCATGTTCTCGCCCCAGCCGGCCTTGCCGCGGAGGCAGATGCCGTAGACGCCGGTGCTCTTGTCGGTGAGCTTCTTGGCGGCGTCGACGACGAAATCCCAGGTCGGCTTTTCCGGCATCTTGAGGCCGGCCTTGTCGAACAGGTCGGTGCGGTACATCACCATCGAGCTCTCGCCGTAGAACGGCGCGGCGTAGAGCTTGCCGTCGACGGAGACCGCATCCTTGATCTTGGGCAGGAGGTCGGCGACGTCGTAGTCGGCGCCGAGATTGGCGAGCGGCACCAGCCAACCCTTCTTGGCCCAGATCGGCACCTCGTAGGTGCCGATGGTGAGGACGTCGAACTGGCCGCCTTTGGTGGCGATGTCGGTGGTGACGCGCTGGCGCAGCACGTTCTCCTCAAGCGTCACCCATTTGACCGATATATCGGGGTTCTTCTTGGTGAATTCGGCCGTCAGCCCCTGCATGCGGATCATGTCGCCGTTATTCACGGTGGCGATCGTCAAGGTGGTTTCGGCCATCGCGGGGACGGCCAGCAACAGGCAAGACGCGCCGCAGACGGCGCCGAGGACGTGTTTCACGGTGACCTCCCTAAGCTCGCGCTTTTGAGCATATGCCCACGCGTTGGGCGTATGTTCGGCTGAGGCCGGGCCGTTGTCAAGCAGGCGCAAAGATGTTCGCGCAACTTATGAGTGCTGCGGTGCGGGAGGGGGTGGAAGCACGCGGCGTGAAAGTGATGGCGTTGTTCGAAACAAGCGGCGCGGCTTGCTCAACCTCTCCCGCTTGCGGGAGAGGGAGCGCAGCCCCGTTGCCGCGGCGACTTACGCCTCAGCGCTCCAGAATCGCCCTTGCGGTCGCCTCGTCCGTGATCAGCCCGTTGATCAACCGTCCATTCAACGCCGCCGCGATCGCCGGCACCTTGGCGGCACCGACGGCGGCGCCGATCGTCGTGGTCTTCGCTGGCACTTCCGGCGGGATGCTGGTCAGGCGCCTGTTGGTGCCGGCCTTCAGCAGGCGGCCCTTGGAATCATAGGCCCAGCCGGTGATCTCGCCGATCGCCCCTTGCCGCATCATCTCGAACAATTCGTCGCGGGTGACGAAGCCGTCGACATGGACCTGCGCCTTCTGGTCCATCTGGCCGATGCCGACGAGGCGCAAATCCGCCTTGGCCGCGACCGCCTTCACCTTCGCGATCGGCTCGATCCGGACCATCTTGTTGCGCTCGTCCTCGGACGACATCAGGAACGGCAGCGGCATCGGATAGTGCCGTGCGCCGGTGCGGTCGGCGAGCCGGCCGACGGTGTCGTAGAAGCTCGCCGAACCGTCGGCGGAGATGTTGCCGACCAGCGAGACGATCTGGTGATTGGGCCGGTCGATCGGCGTGACGCGCTCGACCGCGGCGCGTACCGCCCGTCCCGTCCCGAGCGCGACGATGACGGGGGTCTCCGAACGCAGGGTCGAATCGAGCAGGTTGGCGCAGCGCTCGGCAATGCCCGCTGTGGCCTGGGGCGCGGCGGAATCCGCCGGAACAACCTCGCAATGGGTAAGCTCAAAACGCTCCTTCAGACGCGCCGCCAATTCCATGCACGCGGCGATGGGATGTTCCAGCCGGAAGGTGATCAGCCGTTCGGCGAGACATAGCGACACCAGCCGCTGCGCCGACGCGCGCGACACCTGGAGCATCTTCGCGATCTCGTCCTGGGTGTGACCGGCAATGAAATACAGCCAGCCGGCACGCGCGGCGTCATCGAGCCTGGTCTTTTCGTTCTCGGCGGCCATGGCAGGCGTCAGACGTCCTTCCAGAAATCGATCATGCGCGCGAAGACCCGGTCGGCCCCCGCACCCGACAGTATAGCCTGCCCGTTGCGTCCGCGATAATGGCTGCCGCCGGCAAATCCCCAGACCATCATGCCGGCCGCCTTGCCCGCCTGCACGCCGCTCGCACTGTCCTCGATCACCAGCGTGCGCGCAGGTTGGATGCCCATCTGCTCGGCCGCGTAGAGAAAGAGATCGGGCGCCGGCTTGCCGTGCCTGACCATCTGCGCGGTGTAAATCCGGTCGCCGAAATGCGCCCGCAGGCCAGTGACGTCAAGGGAGAGCGCGATACGGTCGATGTCGCTGGACGAAGCCACGCAGAATGGTGTCCGCAGGCCCGACAAAACCCTATCAATATCCGAAACCGGATGAAGCGCTTTTTCGAACGCCATCAACACGCGCGACTTCAGCCGAGACGGAAAATCGACCGGCATTGCGTGGCCGAGCTCGCGATAATGCCGGGTGATTGCGCTCGTGCTTTGCCCGAGGAACAGCTCCAGCGCTTGTGCAAGTGTTAGCGATATCCCGGAATCGGACAGCTCGTCCGACAGGCACTGACAGCTCAACAGCTCGCTGTCGACGAGCACCCCGTCGCAATCAAAGATGATCAGATCGAACTGGCCATGGTCCATCCGGCCATTCGATCATATGCTCAGCCTTTGGGCAATAGCTCGCCGAGTCGACCGTGGTCGGCGGCCCGCCTCATCTGCGCTGATTGTACACGTCGATGCACACCGCCCCGAGCAGCACCAGGCCCTTGATGACCTGCTGATAGTCGATGCCGATGCCGAGAATGGACATGCCGTTGTTCATGACACCCATGATCATGGCGCCGACCACGGCACCGCCGACGCGGCCGACCCCGCCATAGGCTGAGGCGCCGCCGATGAAGCAGGCGGCGATGACGTCTAGCTCGAAGCCGAGACCCGCCTTCGGCGTTGCGGTGTTGAGGCGCGCGGCGAAGACGAGGCCGGCGAGCGCGGCGAGCACGCCCATGTTGACGAAGGTGAGGAAGGTCAACCGTTCCGTCTTGATGCCCGACAGGCTTGCGGCCTTGGCGTTGCCGCCGACCGCATAGATTTGCCGGCCGATCACGGTGCGGCGGGTGACGAAGCCGTAGAGCGCGATCAACGCACCCATGATCACCAGCACGTTGGGCAGGCCGCGATGCGAGGCAATCAGATAGGTGAAATAGAGCACGGCGCAGGCCAGGAGAATGCTCTTGCCGAGGAAGAACGCGTAAGGTTCGACTTCGATGCCGTGCAACTGCTCGCGCGACCTTCCCCTGGCGCTGGCGTAGACGAGGCCGAGCGCGAGCACCGCACCGATCAGCATGGACGTCGGATGCAGGGTGCCGGCCTCCGGCAAGAGCTCCGGAATGAAGCCGGAGGACAGTTTCTGGAAGGTCGCCGGGAACGGTCCGAGCGACTGGCCCTGCAACACCGCGAGCGCAAGCCCCTTGAACACCAACATGCCCGCTAGCGTCACGATGAAGGACGGGATCTTGAAATAGGCCACCCAATAGCCCTGCGCGGCGCCGATCGCCGCGCCCAGCAGCAGGCAGGCGATGAAGGCGAGCGTGTAGTCGACCTTGTATGTCACCATCAGCACGGCGGCCACCGCGCCGACGAAACCCGCGACCGAGCCGACCGAGAGGTCGATATGGCCGGTGACGATGACGAGCAGCATGCCCAGCGCCATGATGACGATGTAGCTGTTCTGGAGCACCAGATTGGTCAGGTTGAGCGGCTGCAGCAGCGTGCCGACGGTCATGACCTGGAAGAACAGCATGATCGCGATCAGCGACATCAGCATGCCGTAGTTACGCAGATTGTTCTTGATGAAGCTGCCGTTCCGGCGCTCCTCGGGCAGCGAAACCGTCTTGTCGGTCATGGCTGCGATCCTCCCATCTCGGCACCCGCCAGGGCGCGGCTTCCATAATTTCTGTCGTTGCGCATGATGGCGCGCATGATCTTTTCCTGCGTTGCGTCTGCGCCCTTGAACTCGCCGACGAAGGCGCCGTCGTTCATGACGCAGATGCGGTCGCAGATGCCGAGCAGCTCGGGCATCTCCGAGGAGATCACCACCACGCCACGGCCGGCCTCTGCAAGCTCGTTGATGATACAGTAGATCTCGTACTTGGCACCGACGTCGATGCCCCGGGTCGGCTCGTCCAGGATCAAGACCTTGGGGTCGGTCATGAGCCATTTCGACAGCACGACCTTCTGCTGGTTGCCGCCGGAGAGCTGGCTGGTCTCCTGATAGACGTCGGAGCAGCGGATGCGCATCCGGTTGCGGTAGTCGCTGGCGACCTTCAGCTCGGCGATGTCGTCGATCACGCGGCGAGGAGCGACCTGGTCGAGGCTTGCGAGCGTGATGTTCTTGCGGACGTCGTCGGCAAGGATCAGCCCGAGCTGCTTGCGGTCCTCGGTGACATAGGCAAGGCCGGCGTCGATCGCAGCCGCGACGCTCGGCAGCGCGATCTCACGGCCTTCGAGCCGGATGCGACCGCTGATCGTGGTGCCCCAGGAACGGCCGAACAGGCTCATGGCGAATTCGGTGCGGCCAGCGCCCATCAATCCGGCAATGCCGACGACCTCGCCGCGTTTCACGCTGAAATCAACGTTCTTGATCACCTGCCGCTCGGGATGGATGGGATGGTAGACCGACCAGTTCTCGACGGTGAGGACGGGCTCGCCGATCTTTGCGCTGCGCTCCGGAAAGCGATGGGCGAGATCGCGGTTGACCATGCTGCGGATGATGCGGTCCTCCTGGATCGGCTCGGCGCGGCAGTCGATGCCGTCGACGGTGCGGCCGTCGCGCAGGACGGTGATGTGATCGGCAACGCGGGCGACCTCGTTCAGCTTGTGCGAGATCAGGATCGAGCCGATGCCCTGCTCGCGGAAGGCCATGAGACGTTCGAGCAACGCGGCGCTGTCGGCCTCGTTGAGGCTCGCGGTCGGCTCGTCCAGGATCAGCATCCGCACCCGCTTGGACAGCGCCTTGGCGATCTCGACGAGCTGCTGCTTGCCGACGCCGAGATCGGTGATCAGCGTGTCCGGCGATTCCTTGAGGCCGACCTGCGCCAGGAGTTCCCGGGTACGACGATAGACCTCGTCGCGATCGATCACGCCGAGCTTGGACGGCGGATGCGAGAGGAAGATGTTTTCGGCAATCGACATCAACGGGATCAGCGCCAGCTCCTGATGGATGATGATGATGCCGAGCGCTTCGGAATCGTTGATGTCGCGGAAGCGGCGCTCCTCGCCATCAAAGATGATGGTGCCCTCGTAGCTGCCGGCCGGGTAGACGCCGCTGAGCACCTTCATCAGCGTGGACTTGCCGGCACCGTTCTCGCCGACGAGGGCGTGGATCTGCCCGGCTTCAACCGAGAAGTTGACATCGCGCAGCGCCTGGACGCCGGAAAAGCTCTTGCTGACGTTACGCATCTCCAGCATTGCGGTCATCGATTCATTCTCCCCGGGGCTTCCACAATCGTCATGGCCGGGCTTGTCCCGGCCATCCACGTGCAGCCGCTTGCGAAGAGGGACGTGGATGCCCGGGACAAGCCCGGGCATGACGAGTTGATAAACATGCGCTTCGCTCTAACCCTAAAGAACTCCCTCTCCGCAGGTCGGGAGAGGGAGTAGACCTCTTACTGGAACTGGGCCTTCTTGTAATAGCCGCTCTCCACCAGGACCTTCTCCCAATTGTCCTTGTAGACCACGACCGGCTTAAGCAGATAGGACGGCACGGTCTTGGCACCGTTCTCGTAGGTCTTGGTATCGTTGACGGTGACCTGCTTGCCGGCAAGCGCAGCGTCGACCATGTCGGCGGTCACCTTGGCGAGATCGCGGGTGTCCTTGAAGATGGTCGAATACTGGTCGCCGCGCAGCATCGCCTTGATCGAGGGCACTTCGGCATCCTGGCCCGAGATGATGGGCATCGGCTGGCCGGCGCTGCCATAACCGACGCCCTTCAGCGAGGAGATGATGCCGATCGACAGGCCGTCATACGGCGACAGCACCGCGTTGACCTTCTTGTTGCCGTAGTAGGCGCTGAGCAGATTGTCCATGCGGGCCTGCGCGGTGGCGCCGTCCCAGCGCAAGGTCGCGACCTTGTCCATGCCCATCTGACCGGAGACGACGACGAGCTTGCCGCTGTCGATGTACGGCTTCAGAACGCTCATCGCGCCGTTGTAGAAGAAGTAGGCGTTGTTGTCGTCGGGCGAGCCACCGAACAGCTCGATGTTGAACGGACCCTTGCCATCCTTGAGGCCGAGGCCCTGCACGATCGACTCGGCCTGGAGCACACCCACCTGGAAATTGTCGAAGGTCGCGTAATAGTCGACGTTCGGCGTGCCGCGGATCAGGCGGTCATAGGCGATCACGGTGATGCCTTTTGCTTTCGCCTGCTTGAGCACGTCGGACAGCGTGGTGCCGTCGATCGCGGCGATCACCAGCGCTTTCGCGCCCTTGGTCACCATGTTCTCGACCTGCGAGAGCTGGTTCGGAATGTCGTCCTCGGCATATTGCAGGTCGGTGTTGTAGCCGCGCTCCTTCAGGACCTTGACCATGTTGTTGCCATCGTCGATCCAGCGCGCCGACGATTTGGTCGGCATGGCGATGCCGACTGTTGCTTTGTCCTGGGCCGAGGCGGTGACGCCCGCGGCCATCGTCGCAGCGCCGGCCAGCGCCAGCGCCAGGAAGGTCGTCTTCAGTTTCAACATGTTTCTCTCCCTTGGATGTCAGACTGTTTTTTGGTGTCGTCGAGAAATTTGGTCGTGTGCAGCTTCTAGCCTCCTATGCGAGCTTGACGTCAGGCTCCGCGCGACCGCGCGCGGAGGCCTCCAACAGGAAGGTGTGGCCTGCTTGCGGATCGGCGGCACGCGCCGCCGCGTCCATGTCCTGCCAGGCCGAGGTGACGAGGAGAAGCGACAGATCAGGGCCGACAAAAGCGGGGCAGCTCGCCTGCTTTGCCGGCACGCCGAACGAGCGAAGCCGCTCGCCTTGCGGAGAGTAGACGTCGACGCGGCTCGCGCCCCAGCAGGCGTTCCAGATGTTTCCGTCCGCGTCGCACACCGATCCGTCGAGACCGCCGATGCCGGTGTGGCGCAGCAGCACTTCCGGCTCGCCGCGCGGCAGGCCCGTCGTGGGATTGAGCGGCACCGCGTAGAGCACCGCGCGCGCGGTGTCGGCGAAGTAGCCAGTGGCGCCATCGGGCGAGAAACAGATCGAGTTGGGAATGCTGATGCGCGGAAACAGCATCGATATCTCGCCGTGATGGAACGCGTAGATCGCGCCTGCCCCTGCTTCCGCCTTGCGGCCCATGGTGCCGATCCAGAACGTGCCGGAGGGATGCACGCGGGCATCGTTGGAGCGGGTCCCGGGGTTGTCGGCTTCGAGCGGACAGAGCAGCCTCATCGCGCCGTCGGCAATTTTGCGGATATAGAGCCCGTCTTCCGCGACGATCAACTGCCGTTCGGCATCGATCCGCCCAAGCGCGCTCGCCATCCGGCCCAGCGCATGAACGCGAATGCCGCCGCTGCCGAGCTGCGCCTCGAACAGTCGCCCCTCGCGGATATCGAACCACCAGGCGGTGTCGGTGGTCACGTCATAGGTCGGTCCCTCGCCGAGATGGCAAGGATCGTCCGAAAGAACCGAGGTCGGCACCTGTTCCATCAGGACCTCCTCACCGCAAAGCGATAGACCGTATGATGGCGATAGACCTCGCCGGGCGCTAGGCGCGGGCTCGGGAAATCCGGCCGGTTCGGTGCGTCCGGCCAGATATGCGGCTCCAGGCACATGGCGTCCGACTGCCGGTACAGCTTGCCGCCCTTGCCCGAAATCGTGCCGTCGAGATAATTGCTCGAATAGACCTGCAGACCAGGCTGATCCGTGAACAGCTCCATGATGCGCCCCGAGCGCGGCGCCTCCAGCCGCGCCGCGAGCGCAAGCTTGCCGTCACGCGCGAGACAGTAGGTGTGATCGTAGCCCTTGCCGTTGCGCAATTGCTGGTCGCTCTCGCGGATGCGCTCGCCGATCGCCCGCGGCTCGCGGAAGTCGAACGGCGTGCTGGCAACGCTGCGCGGCGGCTCGGGCAACGGGATGGCCGTGGGGTCGATCGCGAGGAAATGCCCGGCCGCGACCGTCAGCTTGTGATCGAGAATGGGCGTGCCTGATGTCGCGCCTTCCAGATTGAAGAAGCTGTGGTTGGTCAGGTTGACGATGGTCGGCCGGTCGGTCCGCGCCTCCATGATCAGAGATAGCTCAGCCGGGCCGGTAACACGATAGGTCAGGCGCACATCGAGCCGACCGGGATAGTTTTCCTCGCCATGCGGGCTCGTGTAGGTCAGCGTGACCGCGGGCTCGGCGCCATCGTCGATCTCCGCAATGTCCCAGAGCTTGCGATCAAAACCGTCCAGTCCGCCATGCAGCGCATTCGGACCGTTGTTGACGGGAAGCTGGACCGCCTCGCCGTCCAACGAAAATTGTCCGTTGGCGATGCGATTGGCGTAGCGGCCAACGGTGGCGCCGAAGAACTTTCGTTCAGCGAGATAGCCGGCGAACCCATCATGGCCGAGCACGACGTCGTCGTAGCCGCCTTTGGCGTCCGGCGCGATCAGCGCCTGCAAGACTGCGCCATGGGTGATGATGCGCGCCTCGAACCCGCCCTCGCCGCGCAGCACGATGCGCTCGACCTTGCGGCCGTCAGGCAGCGTTCCGAAGACGTCTTTTTCTGTTTTCGATCCAGCCATGATCAATCCACAAACGGTTCGACGATCGTGCGCCTGCCGAGCAGGAAGGCGTCCGCAACGAGACGAAGCGGCGCCAGATCGACGTCGCTCGCCCCTGTCGCGGCGAGCGTGACGAAGCGCCGGTAAAGCTCCCGATATTCCTCATCGGGCGCCTCGGCAACGGTCTTGCCGTCGATCGCCATGATCCGGCCGCCGCGGGATAGCGTCATCCGGCCCTGGTCGGTTTCGACCAGGATATCCCAGCTCTGCAGCCCGGTCTGGCGGAAATCGAACTCGGCGGTCACAGGCAGGCCGTCGATGTCGGTCAGCGTCAGCTTCGCGGCAATCGGCGCCTGGCAATTGGCGGGGAAGGCGAGCTCGGCCGCGGTGACGAACACCTGAGACGGCAGGATCCTGGTCAGGATCGACAGCGCATTGATGCCGGGATCGAACACCCCGAGCCCGCCCGGCTCCCAGATCCAGGCCTGCCCGGGATGCCAGACGCGGACGTCCTCTTTCCAGTTGATGTGCACGGAACGGATGCGGCGGGCGGCGAGCCACTCGCGCGCCGGCTCGACCGCCGGCGCATGGCGCGAATGCCAGGTCGCAAACAGCGTTCGCTTGGCCTCACCGGCCATCGCCATCAATGGATCGAGCTCGGCAACGCCGGCGCCGGGCGGCTTCTCCAGCATGACATGCTTGCCGGCCCTGAGCGCTGCGACCGCCTGGGCGCGGCGTACTTGGGGCGGCGTGCAGAGCGACACCGCGTCGATCGGCGGACCTTTGTCCAGCAGCTCTTCGATGGTCGCGAAATGCGGCAGATCCGGCAGGGAGGCATTGCGGCTGGCGACGGCCGCCAGCGTCGCGCCGGGAACCGCTGCGATGGCGCCGACATGCTGGTCCCGCGCGATCTTGCCGAAGCCGACGATGGCGATGCGAAGTTCAGTCACGATCTTTCTCCAGCTTCCGCGGACGGCAGCGCTTCGGCCGGTACAGTCTCGATCACTGTCCCCTCGTGGCGGCGCATGCCGTTGTGAATGACGTAGACCATCGCCTCCGACGCAGTCGTGGCATCACCGGCCGCGATGGCATCGACGATCTTCTGATGCCAGAGCAGAACGGTGTCGCGGTCTTCCGGTTCGACCGGTGCGCTGAGCAGGAACGAGGCGCGCAACGCAGCCTCGATGACGTGCCCGATCGAGCGCATGAACAGATTACCGGAGGCGCGCGCCACACCGACATGGAGCGCGAGGTCGGCATCCGCGAAGCCAACGGAGTCGGAGGCTTCAAGCCGCATCCGCTCCATGCAGCGACGGAGCTCGGAGAGATCCTGCTCCGACCGCTGCGCCGCCGCCAGCGCGGCCGCGCGCGGCTCGACCGCGAGGCGGATCTCGGCGAGGTCGTTGAGGAAGCGCTTGTCGATCCCGGCGTCCAAGTGCCAGGCCAGCACGTCGGCGTCGAACATGTTCCAGGCGACGCGCTCGCGCACGACGGTGCCGACGCGGGCCTTGGTGGTGAGCAGGCCCTTGGCGACCAGCGTCTTCACGCTCTCCCGCAATACCGGCCGCGACACCCCGAACATCGCGATCATTTCGGCATCGCCAGGCAGGCGCGTTCCCTCCGCGTAGCGGCCGGCGATGATGTCGACGCCGATCGAGCGGGCCACTTCCGCGTGATTGGAGTGCGCCCGGCGCGTCGGAATGACGAGGATGCGCGAGGTGGTCATCAGACTGCTCCCGCGCGCTTTGCCACGGGCCGGCGCGCGAGCGCAACCAATCCCTGCTGCAAGGCGATGAAGGCGAACAGCAGCACACCGGTCGCGATCTTGGTCCACCAGCTCGACAGCGTCCCGTCGAAATTGATGTAGGTCTGGATCATGCCCTGGATCAGCACCCCGAGGAAGGTGCCGATCACCGAGCCCTGCCCGCCCGTGAGCAGCGTGCCGCCGATCACGACGGCCGCGATGGTGTCGAGCTCGACGCCAACCGCGGACAGCGAGTAGCCGGCGCTGGTATAGAAGGAGAAGACGATGCCGGCGATGCCTGCAAGCAGGCTCGACAGCATGTAGATCTTCACCGTCATCCTGCCGACGGCAACGCCCATCAGACTCGCGGTCGCCCGGCTGCCGCCGAGCGCATAGACATTGGCGCCGAACCGGGTCAGCTGCAGCAGCAATGCGCCGCCGATCACGATAGCAAGCATGATGATCGCGACCGCCGTCAGCCGTCCACCGCCGGGTAGTCGCAGAGCGAAGTCCGACACGGTCGAATAGACCGGTGCTGTGATTGGCACCGATTCCGTCGAGAGCAGGAAGCTGGCACCTCGGGCCAAAAACATCCCGGCGAGCGTCACGATGAAAGGCGGCAAATCGAAGACATGGATCACCGCGCCCATCGCCGCGCCGAAGGCCGCCGAGAGTGCGAGAATGGCGACGAAGGCGACCAGGGGCGGCATTCCCCAGCGCTCGATCGCCAGCGCGACGAACACCGTGGTGAAGCCGATCACCGAACCGACCGAGAGATCGATGCCGCCGGAAATGATGACGAAGGTCATGCCGGTCGCGACAATGCCGAGGAAGGCGTTGTCGGTCAGCAGATTGCCGACCACGCGGGTGGAGGCGATGTTGGGAAACTGCATCGCGCAGAGTGCGAATCCCGCGACGAGCACGATCGCCGTGATGAGGACGGGCGGCAGGCCTTTCATGCCTTGGTCCCCCGCAGCCGCATCACGATTCCGGCAAAGCCGGACAGCTTCGGCGATTGCAGCAGCAGCACGGCGAGCACCACCACCGCCTTGACCAGCAAATTGAACTCCGGCGGATAGCCCGACAGCAGAATGCCGGTGTTCATGGTCTGGATGATTAGCGCGCCGAGTACGGCCAGCACGAGGCTGAAGCGGCCGCCGAACAGCGAGGTGCCGCCGATCACCACCGCAAGGATGGCGTCGAGCTCGAGCCAGAGGCCGGCATTGTTGGCATCCGCGCCCATGATGTCGGCCGCTGCGATCACGCCGGCAAGCGCAGCGCAAACGCCGCACCAGACATAGACCGCCAAAATCATCGCGCGCGTGCCGACGCCGGCAAGCTCGCTCGCCCGCGCATTGCCGCCGGTCGCCTCGATCAGCAATCCGAGTGCGGAGCCGCGCACCACCGCGCCGGTGAGGATCAGCATCCCCAGCGCGATCGCGACCGGCACCGGCAGGCCGAGGATGGACCCATTGCCGAGCCAGACCAGATCGGGCGAGGAGAAGGTCACGATGCGGCCTTCGGTGATGAGCTGGGCGATGCCGCGTCCCGCCACCATCAGGATCAAGGTCGCCACGATCGGCTGCATGCCGAGCACCGCGACGAGAAATCCGTTCCACAATCCGCAGATCAGGCCCGCGCCGAGCGCAGCCGCCAGCACCACGGCCAGACTGTGGCTGTCGGCGAGGCTCGCCGCGATCGCGCCCGAGATCGCCATGACAGCACCGACCGAGAGATCGATCCCGCGCGTGGCGATCACCAGCACCATGCCGAGCGAGAGCAGCGCCACCGGCGTGCCGCGGTTGAGCACGTCGATCATGCTGCCGAACAGCCGGCCGTCCTGGAGGCGCAGATCGAAGAATTGCGGCGACACCACGCGATCGACCGCCAGGATGACGATCAATGCAAGGATCTGGGCAAGGCCGCGGCGCGGCAGCAGCGCGGTCATGTGTGAGCCTCAAGCGCAACGGCGACGCTATCGGCGGCAATGGCGGCGAGAATGTTGCCGACGTCGATCGCCTCGCCCGCGAGCTCCTCGACATGGGCGCGGTCGCGCAGCACCACCACGCGATCGGAATAGGTCACGATCTCGTCGAGCTCGGAGGAGATCACGAGCAGCGCGAGGCCGTCGTCGCAGAGCTCGCGGATCAGACGGATGATCTCAGCGTGCGCGCCGACGTCGATGCCGCGGGTCGGTTCGTCCAACACGAGCAGCCGCGGCGAGGTCGCGAGCCACCGTGCCAGCAGCACCTTCTGCTGATTGCCGCCAGACAGCAGGCCGACGGGACGCTCCGGATCGGGCGGACGAATGTCGAGCATCTTGACGTAACGGATCGCGATCTCGTCCTGCTCGCGCCGCGACAGCGGCCGATGCAAACCGCGCTTGGCCTGAAGCGCGAGCACGATGTTCTCGCGCACGGTGAGCTCGGCGACGATACCGTCGGTCTTGCGCTCCTCAGGGCAATAGCCAAAGCCGTGGCGCACGCCGTCACGCGGCGACTGAAGCCGGACAGGCGTTCCTTCCATCCTCGCCTGCCCTCGATCGGCGCGCTCGGCGCCGAACACCAGCCGGGCCGTCTCGGTCCGGCCCGAGCCGAGCAAGCCGGCGAGACCGACCACTTCGCCATGCCGCAGCTCGAGATTGAACGGCGCGACATAGCCGGCCTTGCCGTAACCCTCGAAGCTCGCACAGACTTCACGCGTGGTCTGTGCGCCTGCCGATGCCCGCGCGCTGGTGGTCTCGGCCAGCTCGCGGCCGAGCATCATCCGGATCAGCTCGAGCCGCGACAGCGACGCGGTCTCGCGCTCGCCGACCAGGCGACCATTTCGCAAAACGGTGATTCGATCGGAGATCTCGTAGACCTGGTCGAGGAAATGGCTGACGAAGACGATGCCGATGCCGCGCCTGGCGAGCTGACGCATGATACGAAAGAGGATCTCGACCTCATGGCGGTCGAGACTCGCGGTCGGCTCGTCCAGGATCAGCACGCGTGCCGAGAGATCGACGGCGCGCGCGATCGCGGTGACATGCTGGATCGCCACCGAATAATTGCCAAGCGGCGCTGATACGTCGATGTCGAGACCGAAATCCGCGAGCAGCGACTTCGCGCGACGCCGCATCTCGCCTTCACGCACGATGCCGAAGCGCATCGGCTGCCGGTCGAGAAACAAATTCTGCGCCACCGAGAGGTTCGGCAGCAAATTGACCTCCTGGTAGACCGTGGCAATGCCGGCCTGAACCGCCGCCTTGGCCGAGCGCGGCGCGACCTCTTCGCCGCTGATCCTGACGATGCCGGCATCGCGCGGGAACACGCCCGTGATCACCTTGATCAGCGTGGACTTGCCGGCGCCGTTCTCACCGAGCAGCGCATGGATCTCGCCGGCGCGAAGCGTGAAGTCGACCTCCTGCAACGCACGCACGGCGCCAAAGCTCTTGCTGATCCCACGCACCTCCAGCAGGGAAGCAGCGGAATCCGGGCTGTTCTCCATGACAAATTCACTCCCAGCGGCGCCCGCTGACGATGCGGACACGGAGCCTGTTCGTTCGCGCGGCGGTTGCGAGCGGGATCGCCGGACTGCCGAAACACGGCCGTCCGGCGACACTCTCGCCTCAGTAACCGAGGCCCTTCTTGCTGTCGTAGATCTTCTGCGGATCATCGGTGGGCGTGTAGAGCTTCGACTCGGTCTGGATCCATTTCGGCGGAATGGTGCCCTTGTCCTTGAAGGCCGCGATGGCATCGAGCGCGGGGCCTGCCATGTTCGGCGTCAGCTCGACCGTGGCATTGGCTTCGCCGGCCACCATCGCCTTGAAGATGTCGGGGACCGCATCGATCGAGACGGTGAGGATCTCCTTGCCCGGCTTGAGGCCGGCTTCCTTCATTGCCTGGATCGCGCCGACCATCATGTCGTCGTTGTGCGCATAAACTGCGCAGATCGACTTGCCGCCGCCTTCGGCCTTGATGAAGCTTTCCATCACTTCCTTGCCCTTGGCGCGGGTGAAGTCGCCGGTCTGGCTGCGCACCACCTTCAGGTTCGCATGCTTGGCGATGGCGGTGTCAAAGCCCTTCTTGCGATTGGCGGCGACGCTGGCGCCGACCGTGCCCTGCAGTTCGACGATGTTGCAGGCCTTGGCCCCGACGGTCTTGGCCAGCCAGTCGCCGGCGACCTCGCCTTCATGCACGCTGTCTGAGGTCACGGCGGTGAGATAGAGTTCCTTGCCGGAGGGATCGATGTCGCGGTCGAGCAGCACGACCGGAATCTTGGCCTCCTTGGCTTCCTTCAGCACCGAGTCCCAGCCGGTCGAGACGACGGGCGCGAGGAAGATCGCATCGACGTTCTGCGCGATGAAGGAGCGGATCGCCTTGATCTGGTTCTCCTGCTTCTGCTGCGCGTCGGCGATCTTGAGATTGACCTTGCGCTTGGTGGCCTCCTGCTTGGAGACCGAGGTCTCGGCCGCGCGCCAGCCGGATTCCGATCCGATCTGCGAGAAGCCGATGGTGAGCTCGGCGGCATTCGCCGGCAGCGCGAGCAGCAACGCGGCCGTGGCGCTAGCCGCAAAGAGGGCTTTGAGGATCATCAGGCGTATCTCCCAAAATGTTATCCGGGGCGCCGATCGGTAGCATCGCACCCACAGGCCGACCTTTGAGGCGGCGGGAGGGACTATTTCACGGAAGTTTGGTTCCGACTAGTCATATTATTTTACTATTGAGGGGGAAAGCGCACGCGAGCGGATGGGAGACTTCTATGACACGTCCAGCGCGATTTTGTTCCACGGATGCAACGCGGAGATGAACGAAATGATGCGGCAGTTGGGACGAGGAGAATGTCTTGGAGGACGGTGAAAGCCGAACCCGCAACTCCTCTCCCCATCATTGCGAGTGCACGCAATCCAGAGTCTTTCCGCGGAGGGATTCTGGATTGCTTCGCTATGCGCGCAATGACGGTGGGGAGAGCTTCTTCGTCGATTGAGCGAGGTGACTCGTGGAGAGTCCCCCCACAACCGGAAGGCAGCGCGCTAGACCAGCTTGCGCTGCGCGAGATTCTTCATCAGCGCGCCGATGCCGAATGTCCAGGGCTCGCACTCGTCGCTGGTCCGCATGCGGTTGACGAGTTTGCCGAGCTGGGGCGCTGAGATGGTGACGATGTCGTCGCGCTTGTGGGTGAACCCCTGTCCCGGCGCGCTGCGATCCTTGACCGGCGCGAACATGGTCCCGAGGAACAGCACGAAGCCATCAGGATATTGGTGCACCTTGCCGATGGTCTGCTCGACCAGATCGGTCGGATCGCGGCTGATCATGCTGATCGAGGAATGACCGTCCAGGACGAAACCGTCCTGCCCCTTTACGTTCAGGCTGATGTCGAGCTTGCGGGCGTCGTCTAGGGTAAAGCTGTCGTCGAACAGACGGAGCAGCGGGCCGATGGAGCACGAGGCGTTGTTGTCTTTGGCCTTCGACAACAGCAGCGCCGAACGGCCCTCGAAGTCGCGCAGATTGACATCATTGCCGAGCGCGCCGCCGACGATTTTGCCGCGGCTTGAGACGAACAGCACCAGCTCCGGCTCGGGGTTGTTCCAGGTCGACTTCGGATGCAGCCCCGCATCCATGCCGGTGCCGACCGATGACAAGGTCGGCGCCTTGGTGAAGACCTCGGCATCGGGGCCGATGCCGACCTCGAGATACTGGCTCCAGGCGTTCTGATCGATCAGCACCTGCTTCAGGTGCATCGCCTGGTCCGAACCGGGCTTGAGCTTCGACAGATCGTCGCCGATCAGCCGCGTAACCTCTTGCCGGATCGCTTCGGCCGAGGCCGGATTGCCTTTCGCCCGCTCCTCGATCACGCGCTCCAGCATCGAGATGGCGAAGGTCACACCGGCCGCCTTCAGCGTCTGGAGATCGACCGGTGCGAGCAGCCACGGCTTCTTGGGATCGCGCTGATCGGGCGGCGTGTTGGCGACGATTGCCTCGAGATCGCCGATGCGCTCGCCCTTGATCGCGGCAAGCGCCTTCGCCGGATTGTCTTCCTCGCAGAGTGCACTGACGGTCGGGAATTTTGCGGTGACGTCGAACACACCATCGCCACGAACGGCGACCACGGCCGGGCCATTCGCCTGCGGCAGCCAGACGCGGCCGACAAGCGTTCCCCGCGTGCCGTCCTCGGGGAGAAGGTCCTTAACCGTCAATGTCGTCATGGGCGCATCCTCGCTCTTTTCGGATCGGCCTCGATCGCGGAGGCCTATCACATTGGCGAAGACCAATAAACGTCTGGGACGGGAAGTCCAGCGCGGCAGCCCGCCGCGCTTCTATGCCCCCGCCCGCGCTTTTCGGGCCGCAATCTGCTGAAGCGCCCAGCGCGCGTTCTTGCGCACCTCGGGATCGGGATCGTCGGCGATGACGGCAAGGAAGGCTTCGCCGTCGGGGTGCGCGATCTCGCCGAGCGCGGCAGCCGCCTCTTTCCGCAAATTAGCCTGGTCGTGGTTGACGCAATTGCCGATCGGGCGAACCGCGCGCTCGAGCTTCATCCGGCCAAGGCTGCGGATTGCCTTCAGACGCACCTGCCAGAACTCGTCACCGAGCGAAGCGATGAGCTGGTCGGCAGCAATCGATCCGTTGACGTTGAGGCCCAGCGTTTCCGCCGCCATCTCCCGCACCATCCAGTCCGAATCCTTCAGAGCGCGCGTGATCATCTCGGCCGCAGGCTTCATCTGCGAGAAGGCGAGCGCGCTGACGGCGGCACGGCGCACATGCGCGTCGGGATCGTTGATCAGCGCGGTCAGCGCCGGAATTGATTCCTCCAGCTTGAGGAACCCGATCACGCCGATCGCCTGCACCCGCACGGCAGCATCGGAATCCTGGAGCGCTTCGAGCGCGGGTTTCAGCGTATCCTTGCAGCGCAGCTCCTTCAGCGCACGCAGCGCGCCCATGCGGACGAAGGCGTGGGCATGCTTGACCAGCGGCAGGATGATCTCGGCGCAGGCGGGATCCTTGAACTCCGCCATGCTGTCGGCCGCGGCGGACGCGACGATTCTCTCAGGATCGACCAGCAGCTTCACCAGCGCGCTCGCGGCCTCCGGCCCGTCGAACTCGCCGAGCGCCATCGCGACCTGCTGGCGCACGCCGGCATCGGGATCGGCGACCATTTTGGCGAGATGGCCGACCGCTGCCGGATCGCCGGAATGGCCGAGCGCGATGATAGCGACGCGGCGCTCCCCTGGATCGGCGGCCTGGAGCCGCTCGTCGGCATCTTCGAGATCGTCGTAGGATTCGAACGGGCTCGACATGACTACCTCAGCAGATAGGGAATGTTGACGGTGACGGCGCCGGTCGGGCAATCCGCCTCGCAGGGCATGCAGTACCAGCATTCGTCATAGGCCATGTAGGCCTTGTTGGTCATATCGCTGATCCGCAGCACGTCGAGCGGACAGACGTCGACGCACACCGTGCAGCCCTTGTCCGCGATGCATTTGGCGTCGTCGACGACCACCGGAACCGATGTCTGATAGGAAGCGAGAGGCATCGTATGTCTCCTGTTATTTGTGCGGCGGGTCAGGCTGTGGCGCGGATGCGCTGCTTGTCGTAGAGATCCTTCTCATCGTCGGCGATCGGCACGATATAGGGCTCCACGGCACGCTTCTCGCTGGTCATCTTGCCGTCCTGCTTGCTGAGCAGCGTGTGGCAGAACCAGTTCTCGTTGTCCTTCTCCGGGAAATCCGTCCGCCAGTGATAGAGGCCCCAACGGCTTTCCTCGCGGTAGAGCGAGGCATGCACTGCCATGTCCGCACAATCCATGATCGACTGGACTTCGAGCGCGCGAAGCAGTTCGTGCGCATTGCGCGCGATCATGCGCTCCTGCATGTCTTCCCTCGCTTCAGCGAGCCGGCGCATGCCGAGTTCGTATTTGCGCGTGACTTTCGGCGGCTGGAGATAGTCGTTGACGAGACGCCGGGTCTTGTACTCGATCTGGTTCGGCGGAATGCCGTCCTCGCGCTTGGTCGGCGCCATCACCCGGTCACGTTCGCTGGCGACCTCGGCCGCGTCGAATTCCGCGAAGTCGTGATTGTCCGCGAATTCCATCGCGTCGACGCCGGCGACCGAACCGTTGGTGAATGCGCCGAGCATGTAATTGTGCGGCACGCTGGCCATGTCGCCGGCGGCATAGAGGCCCGGGACGGTGGTGCGCGCGTTGTCGTCGACGAACACGCCCGACGCACTGTGACCGGAGCAGAATCCGATCTCGGAGATATGCATCTCGATCGACTCGCTGCGGTAGTCGACCCCGCGCCCCTGCTGGAACAGGCCGCGCGTGGGACGCTCGACCTTGTGCAGCGTGGATTCGATCTCCGAGATGGTGTCGGGATGGAGATGCTTGAGCTGGAGAAACACCGGGCCCTTGCCGGACAGCAGCTCGTTGTAGAACTCCAGCATCATCTGGCCGGACCAGTAATCGCATTCGATGAAGCGCGATCCCTCGTTGTTGGCGGTGAAGGCGCCGAAGGGACCGGCGACATAGGCGCAGGCCGGTCCGTTATAGTCCTTGATCAGCGGATTGATCTGATAACATTCGAGGTTCGCCAGTGCCGCACCGGCGTGATAGGCCATGGAATAGCCGTCACCCGAATTGGCCGCGTTCTCGTAGGTGCCGAACATGTAGCCGGAGGTCGGCAGGCCGAGACGGCCGGCGGCGCCCATGCACAGGATCACGGCCTTGGCCTTGATCACCAGCATCTCGGCGGTGCGGGTGTTGACGCTGATCGCGCCGGCAATGCGGCCGTCTGCGGATTTGAGCAGCCGCGTCGCCATGTAGCGGTTGGAAATCAGGATGCGGGCGCGGCGGAGCTGGCGATACAGCGCCTTCTTCACGGTCTCGCCGTTCGGCATCGGCAGCACGTAGGTGCCGATGTGGTGCACCTTCTTGACGGCGTAATCGCCGTTCTCGTTCTTCAGGAAGCGGATGCCGAAACTGTCGAGTTCCTCGATGATCGAGTAGCAGTTTTGCGCGTATTTGTAGACCGCCTTCTGATCGACGATGCCGTCATTGGCAATGGTGATTTCCTTGGTGTACTGCTCCGGCGTCGCGTAGCCGGGAATGACGGCGTTGTTCAAGCCGTCCATGCCCATCGAGATCGCTCCGGAGCGCTTGACGTTGGCCTTTTCGAGCAGGACGACGTTGGCCTTCGGATTCTTCAGCTTCGCCTTCAACGCCGCCATCGGGCCGGCAGTGCCGCCGCCGATGACGAGCACGTCGCAGGAAACCTCCGAAAGTCCGTCGACGATCTGATCTAGTGACATCGCTTGCTCCTGGTCCGCCGGCAGATCCGGCGCCTTTGCATCAGATTTGTTCAGCAGGCGTCCCGGCGATAGCAATTAGTTGTCGCCGGGGTGCGATTTGCGCCTCAGCGCTCGACAAAGGCCTTTTCGATCACGAAATGGCCGGGCCGGCTGTGACTGCCCTCGACAAAGCCACGTGCGGAAAACATCGCGGGAAGTTCCTCCAGCATCGCCGGGCTGCCGCACAGCATGATGCGGTCGGTCTCGATATCGAGGCCTGATAGACCAATGTCGTCGAACAGCTGGTTCGACGCGATCAGGTCGGAGATGCGGCCGCGATTCCTGAACGGCTCGCGGGTGACGGTCGGGTAGTAGACGAGCTTGTCGCCGATCAGCGGCCCGAAGAACTCGTGATTGCGCAGGCCTTCGACGAGGTGCTCTCCATAGGAGAGCTCGGAGACCTGGCGGCAGCCATGGGCGAGCACGATGGTCTCGTAGTTCTCGTAGACGTCGGGGTCCTTGATCAGGCTGGCGAACGGCGCGAGCCCCGTTCCGGTCGAGAGCAGCAGCAGGCGCTTGCCGGGAATGAGGTTGCCGGTGATCAGCGTGCCCGTGGCCTTGCGGCCGACCAGGATGACGTCTCCCTCCCTGATCTTCTGAAGGCGCGAGGTCAGCGGACCATCCTGCACCTTGATCGAGAAGAACTCGAGCGCCTCCTCGTGATTGGCGCTCGCCATGCTGTAAGCCCGCAGCAACGGTTTGCCCTCGACTTCCAGCCCGATCATCGCGAACTGGCCGTTCTGGAAGCGGAAGCCCGGATCGCGCGTCGCGGTGAAGCTGAACAGGCTATCGGTCCAGTGCCTGACCGACAGGACCGTTTCCTTCTGAAATGCGTTCATTGTCTCTCCTGACCTCGATTGCGCACAAGGTTTCGGAGAGACGGGAATCCGGCAACGCCGAACTGAAATTCCCGGTCGATTAGTTTCACATTTCGTGGGCGATGATCGAACAGCAGGCAGCGAAGATCAGCGTCGCGCACCTGCGCCTGGCAATTAGTTGCTAGCGCGGCAGCGCTGCGGCAACGTAGAGAAGGGTCGGAGACACGTCATGACCTTGGTGGCACCGACCGTGGCAGATTACGAAGCAAGCGCCGACCTCGCGACGCTCCGCGTCCGCATCGCTGAGGACGACACGCTGGACTTGCCGGCGGAAACGCTCCGCCTCTCCTGCAAATGCGCCCACTGCACCCGCGCCCGCTTCGACGGCCGCTTCCCCCAGCGGTTTCCAGGCATCGCGATCACCGAGATCGGCGATCTCGGTTACGGGCTGAACATCTCTTTTTCGGATGGGCACAATCGGGGGATTTACCCGAAGCCGTATTTGTTGAGCCTGGCGAGGCGGTAGACGCGACAGGTCGTCCTCCAAACTCCGCTGTCATTCCCCGCGAAGGCGGGGAATCCAGTACGCCGCGGCTTCTCGATAACCCATTGACGTCTCTGGAATACTGGATCGCCCGGTCAAGCCGGGCGATGACAGCGGAGTGAATCTGGCACGGACATTGCTCCTCTTTAGAACGGTTTGAACGTTCTGGAGGCAGATGATGTTGCAGGCGGCGGCCAATGTGGTTCGCGGGACGGCTCCCGCCACGATCCGGCCTGCCGGCGGTTCCTCGCTGCTGCTCACCGAGAACCAGCAATGGATCGGCGGACCGCCGGCGTTGATGGACAAGCTCAGCCAGCGCGAGCGGGAGCTGGTGCTGAAGCAGGGCCGCCGAAAAGTGCTCAACCGTGGCCAGACGCTGTTCAGCCAGGGTGGCAAGCATGACGGTATCTGGCTGATCGAGAGCGGCCGTATCCGGGTGTTCTATACCTCTCCGCTCGGCCGCGAGATCACGCTGGCCTATTGGCATGTCGGCAATTTCGTCGGCGGCCCCGAAGTGTTCGAAGGCACCGTGCATCAATGGTCCGGCGTTGCATCCAGCAATTGCAGCGTGGTGCATCTGCCCGGAAAGGAGCTGCGGTCCCTTGCCTTAGAGATCCCGAACCTCGCGATCGGCCTGATCGAAGGCCTCACCTTCAAGGGCAAGTGCTATTCGGCGCTGGCCCAGATGCTGGGAACGCGCTCGATCACACAGCGCCTTGCGCATCTGTTGCTGCACCTCGTCGATCTCTACGGCGTCGAGGACGCCGACGGCCGTGTGATCGCGGCCGCCTTTACCCATGCTGATATCGCCCACATGGTCGGCGCCACCAGGCAATGGGTCACGATCAGCCTGAAGCGCATGCAGGAGAAGGGAATCGTGCTGACCAAGCGCTCGCAGATCGTGGTCTGCCGGCCCGACGTGCTGGAAGAGATGCGAGGGCAAGCGTCTGACTAGGGCCGGTGCCCATGCAAGCGGCTTTATAGTGCAGGACTGCCCAAGGAGTATGCAATCGACTTTTCCCGGCAACTAATCGACTGTGGCGCTCATTCCGGATTTGCCCTGCCCACGCCCTCACCCAATCATGGCAACCACAGCACATCCAACCGAATGAGGATGAGAATGGTCCGCCATCTTCCCACGCTCTCGATCGCGATGTCGGTGACGTCGCTGGCGCTTCTCCTCGCGCAGCCGGCCGCGGCGGAAACCGTTACGCTCGGCATCGGAACGCAGGACACCACGACCAACACGGTGACCGCCGGCGTCGTCATCCGCCAGCTCCATCTCCTCGAGAAATATCTGCCGAAGGACGGCAAATACGCCAACATCAAGTTCGAGCTGGAGTGGCAGAACTTCACCTCCGGTCCGCCCGTCACCAACGCGATGATGGCCAACAAGCTGCAGATCGGCATGATGGGCGACTATCCGCTGATCGTGAACGGCTTCACTTTCGACAGCAATCCGGAGAGCAAGAGCCGGCTGATCGGCATCGCCGCCTACAGCCTGTCGGGCTCCGGCAACGGCATCGTCGTTCACAAGGATTCACCCTACTACGATCTCGCCGATCTCAAGGGCAAGCTCGTGAGCGTGCCGTTCGGCTCTGCCGCGCACGGCATGGTGCTCAAGGCGATGCAGGACCGCGGCTACGCGTCGGATTTCTTCCAGCTGGTCAGCCAGAGTCCGGAGGTCGGCTCGACCAATCTCCAGGAGAAGAAGATCGACGCGCATGCCGACTTCGTTCCGTTCGCCGAGTTGCTGCCGTTCCGCGGTTTTGCGCGAAAGATCTTTGACGGCGTCGAGACCAATCTCCCGACCTTCCACGGCATCGTGGTCCGCACCGATTTCGCCGAGAAATATCCCGAGGTCGTCGTCGCCTACTTCAAGGCGCTGATCGCCGCCAATCAATGGCTGCGCGACGATCCCAAGCTCGCCGCCGAGAAGATCCAGGAATGGACCGGCATTAACAAGGAGGTCGTCTACATCTTCCTCGGCCCCAGCGGCAACATGACCACCGATCCCTCGGTCAAGCCGGCGCTGATCGACGCCGCTACGGCCGACGTCAAGGTGCTGCAGAACCTCGGCCGGATGAAGGAGTTCGATCCGAAGAAATGGGTCGACGACAGCTACATCCGCAAAGCCTATTCCGAGATGAAGCTCGACTATGACGCGCAGCTTGCGAGCACCAAAAATTACGAGATCTCCGGTGAAGATTCCTTCTGCAAGAAGCCGATCGCCGATCCGCGCAAGGCCGGCGAGGTCTGGGTCGACGAAGCCGGCATCATGCCCTTCTCGTCAACCACCTGCACGCTGGGCGCCTATGCCGACTACAAGGCCAAGGGCAAGAAGATCAACGTCGCCTACGTGTTCGATACCACCCGCGGCATCAAGCTGTTCGCCGACCAGGCCTTCTTCGCGGTCGGCAATGGCGAGGTTGTGCCGTTCCTGTTGAAGAAGGACGCCGAAGCCTATGCCGCCAAGATCAGCGGCAAGGTGCTCGGCTTCGACGACGCGGTGAAGGCGGCGGTCGGCGGGGGCAAGACGTGAGCAGTCCCGCCCTCCTCAGACATTCCGAGGACAGCATGCCGGCAAGTGCAATCGCGGAGGCAAGCGCGATGCCCGCCTCCACGCCACCCGCATCACCGCCCTCCTTCGGCACGCTCGCGTTGCGCTGGTACCGGCTCAACCGGGGCGGGCTGCGCGCGACCGCGATCGGCATCATCTCACTGCTTGCCTTCCTGCTGGTCTGGCACCTGCTGACGACCTATCGCGTCGTGTTCTTCGTGCGCTTCACCAACGTGCCCTCGCCGCTCGCGGTCTATGCGAGCTTCACCAAGGCGATCCACGATCCGAAATTCCTGCTGCACGTCCTCTTGAGCTGCCGGCGCATCTTCTTCGGCTTCTCGCTCGCGGCCATCGTCGCGGTGCCGCTCGGCCTGATCATGGGCCGCTTCAAGCTCGTCCACGAGATCATCTTCCCCGTGGCGGAAGTGCTGCGGCCGATCCCGGCGATCGCCTGGGTGCCGATGGCCATCATGCTGTGGCCGACCAACGAGCAGAGCATCGTCTACATCACGTTCCTCGGCTCGTTCTTCCCGATCCTGGTCAACACGCTGCACGGCATGTCGCTGGTCGATCCCGTGCTGGTGCGCGCCGCGCAATGTCTCGGCGCGCGGGAGCGCTCGATCTTCCGCGATGTGTATTTTCCGGCCTCGCTCCCGCACATCTTCACCGGCCTCACCGTCGGCATGGGCGTGGCCTGGGTGTCGTTGATTGCCGCCGAGATGATCTCGGGGCAGTACGGCATCGGCTATTTCACCTGGGAGGCCTATTCGCTGGTCCAGTATGCCGACATCGCGCTCGGCATGATCGCGATCGGCGTGCTCGGCCTCGGATCGAGCATGCTGATCCGGGGGGCCGGACAATTGGTGATGCCGTGGAGGTCAAGATGAGCGAGATCGTTATCAAGGCACCGCAGGGCCATATCGAGGTCAAGAACTTCTCCCTCAGCTACGACAGCATCGAGGGGCCGGTCGAAGCCGTCACCGATACGCAGATTCATGTAAAGCCTGGCGAGTTCGTCTCGATCGTCGGTCCCTCCGGGTGCGGAAAGTCGACGCTGCTCAACGCGGTTGCCGGCTTCCTCAAGCCGACCACGGGCATTGTCACCGTCGATGGCGAGAAGGTGAACGGGCCCAGCGCCGAGCGCGGCATGGTGTTCCAGCAATATTCGCTGTTTCCCTGGAAGACCGTGCGGGAGAATGTCGAGTTCGGCCTGAAGATGCGCGGCATGCCGCGCTCGCAGCGCGAACGCGCCGCCCGCACGCTGCTGGGACTGGCGGGCCTCGAAGCCTTCGAAAAGCATTATCCCGAGAAGCTCTCAGGTGGCATGAAGCAGCGCGTCGGCATCGTCCGCGCGCTCGCGACGGGGCCCAAAGTGCTGCTGCTGGATGAACCCTTCGGCGCGCTCGACGCACAGACCCGCGTCATCATGCAGCAGATCCTCACCAACATGTGGCAGCGGCTGAAGATCTCGGTGCTGTTCGTCACCCACGACATTGACGAGGCGATCTTCCTGTCCGACCGCGTCTACTGCATGACGGCACGTCCCGGCTCGATCAAGGCGGAGATTCCGATCCCGCTGGAGCGGCCGCGGCAGCAGTCGATGATGATGTCGTCGGAATTCCTGGCATTGCGCCGCGGACTGATGTCGCTGATCCGCGAGGAGAGCATCAAAGCGATGGGCGGCGAGCTCAACGACATGGGCATGCAGGGGCTGAACATCGAGCTGCACGGGCATTCGCTCGCGGATGTGATTTAGCGATTTCTCGACGCTGACCCTCTTACTTCCCTTCTCCCCTTGTGGGAGAAGGTGGCGCGAAGCGCCGGATGAGGGGTTCTATCCGCGCGCTCGAAAAGAGAGAGAGAGAGAGAGAGAGAGAGAGAGAGAGGCGTTTGCAGATGCAGACCCCTCGTCCGCCTTGCCTGCGGCAAGGCACCTTCTCCCGCAAGGGGAGAAGGAAGAGGAGCTCGCGGCAACGCCTTCGCTCACTTGAACCAGTGCACCAGTGCGATGCTGATGCCGAGCAGCAGCATCAGTGACAGCGTCACGGCTGCCGTCACCCGCCCCCCGACATTGGCAAGCACCTTCACATCGACACCGAGGCCAAGCGCGGCCATCGATACCACTGTGAGAAAACCCGTGATCCGCGTGATCGGGGCAACCACCGTGCCCGGCACGATCTCCAGGGATCGCAGGGTCGCCAGCGCAAGGAAGCCGAGGATGAACCACGGGACCAAGCGGAAAAAGCCGACATTGGTCTTCTTGGCGTCGCTGTGCCAGCGCGAGGCCGTCAGCGAGAGGCCGACGACGACCGGCCCGAGCATCAGCACGCGCATCAGTTTCACGAGCGTGCCGATCTGCGTCGAGATGAGCCCCGCCGGCACCGTCGCGGCCAGCACCTGCGGCACGGCATAGACGGTGAGGCCTGCGAGGATGCCGTATTGCGTGGCCGATAGCTGCAGCAGCGGGATCAGCAGCGGCAGGCCGAGCACCATCATCACGCCGAGGATCGCGGTGAAGGAGATCGAGGATGCGATCTCGTCATTGTTGGCGCCGATGATCGGCGCTACCGCGGCAATCGCTGAATTACCGCAGATCGAGTTGCCGCAGGCGATCAGGATCGAGAGCCGCGTCGAGAGACCAAGCAGGCGGCTGATGCCGAAGGAAACGCAGAGCGCGACCACGACGACGGCCGCGATCGATGCCAACAGCGCGACGCCGGACGCCGCGATAGCAGCAAAGCTGATCGAGGCCCCCAGCAGCATGACGGCGACTTCGAGCAGCTGCTTGGCGCTGAAGGCGATGCCGGACTGCCAGCGCGGCGCGGGCTTCCAGAAGCTGCGCACAGCCATGCCGAGCAAGATCGCCATCACCAGCGCCTCGACGTAGGGATGTTCGAAGACGCCCAATTCCGCCCGTTCGAGGAGGGCCGAAACACCGGCCACGGCGATGCAGAGGAGGATCCCGGGAATCAGCGCGACAATGCGGCCAGTGGCCGTGGTCGGCTTGGCGTCGGCCGGGCTGGATGCTTGATTCTGCGACACAAATCTCTCCCCAAGGAGAAGGATTTATACGCAGCGCCGGCCGATTGGGAAATAAGTTTTCGACATATCAGAGCCGAGGGAAGTTCTATCCTCAGCCCGGAATAATCCGGCTCGGAAGATCGGGCGCGCCTTAGAAGATCAGGCGCCCTTAGAAGATAAGGCTCTTGGCCAGCGAGGCGACGCGGCTGAAGCCGTCATAGACGCCGGGCTCGAAGAAGGCCGCACGCGCCAGCACAATGCCGGCAACCAGCGACCAGAACAGGCCAGTGCCGACCCGCAGCAGCAGCTTTGACCCGCGCGAGCGCGGCTGGGTGTCCGTTGCGGACACCAATTGCTCGCCGAAAGGCTCAAACCCGGTGCGTTCCATAGCAGTCAATCCATCAATTTCTGATGGAAATGTCGTCGTTTCGGACCCAAACAGCAATGGAAGCGATTGGCTTTTTTACCTCCCGGAGGGGAAACTCCTTCCGCCGGACGGACCCGGGGCAATAGTTTTCTTCTTCCGGCCTATTTGAGCACCGGCGCCACGGCGAGCAGGTAGCGCCGCGCGTATGAAAGGAATCTGCCAATGCCAAATCCCCGCGTGCGCATCTACACGGATTACAAGAGCCCCTACGCGTTCGTGGCCAACAAGCGCCTGTTCGAGCTGCAGGAGACGCACGGCGTCGAGCTCGAATGGCTGCCCTATACGCTGCGCGTTGCCGAATTCATGGGGACCGTCGAAGAGCGCACGCCGCATTTCTGGCGCAAGGTGCGCTACGCCTATATGGACGCCCGGCGCTATGCCAATGCGCAGGGGCTCGTCATGAAGGGGCCCCGGCGGATCTACGACGCGTTCTATTCCAGCGTCGGCATGCTGTTCGCCCAACAGCAAGGCTTCTTCCGGCCTTATCACGACACGGTGTTTCGTCGGTTCTGGAGCCATGAGCTCGAGATCGACGATCTCGCCGCGATCACTGGTACCGTCACATCGTGCGGCGGTTCGGCGAGCGAGTTCGAGGCCTACGTCCATGGCCCTGCCCGCGCCGAGCATGACCGCATCATCGACGAGGCCGAAGCGCTCGGCGTATTCGGCGTACCGACCATGGTGTTCAACGGCGAGCTGTTCTGGGGCGGCGACCGCATCGACATGTTGATCGAACGCATCGAGAAGCCTGAGACGATCGAAGCCGCGCTCGGCAGCCGCCATCGCAAGCCGGTATGAGCAGCAACGCTACGCCGCCAGCCCACTCCCCACCGGAGCAAACTCCAGCCCGAGGCTCTCCGCCACCGCCTTGTTGGTGATGCGGCCGCGATGCACATTCAGTCCGTTGCGCAGATGTGGATTTTCCAGCACCGCCGCGAAACCCTTGTTCGCGAGCATCAGGCCGAACGGCAGCGTGGCGTTGTTCAGCGCCTGACTCGACGTCACCGGCACCGCGCCGGGCATATTGGCCACGCAGTAATGCACGACGCGATAGGTCGGATCGGCATGCGTGGTCGGGTGCGAGGTCTCGAAGCAGCCGCCCTGATCGATCGCGACGTCGACCAGCACCGCGCCCGGTCGCATCGATGCCAGCATCGCACGCGTGACGAGCTTGGGCGCACTCGCGCCCGGCACCAGCACCGCGCCGATCACGACGTCGGCAGCGAACACCTCCTCCTCGACTGACTCGATGGTGGAGAAGCGGGTGCGCACGCGCCCGGCAAAGAGATCGTCAAGCTCCCGCAACCTTGGAATGGAGCGGTCGATCACGGTGACCTCGGCGCCAAGGCCCGCGGCCATGCGCGCGGCTTGCGTTCCCACCACGCCGCCGCCGAGCACGACGACCCGCGCCGGCTGCACGCCGGGAACGCCGCCCAGCAGCAGCCCGCGGCCGCTAGCCGAGCGCTTGAGCGCGGCGCCGGCGGCCTCGATGGCGAGGCGGCCGGCGACTTCGCTCATCGGCGCAAGCAGGGGGAGGTGGCCGGCCGCGTCGGTGACGGTTTCATAGGCGATCGCAGTACAGCCGGAGGCGAGCAAACCCCTGGCCTGTTCGGGATCCGGCGCGAGATGGAGATAAGTGAACAGGATCTGGCTTTCGCGGAGCTGGGCCCACTCGCTTTTCTGCGGCTCCTTCACCTTCACGATCATGTCGGAGTTCGCGAATATCTCGCGCGCACTGTCGGCAATGGTCGCCCCTGCCCGCCTATAGACTTCGTCGGACGCACCGATGCCGCCACCCGCGCCGGTCTCGACCGTCACCTCGTGCCCCGCGGCGACATATTCGCGGACCGCACCCGGGGTGAGCCCGACGCGATATTCCTGCACCTTGATTTCCTTGGGCACACCGACGCGCATCCCGGGCCTCCTTTTGATTCACCTCATGATCGTAGCGACCCGCCGGTTTGGTTTCGTGCAAATATCCGCTAGCTTTGGCCTCCCTGCGCCGGTTTCCGGCGCGCAAACGCCCTTTCACGCTGGAAACGAAACTTTGGCCCTCGACCGGAAAGATCTCGCCATCCTCGCGGAACTCACGACCAATGCGCGGGCCAGCCACACCGAGCTCGCCAACAAGGTCGGGCTATCAAGCACCGCGCTCGCGCGGCGCCAGAAGGCGCTCGAGGACGACGGCTACATCCAGGGCTATCAGGCCGCGCTCGACCTCACGCAGTTCGGCCTCACCACCACGGTGCTGGTCCGCATCGCGCTGGAGAGCCAAAGCGACGAGGCGTTGAAGGCGTTCGAGGCGGAAGTGGTGAAATGCCCGTCCGTCGTGCGCTGCTTCCTGATGTCGGGGACCGACGACTACATCCTGATCGTGCTCGCCCGCGACATCCAGGACTTCGAGCGCATCCATCGCATGGAGCTGTCGCGCCTGCCGCGCGTCGCGCGGGTCCAATCGAGCTTCGCGCTGCGCGAGGTCGTCAACCGCGCCGTACCGAATGTGGTGTTCGGCGAAGCAAAACGCTGACCGCAACCTCTCGGAAAGGCGAACTGCCGGCAAGGGACTCAAAAGGAACCAACCGGTCGGTGGTCCGTTGGGCGCTATTGGCCGGCGGAGGCGTGCCCCGCGTCAACACGGCTGACGTCCGGCACGGTCGCCGTCGCAGGGAGCAGGACATGGGCGATGTCACGCATCAGATTTCCGAACGAATCCCGATCCATCTTGTCGTCAACGGCGTCAGTCACACGCTCGATCTCGTGCCATGGACAACGCTGCTCGACGCCTTGCGGGATCATCTTGCACTAAGCGGCACCAAGAAGGGCTGCGACCATGGTCAGTGTGGCGCCTGCACCGTGCTGGTGGATGGCCGGCGCGTCAATTCCTGCCTCACGCTCGCCGTCATGAAGGACGGTGCGGAGATCACGACTGTTGAAGGTCTTGCCAAGGACGGCGCACTGCATCCCCTGCAACAGGCTTTCATCGACCATGACGCCTTCCAGTGCGGCTATTGCACGTCGGGACAGATATGTTCGGCGGCCGGACTGCTCGCCGAAGGCCGTGCCAAAGATACCGACGAGATCCGGGAGCTCATGAGCGGAAATCTCTGCCGCTGCGGCGCCTATCCGAACATCGTCGCCGCCATCCAGCAGGCAGTGGGCCAGCCATGAACAATTTCCAGTATGCCCGAGCCACTGATGTCGCCGACGCGATCCGCCTGCTCGCCGCCGATCCCGGCGCCAAGCTGATCGCCGGGGGCACCAATCTGATCGACCTGATGAAAGAGAATGTCGAGCGCCCCACCCGGCTGATCGACATTTCCCGCCTGCCGCTGCGCAAGGTCGAGGAGACGTCCGACGGGTCCCTGTGCATCGGCGCGCTGGTGCCGAACTCGGACCTCGCCTACCATCCATTGATCGAGCAGCGCTATCCCCTGCTCGCCAGCGCCATTCTGGCCGGCGCCTCGGCGCAACTGCGCAACATGGCGTCGGTCGGCGGCAATCTGATGCAGCGAACGCGCTGCGCCTATTTCTATGACACGGCCACGCCGTGCAACAAGCGACATCCCGGAAGCGGTTGCTCGGCGATGGACGGGCTGAACCGCAACCATGCGATCCTGGGCACGAGCGCCGCTTGCATCGCGACCAACCCCTCCGATATGAGCGTGGCGCTGGCCGCGCTCGACGCGCTCGTGCACATCGCGGGTCCCTCCGGCGAACGCACCATCGCGCTGACCGATTTCCATCGGCTGCCCGGCGACAAGCCTCATGTCGATACCAACCTCGGCACCGGCGAAATCATCACGGCGATCGAGCTGCCGCCGCGCGGCTTTGCTCAAAACTACAGCTACCTGAAAATTCGCGACCGGATGTCTTATGCTTTTGCTCTGGTCTCGGTTGCCGCCGCGCTCGAATTGGAGGGCAACGCGATCAGCGGGGCGCGCGTGGCGCTCGGCGGCGTGGCTCACAAGCCGTGGCGCAGCCTCGAAGCCGAAGCGGCGTTGCGCGGCCAGGCCGCGACGCCCGATCACTTCTCGCACGCCGCGGATCTCTTGCTCCAGGGAGCAACGGCCCGCTCACATAACGGCTTCAAGGTCGAGCTCGCACGCCGCGCCATCGTGCGGACACTGACACAGGCGGCCAACGCCACGCCGCAATCCCAGGCTCACAAGAAAATCGCGTGAGGACCCTATGAACGCTTATGTGGGAACGCCAACGTCGCGTGTCGACGGCCGGGCCAAGGTCACCGGGGTCGCCAAATACGCCGGCGAATTTCCGGCCGACAGGCTCCTCCATGGCTTCGTGGTCGAGGCCACCATTCCATGCGGGCGCATTGCACGCCTCGACACCAATGCGGCGCTGCAGGTCGAGGGCGTGCTCGACGTGCTCACGCATGCGAACCGTCCGCCGCTCGCCGACAAGGATGAGGCGTGGAAGGACGAGGTCGCGCCCGAGGAAGGCTCGCCTTTCCGCCCGCTTTATGACGACACGATCAAGTTCAATGGCCAGCCGATCGCACTGGTCGTCGCAGAGGACTGGGAAATCGCGAAATTCGCCGCGACGCTCGTGCGGGTCGAGTATGAGCAGCATAGTTTTGCGACCGACCTCGAAGGCGAGCGCAGCAACGCGGCCGAAAAAGACAAGCCGCACAAGCCGCGGGGCGACGCCGTAGCCGCCCTTGCGGAAGCTGATGTGCGCCACGAGGCGGACTACGTGATACCGACCGAGCATCACAACCCGATGGAGCTCTACGCGACCACGGCGGTCTGGGACAGCAATGGCAAGCTCACGATCTACGACAAGACCCAAGGCGTCCAGAACGTCCACAAGTTTCTATGCGGCGTGTTCGACAAGAAGCCGGATGACATTCGGGTGGTCTCGCCATACGTCGGCGGCGCCTTCGGCTCCGGCTTGCGGCCGCAATATCAGGTGGTGTTGGCAACGCTTGGCGCGCTCGCGCTGAAGCGAAACGTTCGCGTCGTGCTGACGCGCCAGCAGATGTACGGGCTCGGCTACCGGCCGATGACCATCGAGCGCGTCGCGCTCGGCGCAAAATCCGACGGTACGCTTGATGCGGTCACGCACGAGGCCATTGCCGTCACCTCGCGCTATGAGGATTTTGCACGCAACGATACCGGCTGGGCTGAGCAGCTCTACAAGAGCCCGAACAGCCGCTTCTCCCACAAGTTGGTTCACCTTGACGTCTCCACGCCCTGCGACATGCGCGCACCGGGCGCGGCGTCGGGCGTCTGCGCGCTCGAATGCGCCATGGACGAGCTCGCCGTCGCGCTCAAGCTCGATCCGATCGAACTGCGGCTGAAGTGCTACTCGGATCGCGACCAGAGCGAAAACCTGCCCTACACCAGCAAGCAGTTGCGCGAATGCTACGCGCGCGGCGCGGACGCCTTCGGCTGGAGCAGACGCAACCCTGCGCCGCGCTCGATGCGCGACGACAAGGAGCTGGTCGGCTGGGGCATGGCAACAGGCGTGTGGGAAGCACTGCAGATGCCGGTCGCCGTTCGTATCGTGCTGACGTCGAACGGACATGCCGAGGTGTCCTGCGCCGCATCCGACATCGGCACCGGCACCTACACCATTGTGGCGCAGGTCGCGGCCGACGCACTCGGCCTGCCGATCGAGAACATCAGCGTCAGGCTCGCAGATTCCACCCTGCCGCAGGCGCCTGTCGAGGGCGGCTCCTGGATGGCCGCCTCGAGCGCGCATGCGGTGCTCGCAGCCGCCGAGGAAGTGCGCAAGGAGCTGTTAGCTCTGGCCGGGAAGATGCCAGGCTCGCCGCTCGCCGGCGCCGAGCTTGCCGATACGGTGTTGACCGACGGCAGCATTGCCAGCGCCAGCGATAAAAGCTGCGCCGTCTCGATCGCCGACGCGATGCGCCATGGCGGCGTCGAGCGCATCGAGAAGGAGAAGCTCAACCAGTTCGGCGAGGACAAGAAGCACGCGCGCAATACCCATTCGGCCGTCTTTGCCGAGGTCAAAGTGGACGAGGAGCTAAACGTCATTCGCGTGACGCGGGTCGTGAGCGCCGTCGCGGCCGGGCGGATTCTCAACACCAAGACCGGCCGCAGCCAGATCATGGGCGGCGTGGTTTGGGGGATCGGGATGGCCCTGCACGAGGAGACGGTGATGGACCACCGTTTTGGACGGATCATGAACGCGAACATTGCCGAGTACCACATTCCGGTGAACGCAGATGTTCACGACATCGACGTGATCTTCGTCGACGAGCCGGACGCGCACATCAACGCGCTCGGCATCAAGGGCATCGGCGAAATCGGCATTGTGGGCGTCCCCGCCGCGATCGCGAACGCCGTCTATCACGCCACCGGCAAGCGCATCCGCCGCTTCCCCATCACATTGGACAAGCTTCTCGACTGAGACGCCGGTCATCCGACCGGCCCGCTCGGGATCGCGCCCGCTGTCATCCAGCTGTCATCAAATGTGTCGAGACCTGTCGGTCTCGCACATTCGGGATGGACAATGGATTATTTCAAGCGCTTCAACTTCCTGTTTGCCGCACCTGTGTTCGACGCCGACGACCTCGAAGGCGTGCGCTTCAACCAGATCATCGAGGAGATCCAGCGTTCCGGCTTCGAGGTCGTTCGCGCCCGCAAGCTGGAGGACGCGGAGATGGCGGTGCAGACCGATGCCGCGATCGGCTGCATGGTGGTGGATTGGGGCAAGAAGGGCCTGGAGGGCAAGACCTCGGCGCTGATCAACTTGATGCGGCGGCGCGGCCTCGATTTCCCGATCATCCTCCTGATCCGGCGCAAGCGGTTCGAGGATCTCCCGGTCGAGGTGCTCGACTTCATCGACGGTTATGTCTTCCTGTCCGAGGAGACACCGACCTTCATCGCCAAGAACCTGATCAGCCGTCTGAAGCAATATGCAGAGACGCTGAAGACGCCGTTCTTCGGCGCGCTGGTCGACTATGCCGAGGAGGGCAACCAGCTATGGACCTGTCCCGGCCACAATGGCGGCGTGTTCTACAACCGCAGCCCGATCGGACGGGTCTTCGTCGAACATCTCGGCGAGTCCGTATTTCGCGACGATCTCGACAATTCCGTGCTCGACCTCGGTGACCTCCTCACCCATGAAGGACCGGCGTTGAAGGCACAGAAGGAAGCCGCCCAGATCTTTGGCGCCGAAAAGACCTATTTCGTGCTCAACGGGACCTCGACCTCGAACAAGGTTGCGCTCGGCGCCCTCGTCACCGACGGCGATCTCGTACTGTTCGACCGCAACAACCACAAGGCTGCCCATCACGGCGCGCTGATAATCAATGGCGGCGTCCCGGTCTACGTGCCGACCATCCGCAATGCCTGGGGCCTGATCGGCCCGATGCGCTGGGATATGCTCGACGAAAAAGCCTTGCGCGAGGCAATCCGCAATCATCCCCTGGTCACGGACAAGGACGCCTGGCGCAAGGAGCGGCCGTTCCGCGTCGCCGTGGTCGAGCAGTGCACCTATGACGGCACCATCCACAGCGCCGAGATGATCTTGAAGCGCATCGGCCATCTCTGCGAGTATATCCTGTTCGACGAGGCCTGGGCAGGCTTCATGAAGTTCCACCCGCTCTATGCAGGCCGCTTCGCCATGGGGCTGGCGAACCTTCCCCCCGAGGCACCCGGGATCATCGCGACGCAGTCGACCCACAAGCAGCTCGCGAGCTTCTCGCAGGCATCCCAAATCCACATCAAGGATCGTCACATCCGCGGCCAGAAGCGACGCGTCGAGCACCGCCGCTTCAATGAAAGTTTCATGCAGCACGCTTCCACGTCGCCATTCTACCCGCTGTTCGCCTCGCTCGACGTCGGCGCGCAGATGATGAAGGGCCGCTCCGGCGAAGTGCTGTGGGACGACACCATCCGGCTCGGCGTCGAGCTGCGCAAGAAGATCCGCGCGATGCGCAGGGAGTTCGAGGAGAAGGAGCAGAATCCGGACAGGCGCTGGTTCTTCGAACCCTTCGTCCCCGATCGCGTCGCCATTCCCGATGTCAGCCACGCCGGCGCTTCGCACAACGTCGCCTGGGAAACGCTCTCCACCGACGAGCTCGCCACCAATCCTGCGCTGTGGCAGCTCTCCCCCGACAGCGCCTGGCATGGCTTCCCTGGCCTCAGCGAGGGCTTCGCCATGACCGATCCGAACAAGCTGACGCTGCTCACGCCCGGCTTCGATCGCATCACCGGCGGCTATGTCGATCACGGCATCCCCGCCCCGGTCGTCGCGCAATATCTGCGCGAGAACCGCATCGTCCCCGAGAAGAACGACCTCAACTCCTTGCTCTTCCTGCTTACCCCGGGCGTCGAGGCAAGCAAGGCGGGCACGCTGATCTCTGGTCTCGTCGCCTTCAAGAGGCTGCACGACGACAATGCGCTGCTTGCGGACGTTATCCCGGAGTTCTCCCAGCGGCGGCAGGCGCGCTATGCCGGCGTGCGGCTGCGCGACCTCTGCGGCGAGATGCACCGCTTCTTTCGCGCCGCCGACGTCAGCGCGCTTCAGGCGCGACAGTTCATGCCCGAGCATATGCCTGACATCGTGATGTCGCCCCGCGATGCCGCGCGCTACCTATTCCGCAACGATGTCGACTATCTGCCGATCGAGGCGATCACGGGCCGTATCGCCACCACACCCTTCGTGGTCTATCCCCCCGGCATCGCCACCATCGTGCCCGGCGAGCGGCTGACGGAACGGGCCAAGCCCATGCTGGATTATCTCAAGATGTTCGAGACCTGCTTCAACACGTTCCCGGGCTTCGACGTGGAAATCCAGGGCGTCTACAAGGAGATCGATGCGCAGGGGCGCATCGGGCTCTATACTTACGTCGTTACCGAGTAGGTGCCGATGAACGAAACTGCGATTGCGCGCCCGGATGACGGGCCGGTCCTGGTCCGGCCCTCACGCGAGAGCGATGTCGAGGCGATGCTGGCGATCTACCGCCATCACGTCCGCAACGGCGTGCCGCGCGACGTCGAGGGAACCGGTGCGCCCGAGCCGGACGATCTGCGCGACCGGCGCAAGAACCTGAAGCAGACCCGCCTGCCGCATTTGGTCGCGGCCTATCGCGGCGAAGTCGTGGGCTATGCCTACGCCGTGCTGTTCCGCAAGCGTCCAGCCTATCGCTACACCGCCAAGCATTCGATCTACGTCCACCACGAGCATCTTGGCCGCGGGGTCGGACGGCTGTTGCTCCAGGAATTGATCGATGCTTGTGCAGCCGCCGGCTTCCGCCAGATGATTGGCTATATCGATGCCGACAATGCGCCCTCGCTGGCGTTGCACGAGAAGTTCGGTTTCGCGCGCGCCGGCCTTCTGTGTGGTGTCGCCTATCGCCACGGTCACTGGTCCGACACCGTCATGGTACAGCGCTCGCTCGGCGCTGGCGTCACTGCGCCACCTGTCACGGCGCCCCGGCGCTAGGCGCTCACGATGGAAAGTCAGCCGGTCTGACCTGGATGCGGTCGGCATGCAACGACCAGTGGTGCAACGCCTGGTCCTCGCAAAACCTCGCCTTCGCCCGCTCTCTGGCTTCGTCCTCGTCGGAAGCGTCGATCTCGAGTGTGCCCTGGCACACCTCGATCTGCCGGCCGTACTGGCCGAGCACGTCCTTCATGAACCTGACCACATAAGTTGACATGGGACCTCCTGCCTGCCCCGGCGGCGCTCACTCTAATCCCATTTAGCCGGATTGCGGGAGGGAGATTTTGACGCGGATCAAAGTCGGGCGCGGTTCCCGCCCGCAGATCATTCGGCAGCAGGAGCGCCGCCCACGGAAGGACAAAGCGACTGCCGACTACGCCGGCGTCACACCAAACGCCTGCTTGAATCGCTCCGCATAGCGTGGCCAGACCTCCGGATTGATGATGCGCGGCGGGCGCTTGCCGTCGAGCGTATCCAGCACCTGCTCGGCGGCGATGCGGCCCATGTTCTGCCGCGCCTCGATCGTGACGCCCGCGGTATGCGGGCTCGCCAGCACGTTGTCGAGCTGGAGCAGCGGATGCTCCGGCGGCGGCGGCTCTTTGGACCAGACGTCGAGACCGGCACCCGCAATGCGCTTGTCGCGCAAGGCCTGGAGCAGCGCATCCTCATCGTGGATGAAGCCGCGCGCCGTGGTGATAAAGTACGCATGCGGCTGCATCAACCCAAACTCGCGCACGCTGATCATGTTGCGGCTGCCCTTGTCGAGCGGACAGGAGATCGAGACGAAGTCGGCGCGGCGCAAGAGCTCGTCGAGCTCGACCTTCTCGCCGCCCCGCTCGGCCATCACCTCGGCCGTCAGGTAAGGATCGTAGGCCAGCACCTTCATGCCGAACAGGCCCTTGCACAGCGCGGCGATGCGGCGACCGACATTGCCGAGGCCGATGATGCCGACGGTCTTGTGCTCGATCTCGTTGCCGACGAGTTCGTTGCGGTTGACGTTGGACTCCCTGCGGAGCTTGCGATCGGACTGGATGATGCGCTTGGACAGCGTCAGCATCATCGCCAGCGCATGCTCGGCGACGGAATGGGCGTTGCCGCCGGACTGGTTGACGACCAGCACGCCGGCATCGGTGCAGGCCTCGACGTCGACAGGATCGAATCCCGCGCCGTTGCTGGAGACCAGCAGCAGGTTCGGCGCGCGCTTCAGGAAGGCGGCATCGACATGGAAGTGCGGGGCCAGTTCGTCGCGGGCGGCGCCGATCTGGTAGACATGAGCCGCTTCGATGATCGGCGCGAAATATTCCGCGGGGCTCTCGTTCTCGATGCGATCGAGCCGGACGTCGGGCCGCGCCTTCAGGATGTCGATGTAGATCGGGTTGGCCAGATATTTGACGTAGAAGACGCGCTTGCTGTTGACGGACATCAGGACCCTTCCGGCTCTCTCCAGGAGATCCGCAGGGCCAGCGCTTCGCGCGCTCCTGTCATGCGTTCCTCCGTTCTCTTGTTATTGCCGCTTATGACACGGCGGCACCGGCCGCGGCAGGTCGTCTGGCGCAGATCACGGTGCAGCCCGGACATGTTGACAATCCCGCTGCCTGCGTCAAGTTCGGCAGACCGCCGCGACGGCCAAGACGATGGCCACGACAAAGGCAAAACACCAAGAAGCTGCGCGGTCGAAGGGAGAACGCAATGGCGATTGCGGAGCAACAGACCTCGTCCGAGGCGGCGCAGACCTCCAGTGACAAGAGCTGGCACGGCATCGTCCTGCAAACCCTGAAGCGGAACGAGATCAGCCTCGTCCCTTACGTGCCCGACCGCGTGCTGACGCCGCTGATCAAGAACCTGCACGCCGATCCGTTCTTCACCACCTTTGCCACCGCCCGCGAGGAGGAGGCCGTCGGCATCGTCTCGGGCGCCTGGATGGGCGGACGGCGGGGTGCGGTGCTGATGCAGACCTCGGGCTTTGCGACGCTCGCCAACGTGCTGGCCTCGCTCGCGGTGCCCTACCAGATTCCGCTGATCATGTTCGTGTCCGAGCGCGGCACGCTCGGCGAGTTCAACTACGGCCAGTCACTGGTCTGCCGCACCATGCGTCCGGTGCTGGATTCGCTGGCGCTGGAACATCACACCATCACCCGGCTCGATGAGCTCGAATTCATTGCCGACCGTTCGATCAAGCAGGCCGTCACGACGCAGGCTCCGGTGGCCCTGATCCTCAACCCGCTGCTCACGGGCGGCAAGGTGTTCGACAAGTGAGGTCGGCCCAAATGAATACAGACGCGCGCAACACCAAAGTGATGAACCGCTTCGACGTCACCTCCCGCCTGATCGCGAAACTCGAGCACGAGGAAGCCGTGATCGGCGGCATCGGCAACACCAATTTCGACCTCTGGGCCGCCGGCCACCGTGCGCAGAATTTCTACATGCTCGGCAGCATGGGGCTCGCCTTCCCGATCGCGCTGGGCGTGGCGCTGGCGCAGCCGGACCGGCGCGTCTTCGCGCTCGAAGGCGACGGCTCGCTGCTGATGCAGCTCGGCGCGCTCTCGACGATCGCGGCGTTGAAGCCGAAGAACCTCATCATGATCGTGATGGACAACGGTATCTACCAGATCACCGGCGCGCAGCCCACACCGGCCGCGAACGTGGCCGACATCGTCGCCATCGCGACCGGCTCCGGGCTTGCCAACAGCGCCTGGGCCGCTGACGAGGAGGATTTCGAGCGTCTGGTCGAGGAAGCCATGTCGGCCGGCGAGCCGAGCCTGATCGCCGTTCGTATCGATGACAAGCCGGGCGTCGGCGCCACCCGACGCGACCCCGTACAAATCCGGGAGCGCTTCATGCACGGCCTTGGCGTGCGCGAGCCACTTTAACGTTTCGTCATTAACTACACGGCGATCTGATGCCGGCGCCTCGGCAGCCTGCTGCAATCCGTGCTAAGCGGTGCGGATGTCCATTTTGGTTCGTTCCTCTGCCTGGCTGCTTGCCGCCGCCGTCGCCTTTGCCACCCTTGGCCCGCCCGGCCTACGGCCCCATTCCGACCTCGGCCAGGACGGCGAACACGCCCTTGCCTTCGTCCTGGTGGGACTAGCCTTCGGCCTCGCCTATCCGCGCCGCCGCCTGTCGGCCACAACCATCGCCGTGGCGCTGATCGGCCTGCTCGAACTGATGCAATTCTGGGCACCGGGACGGCATGCGCGGCTGGAGGACTTTCTGGTCGATGCCGGCACCACCTGCATCGGCTTCGCGCTGGCGGCCATCGCCGATTGGGCCATGACGCGGTTTCGTGCAAATTCGGCCCTCTCGAGCCAAGGCCCCGCGGAGTGACGCTCCGCAGGGCCCGTCTCTTCAAAGCTCGCGCTGCGATCGATCAGTCGATGATCTTGACGACGCGGCGCGTGCGCGGCTCCACGATCACGCGGCGATCGTTTACGACCGCATAACGGTATTCGGTGTAGTTCGGCACGGGCCGCAGCACCACGGTCGGCGGCAGTGGCTCGCCAACCACGACGCGCTCGTGAACCACGACGGAATCATCACGCGGAATTCCGCCCAGGATCGCGTTCGGAATTTCAAGGCCGGCGCCCACGGCCGCACCGACGGTACCACCGACCATCGCACCGACCGGACCGCCAATGTCGCCGCCCGCGCGTGCGCCGTTCCTGGCGCCCTCTTCGGTCGTCGACTGAGCAAAGGCCGCACTCGACGCCAGCAGCGACGCGGCAGCCAACGAAATCGCAAGACGGGTTTTCATGTGCTTATGTCTCCAGTGATTGTTGTGCGCCTTCAACCGCGGGGCCGGATCATTGTTCCGGTTCCCTCGCCCGATCTAGGCAGAACCACAACGGAGACTGTTACCCGGTAACAGTTCAGGCCGTGGCGATCTCGTGCCCCGCCATCAGTTCCAGCGCGCGCACCATCGCCGAATGGTCCCAGCCCTTGCCGCCATGCGCGGCGCAGGACGAGAACAGTTGCTGCGCCACTGCCGTACTCGGCAGCGACAGGCCGAGCGCGCGGGCGCCTTCAAGCGCGAGGTTGAGATCCTTCTGGTGCAGCTCGATGCGGAAGCCGGGATCGAAATTGCGCTTCACCATGCGTTCGCCATGCACTTCGAGAATCCGCGACGACGCAAAGCCGCCCATCAAGGCCTGCCGCACCAGTGCCGGATCCGCACCGGCTTTCGACGCGAACAGCAGCGCTTCGCTGACCGCCTCGATCGTCAACGCGACGATGATCTGGTTGGCTACCTTCGTCGTCTGGCCGTCGCCATTGGCGCCGACCCGGGTGACGTTCTTTCCCATCCGGTCGAAGATCGGCTTCATGGTGTTGAAGGCGCGCTCCGGGCCACCGACCATGATGGTGAGGCTTGCCGCCTTGGCACCGACCTCCCCGCCTGACACCGGTGCGTCGAGATAATCCGCGCCGAGCGCCTCGATCTTCTTCGCAAACTCCTTGGTCGCCAGCGGCGAGATCGAGCTCATGTCGACCACGATCTTGCCCTTGGAAATGCCGCCCGCGACGCCATCCTTGCCGAACAGCACGGCCTCCACATGCGGCGTATCGGGCACCATAATGATGACCGCATCCGCCTCCTCCGCAACCTCCTTGCTTGACTTGCAGGCAACGCCGCCGGCGGCGATCAGCTCGGGTGCGACCGGCCCGACATCGTGCAGGAGAACGCGATGGCCTGCGGCCAGAAGATGGCCGGCCATCGGCCGTCCCATGGTGCCAAGTCCGATAAAGCCGATGTCGATCATGTCAAAGTTTCCTCAGGTCTCGAAAGTCTGCGCCGCGTGCCAGGACAGGCCGTCCAGCGTCGTGGTGCGCGGCTTGTATTCGCAACCGATCCAGCCGCGATAGCCGATCGCGTCGAGATGGCGGAACAGGAAGGGATAGTTGATCTCGCCGGTGCCGGGCTCGTTGCGGCCGGGATTGTCGGCGAGCTGGATGTGCGCGATCTGCGGCAGATATTCCTGCATGGTGCGGGCGAGATCGCCCTCCATGATCTGCATGTGATAGATATCGTACTGGACAAACAGATTGTTCGAGCGCACCTCGGAGATCAGCTGCACGGCCTGCTCGGTGCCGTTCAGGAAGAAGCCGGGAATGTCGAGCGTGTTGATCGGCTCGACCAGAAGCTTGATGTTCTCCCGCGCCAGGGTCGACGCCGCAAAGCGCAGATTCCCGACCAGCGTTTCGTTGAGCTCACGCGGATCGGCATCGACAGGCGCGATGCCGACGAGGCAATTGAGCTGCTCGCAATCGAGCGCCTTGGCATAGTCGATGGCGCGAAACACGCCGTCCCTGAACTCGCTGATACGATCAGGCAGGATGGCGATGCCGCGCTCGCCTGCCGCCCAATTGCCGGCCGGCAGATTGTGCAGCACTTGCGTCAGCCCATGGCTGTCGAGCTGCTCGCGCAGCTGCGCCTTGTCGAATTCATAGGGGAAGAGGTACTCGACCCCGGAAAAGCCCGCCGCTTTGGCCGCGGCGAAGCGGTCCACGAACGGCATCTCGTTGAAGAGCATGGTGAGATTGGCGGCGAATTTCGGCATGATGCTGGTCCCCTATTCCGCAGGCTGAAGCACGCCCGGCCGCGCGGTCGCGACCTCGTCGAGCGGCTGGTCCAGCACCTCCTCGAATTCGACGACGTTGTCGATCTCGGTGCCCATCGCGATGTTGGTGACGCGTTCGAGAATGAACTCGACCATCACGGGCACGCGGTACTTCGCCATCCATTCGCGCGCGGTCGCGAACGCGGCCTGCGCGTCCTTAGGGTCCGTGACGCGGATCGCCTTGCAGCCGAGCCCTTCGGCGACGGCGACGTGATCGACGCCGTAGCCGCCGAGCTCGGGCGCGTTGATGTTCTCAAAGGAGAGCTGGACGTGATAGTCCATGTCGAAGCCGCGCTGGGCCTGGCGGATCAGGCCCAGATAGGAATTGTTCACGACGACGTGGATGTAGGGCAGGTTGAATTGCGCTCCGACCGCGAGCTCCTCGATCAGGAACTGGAAGTCGTAGTCGCCCGAGAGCGCGACGATATCGCGATCCGGGCACGCCGCGCGCACGCCGAGCGCCGCGGGCAGCGTCCAGCCGAGCGGTCCCGCCTGCCCGGCATTGATCCAGTTGCGCGGCTTGTAGACACCCAAAAACTGCGCGCCGGCGATTTGCGAAAGGCCGATCACGGTGACGTAGCAGGTGTCACGGCCAAAGGCCTTAGTCATCTCCTCGTAGACGCGCTGGGGCTTGATCGGGACGTTATCGAAATGGCTCTTGCGCAACATCGTTTTCTTGCGGTCGCGGCAGGAAGCGGGCCATGCCTGGCGCTCGCGCAACCTGCCTGACCGGCGCCACTCTCTGGCGACGGCGACGAACAGTTCGAGAGCGGCCTTGGCGTCCGAGACGATGCCGAGATCGGGATTGAACACGCGCCCGATTTGCGTCGGCTCGATGTCGACATGCACGAAGGTGCGCCCCTTGGTGTAGGTCTCGACCGAGCCGGTGTGGCGGTTTGCCCAGCGGTTGCCGATTCCGAGTACGAAATCGGATTCGAGCATGGTGGCATTGCCGTAACGATGGCTGGTCTGGAGACCGACCATGCCGGCCATCAGGACGTGGTCGTCGGGGATGGCGCCCCAGCCCATCAGCGTCGGCACGACCGGCACGTTGGCGATCTCGGCGAATTCCACCAACAGATCCGAGGCGTCGGCATTGATCACGCCGCCGCCCGCGACGATCAGCGGACGCTCGGCCGCATTGAGCATCTCCAGCGCCTTCTCGACCTGCTTGCGGGTCGCGCTGGGCTTGTAGACCGGCAGCGGCTCGTAGGTCTCGTCGTCGAACTCGATTTCGGCGAGCTGCACGTCGAGCGGCATGTCGATCAGGACCGGGCCGGGCCTTCCCGAGCGCATCACGTGAAACGCCTGGCTGAACACGCGGGGCACCAGCGCCGGCTCGCGCACCGTCACCGCCCATTTGGTCACGGGCTTTGCGATCGACTCGATATCGACCGCCTGGAAATCCTCCTTGTAGAGTCGCGCGCGCGGCGCCTGCCCGGTGATGCAGAGGATCGGGATGGAATCGGCAATCGCCGAATAGAGCCCGGTGATCATGTCGGTGCCCGCCGGCCCCGAGGTTCCGATGCAGACGCCGATATTGCCGGCCTTGGCCCGCGTATAGCCCTCGGCCATGTGCGAGGCGCCCTCGACATGGCGCGCCAGGATATGGCGGATCGAACCGCGCTTCTTCAGCGCCGAGTAAAGCGGATTGATCGCGGCCCCGGGAACGCCGAAGGCGGTCGAGATGCCTTCCTTTTCCAGAATTCGCACGGCAGCATCGATGGCTCGCATCTTCGCCATATCGGACCTCGCTTGAGTTGCATTGGCTCGAGCGGGATCATCGGGCCCGCGAGGGCTGCACTCAACGAGATCGATTTTATTTTCCACGATGCGGTAGCCGCGGAAAAATCGTGGCGGTCTCAATCGGTTAGATCGAGATATCCGTGAAAGCGATCACTCGAACAGCGGCGCCAGCTGCATCTGCGGCACCAGCACGAGACCCTTGTCGGTGATACGAATTTCCGGAATGACCGATAGCGGAATCAAATTGAATCCCATGTAGGGGATGGTGCAGCCGGCTTCCGCCCATTCCTTCTTCAGCACCTTGACCTCTTCGGCCACTTCGGTGACGCGCTTGTCGGACAAGAGCCCAGCGATCGGCAGCGGCACCAGCGCCCTCACCTTGCCTTCGGCGACGAGGCAGACGGCGCCCTGTTGCTCCTTGATGGCGGCCACCGCGACCTGCATGTCGGCCTCGTTGGTGCCGGCAACGATGATGTTGTGGCTGTCGTGCCCGACGCTGGAGGCGACTGCGCCGCGCTTGAGGCCAAAGTCCTTCAACAGGCCATAGGCGACATTGCCGGCCGATTTGCCATGGCGCTCGACCACCGTGACGAAGCACAGGCCGTAGCGAGCGAACAGCGTCGGCCAATCCTTTGCCGGCTCGATCGCGATCTTCTCATGGATCAGCATGATGCCGGGCAACGCGGTCTTGATGGCGTTGATGGTGCAGGCCTTCGCCGGCAGCTCCGGCGTCAGCTTCAGCTTCTCCGGCAGCTTCACAGTCGCGTAGGCCGCCTGCGGGTATTGATAGCGCTGCGTCAGCGCCTGATCGAGCTTCGGTGTGATCTTGCGGTTCTCGACCACGAGCTCGCCGCCATACCAGGTGCATTGCGGCTTCAGATTGTCGTCCATCAGCACGAGATCGGCGCGGCGCCCGCCGCCAAGCCCGCCGATATCGCTGTCCATGCCGAAGCGCGTCGCGCCATGCAGCGAGCCCATTGACCAGGCCTGCTCGGGCGACATTCCCGCCTTCACGGCTTCGCGCACCACCCAGTCGAGACCGAACAGCAGGAGATCATCGGCGTCGCGATCGTCGGTGCACACGGCGGTGCGCTTATGCGAAGCGCCGAGCTCGGTGATAGTGCGGATCGCCTGCGGCAGCGAGTGCCACGGCGTGGTCGGCGGTCCCCCGCGCAGGAACACCCAGACCCCGGCATCGAGCAGATCGTCGGCGATGTCGCGGTCGATCGCCTCGTGCGTATCGGTGACGCCGCTCGCCGCATAGGCCGCAACGAACTCGCGGCCATAAACATGACCGGATACCGGCCGCCCGCGCTTCAGGGCGGCGGCGAGGATGGCGTGGCTTCGCTCGTCGCCCATGGTGACAGGCACAAAGTCCATCTTCTCGCCGAGCGCAATCGCTTCGGGCCAACGGTCGAACAGGCCGGCGATCTTGTCCGGCGTGAGGTCGCCGCCCGCGGTCTCGAGTGCGGCTGAGGTGGCCGGCACCGTGCTCGGCACAGTCAAAAAGATCGACAACGGCGCCTCGCGCGCGTCCTCCAGCATCGCCTCGACGCCGGCGACGTCCATGACGTTGCCGATCTCGTGGCTGTCGCAGAAGATCGTGGTGGTGCCGTTGAGCAGCGCGGCCTCGGCATAGGCGCAGGCCGTCACCATCGAGGATTCGATGTGGATGTGCGGATCGACCAGTCCCGGCGCGATGATGCCGCCGGCGGCATCGTAAACCGGCACGTTGCCGAAGACTTCCTTCGCAGCACCGGCCGGCTTCACCGCCGCGATGCGGCCGCCGGTGATCCAGATTTCGCGGTTCGCGTGGATACGCTCCGAATAGGTCGAGAGCACGCGCGCGCCGGTGACGACGAGATCCGGCGCGACACGGGCCGAGGCCACATCGGCGAGACGCCGGGTCATCGAATGCAACGGTGCGACGGCGAAGCGGGTAAGTCTGGTCATCAGGACCCTCGCGTGGCGTTATGGCCCTGCGATGGTTACGCTCCGCGCCGGACCGGGCAAGCGCAAATATAACGGCACGCCCTGCTTACGCCTTAGGCGGCGAAGCGCCTGCCGCCGCCGGCCTCGCGGGTCTGCGCGAGTTCCGTCGTCTCGGGGCCGCTGCGGCAGCGGCCTTGACCCGAATCCGCATCGACCTCCCGTTCTGCTCGTCGATCTCGAACGCATTCGTCTTTCGCACGAGGTCACTCAGTTTGCGGAAGCCGAACGTTCTCGGATCGAAATCGGACGCGAGATTGGCGAGTTGGCGACCGACCTCCCCGAGCGTCACCCAGCCGTCCTCGCTCTCCATCTGGGTGATGACCTTCTTGATGATGGGGGTTGCGGCATCAAGCGGCTGAAGCGACGTCGATCGCGAGGCGGCGTCCTGGGTGTTCGCCGGCGCGGGAAGCAGGTTCTCCGTGTAGACAAACCTTCGGCACGCCTGCCGGAAGCTCTCCGGCGTCTTCTGTTCGCCGAACCCAAAGACATCGATACCCTGCTCCCGGATTCGGGCGGCGAGACGGGTAAAATCGCTGTCCGACGACACCAGGCAAAAGCCGTCGAACCGGCCGCTGTGGAGTAGGTCCATCGCGTCGATGACCAGGGTGATGTCCGACGCATTCTTCCCTGTCGTATAGGCGAACTGCTGCTGCGGGATGATGGCGTGTTTCGACAGGATGTCGGCCCAGCCCCTCGACCTGGCATTGGAGAAGTCGCCGTAGATGCGGCGAACGCTGGCCTCGCCGATCTTGGCAATCTCCTCGAACAGTCCATCGGCGATCTTTGCCGAAGCATTGTCAGCATCAATCAGGACAGCGAGACGGGGCGAACGAAGCTCTGACGGCATGACTTTTCCCACGAGATGAACGTAGCATTAGAAGACGCTCGCGTCGGGATGGCTAGTCCTCGTTCGCCTTGAAGCGTCCCATCCCTTTCAGCACGAAGGGCGCCAGCAGCGCGATCAACGCCAGCGCAAGCAGCGTCGCCGAGATCGGGCTCTGGAGCAGCGTCATGGGATCGCCGAGGCTGATCGCGAGCGCGCGACGCAGCTGGCTCTCGGCGATCGGGCCAAGGATCAGGCCGACCACGACGGGTGCGATCGGAAAATCGAACCGCCGCATCAGAAAGCCGAGCACGCCGAAGCCGGCCAGCATCGACAGTTCGACGACCGACGGCTTTGCGGCGATGGTGCCCATGGTCGCGAACACGAGGATGCCGGCATAGAGCCACGGCTGCGGGATCGCCAGCAGCCGCACCCACAGGCCGACCAGCGGCAGATTGAGCACCAGCAGCATGCAATTGGCGATGAACAGGCTCGCGATCAGGCCCCACACGAGGTCGGGCCGCTCGGCGAACAGCAGCGGCCCCGGGTTGAGACCGTATTGCTGGAAGCCCGCCAGCATCATCGCGGCCGTCGCCGAGGTCGGCAATCCCAGCGTCAGGAGCGGCACCAGCGTGCCCGCAGCCGAAGCGTTGTTGGCGGCCTCCGGTCCTGCGACGCCTTCGATCGCGCCCTTGCCGAATTCTTCCGGGTATTTGGTCAGCCGCTTCTCGCAAGAATAGGACAGGAAGGTCGGGATCTCCGCGCCGCCGGCAGGCAGCGCACCGATCGGGAAGCCGAACATGGTGCCGCGCAGCCACGGCTTCCACGATCGCTTCCAGTCTTCCTTGGTCATCCACAGCGAGCCGCGCACCGGCTCGAGCTTCTCCTCGCTGTGGTGGCGGCGCGATGCGACGTAGAGCGCCTCACCCACCGCGAACAGGCCGACCGCGAGCGTCGTCACCTCGACGCCGTCGAGCAGCTCGGGCACGCCGAACGCAAGCCGCGCCTGACCGGTCAGCTTGTCGATGCCGACGAGGCCCAACGTCAGACCAATGAACAGGCTGGTCAGGCCACGGATCGGGGAATCGCCGAAGGTCGCCGACACCGTGACGAAGGCGACGCACATCAGCGCGAAATAATCCTCCGGGCCAAAGCGCACGGCGAAATCGACCAGCCACGGCGCGAGAAAGGCAAGCCCGATGGTGGCGATGGTGCCCGCGACGAAGGAGCCGATCGCGGAGGTCGCGAGCGCCGGCCCGCCGCGGCCGGCCTTGGCCATCTTGTTGCCTTCGAGCGCCGTCGCCATCGAGGCGCTCTCGCCGGGCGTGTTGATCAAGATGGCCGTGGTCGATCCGCCATACATGCCGCCGTAGTAGATGCCGGCGAACATGATCAGCGAGCCGCCGGGATCGAGCTTGTAGGTGACCGGCAGCAGCAGCGCGACCGTCAACGCTGGGCCGATGCCGGGCAGCACGCCTACGGCGGTGCCGAGGAACACGCCGATCAGGGCGTAGAGGAGATTCATCGGCTGGACGGCGACCGCCATGCCGTGGGCCAGCGCCGCGAAAGTTTCCATCACAGCAGTCGCTCCAGGGGGCCGGCCGGAAGGCTCAACGTCAACAGCCGGTCGAACGCGAGGTAAATGAGGATCGACATCACCAGGGCGATGACGGAATCGACGAGGACGGCCCGGCGCCCAAATGCCGCCGAGGTCGTGACGAACAGCGCCGACGTCGCCAGAATGAACCCGCCGCCGAAGCCGATGATGCCGATCAGCAGCGCAAGGCCCGCGAGGATCAAGACCACAGGCACGGGATCGGCGCTCTCGCGCGCCGGCAAATGACCGCGCAGCGCGTCGATGAGATTGCCGATCGCGAGCAGCGCGAGACCGGTGGCGATCACGACCGGCATCGCCTCCGGCCCCATCCCGTACATCGTGGTCGATTGCAGGCCGCGCGCGTCCCAGACCAGCACCGCGGCAAGACCTGCGAGCAACGCAGCAATGATGACGCCGGCGCGATCGACGCGCCGCGGCGGCTGGACCGGATCGCCCGAGGTCATGATTTGACCAGGCCGACTGATCTCAGCACGTCGGTGACGCGCACGGTTTCCTTCTTCAGGAAGTCGGCGAAGGCGTCGCCGCCGAGATAGGCATCCTCCCAGCCCTTCTGCTTGAGGATGTCCTTCCAGGCGTCCGACTTCACCATCTTCTCGACCGCGTCGCTCAGCGTCCTGCGCTGCTCCGGCGTGATTCCGGGAGGCGCGACCACCGAACGCCAATTGGCGATCACAAGGTCGATGCCCTGTTCCTTGAAGGTCGGAATGTCGCTGCCTGGAATGCGCTTCTCCGAGGTCACGCCGATCGCGCGCAGCTTGCCGGACTTGATCTGCCCATCATATTCACTGAGCCCGGAAATGCCGGCCGTGACCTTCGCGCCGAGAATGGCGGCGAGCGATTCGCCGCCGCCCGAGAACGGGATGTAGTTGATCTTCTTTGCGTCGGTGCCGACGGCGCCGGCGAACAATGCCGCCATCACATGATCGACGCCGCCGGCCGAGCCGCCGGCGAAGGTCACTTTGGCGATGTCGGCCTTCACCGCTGCGGCCAGATCCTGCGCGGTCTTGATCGGTGAATTTGCCGGCACCACGATCACCTGGATTTCCTCGGTGAGGCGCGCGATCGGCGTCACCTGCTCGAGCGTGACGGGTGATTTGTTCATGGCGAGCGCGCCCACCATGACGAAGCCGTTGACCATCAGCTGGTTGCCGTCACCCTTGGCGCCGTTGACGAACTGCGCGATGCCGACGCTGCCGCCTGCGCCGGGAACGTTGGTGACCTGCACGCTGCGTGCGACGCCGGCGGCGACCAGCGCCTGCTGCATCGAGCGCGCGGTCTGGTCCCAGCCACCACCCGGCGCCGCCGGTGCCATCAGCTTGAGCTCGAGCTGCTGGGCAAAAGCCGGCGTGGCTGCCGCAAGGGTCAGCGCGACGGCTGCGCCGACGAGGCGCGCGGGAAGTTGAAACATGGGACGTCTCCGGGCTCATGCGGACGTTTGCCGCATCGTGTCGTTTGGTCGCATATCAGCCAAAACGGCCGACACTGTCCAGTGACATACCCCGGGTTTCCGATTAGCGGGGTGTCGGAACTGCCCCGCCGAGCGCGGCCGTCAGTTCGGCAGCAACATCACGGACGATCTGCCCGATTTCCGGTAACCGCTGATCGGTCAGCCGGCTGGTCATGCCGGAGACCGAAATCGCCGCGAGCGGCTCGGCGCAATCGTTGTAGACCACCGCGGCAACGCAGCGCAGGCCCATGCAGGCCTCTTCATCATCCAGCGCGTAGCCTTGCTTGCGGATCTTTTCGAGCTCCTTGAACAGGTCGCTCGGCCGCACGATGGATTTCTCGGTCAGGCGTGGCATGCCGTGATGGCGAATGACGGCGCCGACGTCCTCGTCGGAATAGGTCGCGAGCACCGCCTTGCCGACGCCGGAGGTCACCATGGGGACGCGGCCGCCGACTTGGGTCAGCGAACGCATGATCTCGCGGCTCTCCATGCGGGTCAGCACGATGATGAACTCGTCGTCGACCATGGCAAGATTGGCGGTCTCGCGGGTAAGATCGCGCAGCTTGCGCAAATAAGGAATGGCCTGGGCGCTGAAATTGCGCCGCCGGGCAAAGCTCGCGCCGACCGTGAAGCTGCGCACGCCGACATGCCATTTGGATTCGGCGCGGTCGAATTGCACAAAGCGGCGGCTTTCCAGCGTCGCGAGCAGGCGGTGCACGGTCGAGGCGGAGAGCCCGGTGCGAACAGCGAGATCGCTGAGGCGATAGCCTTCGTCGTCCTCGGACAAAGTCTCGAGGATCGACAGCGCGCGATCAACGGATTGCACGCCGCCGTCGCGCACCTCGTTGTCGGCCTCCGACGACGAGCGGGGCTCGAGCGGTTTACGCCGGATCACGTTCCTGCTCATCGCGACCTGACTGTTCTCGCCTCTCCCCGCGCGCGAGGAGAGGCGAAGCGGCATCGTCGACTCAGAGCAGCCCTGCCCCGCGCGCCCATTTGTACTTGGCGCCGAGCACTTCCACCGGCAGCTCGGTCGAATAGGCATAGGCCGGGATGCCATTCTGGTAGAGATATTCGGCGGCCTCCTCGACCTCGACGTCGCCGGCGAGCGAGGCGACGATCGGCTTCACGAAGCCCTTGGCCTCCATCTCCTTCTTCACCTCGACCATGTTGCGGGCGAACACCATCGGCGGCGTGACGATGGTGTGCCAGTAGCCGAGGATCAGCGAATGGATGCGCTCGTCCGTCAGGCCGAGCTTCACCGTGTTGACGTAGGTGATCGGCGGCTCGCCACCGGTGATGTCCACGGGATTTCCGGCCGCGCCAAACGGGGGGATGAACTTGCGGAAGGCTGCATCCAGATCCGCCGGCATCGCCATCAGCGACAGGCCGTTGTCGACGCAGGAGTCCGACAGCAGCACGCCCGAGCCGCCCGCACCGGTGATGATCAGCACGTTCTCGCCCTTCGGCGTCGGCAGCACCGGCACGCCGCGCGCGAACTCGAGCAGTTGCCGCAAGCTACGGGCGCGGATCACGCCGGACTGCGCCAGGACGTCCTCGTAGATCTTGTCGTTGCCGGCGAGCGCGCCGGTATGCGACGAGGCCGCCTTCGCGCCGGCCGAGGTGCGGCCGGCCTTGAGCACGATGACCGGCTTTTTCTTGGAGACGCGCTTTGCGGCTTCCGCAAAGGCGCGGCCGTCCTTGAGGTCTTCGCAGTGCTGCGCGATCAGGTTGGTATTCGGATCCTGCTCGAAGAAGGCGAGCAGATCGTCCTCGTCGATGTCGGACTTGTTGCCGAGGCCGACGATCGCCGACACGCCCATCTTGGCCGAACGGGAGAAGCCGATGATGGCCATGCCGATGCCGCCCGACTGCGAGGACAGCGCCGCGTGGCCCTTGACGTCATAGGCGGTGCAGAAGGTCGCGCAGAGATTGGCAGGCGTATAGTAGAAGCCGTAGATGTTCGGTCCCATCAGGCGGATGTCGTACTTCTTGCCGACTTCGACGATCTCGGCCTGGAGTTCCGGCGCGCCGGCTTCCGCGAAGCCCGACGGGATCAGAACCGCGCCGGGAATTTTCTTCTCGCCGCATTCGGTGAGCGCCGCGGCCACGAACTTCGCGGGAATGGCGAACACCGCGGTGTCGATGACGCCCGGCACGTCCTTGACGCTCTTATACGCCTTGTAGCCGAGGATCTCGGCGGCCTTGGGATGGATCGGGTAGATGTCGCCCTTGTAGCCGCCGTTGATGAGGTTCTTCATCACGGAATTGCCGATCTTGCCGTCTTCGGCCGAAGCGCCGACCACGGCAACCGCCTTCGGCTGCATGATGCGGCTCATCGCCGCGACGATCTCTTCGGTCGGGCGCGGCTTCGGCTTGGGCACGTAAGCGAAGTCGACGACGATGCGGACGTCGGCCGCGATCGCGTCCTTGGCCGTCGCGAACACCGGGTTGAGATCGAGCTCGACGATCTCGGGGAAATCGGTGACGAGCTGCGACACCTTGACGATGACATCGGCGAGCGCCGTGCGGTTCACCGGCTCGCCGCCGCGAACGCCCTTCAAAATTTCATGCGCCTGGATGCCGTCGAGCATCGACAGTGCGTCTTGCTTGGTCGCGGGCGCGAGGCGGAAGGTGATGTCCTTCAGGACTTCGACCAGCACGCCGCCGAGACCGAAGGCCACCAGCTTGCCGAACGAGGCGTCGGTGATCGACCCGACGATCACTTCGGTGCCGCCGGCCAGCATCTGCTGCACCTGGACGCCCTCGATCTTGGCATCGGACTTGTACTTCCTGGCGTTGGACAGGATCGTCTCGTAGGCCTTCTCGGCGTCTTCGGCCGTCTTGAGGCCGACGATGACGCCGCCGGCTTCGGTCTTGTGGAGAATGTCCGGCGAGACAATCTTCATCACCACCGGGAAGCCCATCGAGGAAGCCATCTTGCCGGCCTCGCCGGCCGACTTCGCCACCCCCTCCTTCGGCACCGCAATGCCGTAGGCGTCGCAGACCAGCTTGCCTTCCGGCGCGGTCAGGCTGGTGCGCTTGTCCGCCTTGACCTGGTCAAGCACCTTGCGGACGGCATCTTTGGAATTGGACATGTGGCTCTCCCTTGACCTTGGTTCTTGCGTTCTCAAAGCGCGCGCGTGTTGCGGCTGCCCGTGATGCTTTCCATTCGCCGCGCTCTGTTCCATGTCGCGGAACGGAGTGGCATAAAGCCGAGGTTACTCCGCCGGCTTGGATCAAAAATGGCTGGCGATGGCATTTGGTATGCCAGAAGCCAACTTGTCAAGCTGCAGCGCACCCTAGAACGCTGCAAAAAATAGGCAGCTTGACATTCTGGTATTTGGTATGCCAAAAACTTTCCCGTTAATATTCCTGTAAAAGACGACTCCCACTGGAGGAGATTCGTCGTGTCACTGCGGAAACCAACCAAGGCGTTGCCGAACATGGCCGAGGCAGATATCGCAATCGTTCGTATTGCCCCGGAGAGTAGCTTCAAGAACAAGGCGTATGACGCCTTGAAGGAAGCCATCCTCAAGATGGACATCTACTCGACGCCCGAGCCGGTGATGCTCGACGAGCGCGCGTTGTCCGAGCGCCTGGGTGTGAGCCGCACGCCGATCCGCGAAGCCATCGCGATGCTCGAGCAGGACGGTTTCGTGAAGACGGTTCCCCGTCGCGGCATCATGGTGGTGCGCAGGACCAAGAGCGAGATCGTCGACATGATCCGCGCCTGGGCGGCGCTGGAGAGCATGGCGGCCCGCCTCATCACCGCCACCGCGCGCAAGAAAGACATCACGGCGCTGCGCGACTACTTCAAGGATTTTGGCAAGGACCGCCTGCCAGAGGATCACGTCGAGGAATATTCGCGCGCCAACATCGCCTTCCACCAGGCGCTGATCTCGCTGTCGGAATCACCGGTGCTGGTCGATCTCACCAACGACCTGCTGCTGCACGTGCGTGGCTATCGGCAATTGACGATCGGTCGCAAGGACCGCACCGCGACGTCGCTACCCGAGCATCTCGGCATGATCGAAGCCCTGGAGGCGCGCGATACCGAACTTGCCGAGAAGCGCGCCCGCGATCACACCCTTGGCCTTGCCGCTTACGTCGAAGCGCATGGTCAGGAACTCTTCTAGCCAGCAACGTTCACCAGAAGGGCGAGGCATCGCCCCTAAAGCCTGAAACGGCATCTTGAGACCAGGGAGACAAGGCCCATGCTGAATACCGCGACCAAGTCCGAAGCACCGGGCACCGAGCAGGAATTGACGGATGGTTTTCATCTCGTCATCGACGCGCTCAAGCTGAACGGCATCAACACCATCTATAATGTGCCGGGCATCCCGATCACGGATTTGGGTCGCATGGCCCAGGCGGCCGGTATTCGCATGATCTCGTTCCGCCACGAGCAGAACGCCGGTTATGCGGCGGGCATCGCCGGCTACCTCACCAAGAAGCCCGGCATCTGCCTCACCGTCTCCGCGCCCGGCTTCCTCAACGGTCTCACCGCGCTCGCGCACGCCACCACCAACTGCTATCCGATGATCCTGATCTCGGGCTCCTCCGAGCGCGAGATCGTCGACCTCCAGCAGGGCGACTACGAAGAGATGGACCAGCTCGCGATCGCCAAGCCGCTGTGCAAGGCAGCCTATCGCGTGCTGCACGCCCAGGACATCGGCATCGGGCTTGCCCGTGCCATCCGTGCCGCCGTCTCCGGCCGCCCGGGCGGCGTCTACCTCGACCTGCCGGCAAAACTGTTCGGCCAGGTGATGAACGCCGATGCCGGCCGGAAGTCGCTGGTCAAGGTGATCGACGCGGCTCCCGCGCAGATCCCCTCGCCCGCTTCGATCAAGCGCGCGCTTGATGTTTTGAAGAGCGCAAAGCGCCCGCTCATCATCCTCGGCAAGGGCGCGGCCTACGCGCAGGCCGACGAGGAGATCAAAACCTTCGTCGAGAAGAGCGGCATCCCCTTCCTGCCGATGAGCATGGCCAAGGGCCTGCTCTCCGACACGCATCCGCAATGCGCGGGCGCTGCCCGCTCCACGGTGCTGAAAGAATCTGACGTCGTGCTGCTGATCGGCGCCCGGCTGAACTGGCTGCTCTCGCACGGCAAGGGCAAGAACTGGGGCGAAGCGCCCAAGAAGTTCATCCAGGTCGACATCGAGCCCAGGGAAATGGACTCCAACGTCGAGATCGTCGCGCCCGTCGTCGGCGACATCGGCTCGGTCGTCTCCGCCTTCAATCAGACGATGGCTTCGGGCTGGACCGCCCCGCCGGCCGAGTGGACCAAGGCGATTTCGACCAAGCGCGAAGAGAACGTCGCCAAGATGGCGCCGAAGCTCATGAACAACAAATCGCCGATGGACTATCACGGCGCGCTCGGCGTGCTGAAGAACGTCATCAAGGATCATCCCGAGGCGATCCTCGTCAACGAGGGCGCCAACACGCTCGATCTCGCCCGCGGCGTCATCGACATGTACAAGCCGCGCAAGCGTCTCGACGTCGGCACCTGGGGCGTGATGGGCATCGGCATGGGCCAGGCGATCGCGGCTACGCTCGAGACCGGCCATCCTGTGCTCGCGGTGGAAGGCGACTCGGCCTTCGGCTTCTCCGGCATGGAGGTCGAGACTATCTGCCGCTACAATTTGCCGATCTGCGTCGTCATCTTCAACAATGACGGCATCTATCGCGGCACCGACGTCAACGGCGCCAATTCCGATCCGGCAACGACAGTGTTCGTCAAGGGCGCCCGCTACGACAAGATGATGGAAGCCTTCGGCGGCGTCGGCGTGAACGCGACCTCGCCGGACGAGCTCAAGCGCGCCGTCAACGAAGCCATGGCCTCGGGCAAGCCGACGCTCATCAACGCCGTGATCGATCCCGCCGCCGGTTCCGAGAGCGGCCGCATCGGCAACCTCAATCCGCAGAGCGTTCTGCAGAAGAAGAAGTAACCAGCCGCCGGGTCATTCCCCGCGCAGGCGGGGAATCCAGTAATCGCCAGATCATCCTTGAGGCGAGCACTGAGGCCCAACTGAACCTTCAGCGAATACTGGATGCCCGCCTTCGCGGGAATGACGGAAACAGAAGAGTAACAGGAGCAACACGATGACAAAAGCGCTCGAGGGCGTTCGCATTCTCGACTTCACCCACGTCCAGTCCGGGCCGACCTGCACGCAGTTGCTCGCATGGTTCGGCGCCGACGTGATCAAGGTGGAACGTCCGGGTGTGGGTGACATCACCCGCGGCCAGCTGCAGGACATCCCGAACGTGGACAGCCTGTATTTCACCATGCTCAACCACAACAAGCGCTCGATCACGCTCGACACGAAGAACCCCAAGGGCAAGGAAGTCCTCACCGAGCTGATCAAGAAGTGCGACGTGCTGGTCGAGAATTTCGGCCCCGGCGTGCTCGACCGCATGGGCTTCCCCTGGGAGAAGATCCAGGCGATCAACCCGAAGATGATCGTCGCCTCGATCAAGGGCTTTGGTCCCGGACCGTACGAAGACTGCAAGGTCTATGAGAACGTCGCGCAGTGCACCGGCGGCGCCGCCTCCACTACCGGCTTCCGCGACGGCCTGCCGCTCGTCACCGGCGCGCAGATCGGCGACAGCGGCACCGGCCTGCATCTGGCGCTCGGCATCGTCACCGCACTCTATCAGCGTACCCATTCCGGCAAGGGCCAGAAGGTGACGGCCGCGATGCAGGACGGCGTGCTCAACCTCGCGCGCGTCAAGCTGCGCGACCAGCAGCGCCTCGCCCATGGTCCGCTCAAGGAATACAGCCAGTTCGGCGAAGGCATTCCGTTCGGCGATGCCGTGCCGCGCGCCGGCAACGATTCAGGCGGCGGCCAGCCCGGCCGCATCCTGAAGTGCAAGGGCTGGGAGACCGATCCCAACGCCTACATCTACTTCATCACCCAGGCCCCCGTCTGGGAGAAGATCTGCGACGTGATCGGTGAGCCCTCCTGGAAGACCGATCCGAACTACGCCAAGCCCGCCGTCCGCCTGCCGCGCCTCAACGAGATCTTCGGCCGCATCGAACAGTGGACGATGACGAAGACGAAGTTCGAGGCGATGGAAATCCTCAACAAGGATGACATCCCCTGCGGCCCGATCCTGTCGATGAAGGAGATCGCCGAGGACCAGTCGCTGCGCGCGACCGGCACCGTGGTCGAGGTCGACCACCCCACCCGCGGCAAGTACATCTCGGTCGGCAACCCGATCAAGCTGTCGGACTCCCCGAGCGAGGTGGAGCGCTCCCCGCTGCTCGGCGAGCACACCGACGAGATCCTGCGCACCGTGCTTGGCTTCTCGGACCATCAGGTCGCCGATATCCACAAGTCCGGCGCGCTCGATCCGCCGCAAAAGCAAGCCGCAGAGTAAGCGGGCTTATCTCACGACGCGAAAGGCCGCCGGCTTCGGCGGCCTTTTTGTTGGCGCGGAAGGGGCTGCATCGCACGATCGGCGCGCTTGCCGCGCCGCCAAGGCTGGATTAAAGATTGGTTCGCGAGGAACAGATGCGGTGGCCGGCCGTTACTTCCTCGACCGGCGTGCTCCCGGAAATGCGAGCATGCAATCTCCACGGCGAGTGCAGCACGCCTCGCAAAGACCCTGCCCCACGCTGAAGAACTGGTCGCCTTCGCTTCCGAGGATGGCAAGTCGGCCTTTCAGTTCGGGCACAGGTGGCGTCGCGTCCGGCACTCGCCAGGACCACGCTCGTTGATCAAATTGAGGGCTTAAATGTCGAAAGATCAATCCTCTGATCGCGCCAAGCGTGAAGCCAACAAGGCGTTCAAGCCTGCGACAACGCAGAAGCCGATCAATGACTATGCGAAGGACCAGAATTCCTTCAACGAGAATCGCGAACGGCTGAAAGCGGAGCGATTGGCCCGGGAGGCGAAGCCGGGAAGCGGCTCCGAATAAGAGCGTCGGTCCCAGACTCCGATCGCGGATTGCGCTGAAGGCGCGGCACTGAAATCTGCGCCTGCCTTACAGCATCGATAGCACGACGATTCCGTCTTCGACTGCACCAGACGCGAGCTGCGCCCGCGCCATGCGCTCGAACTCGGTCCGGTTCTTGCGAAGATAACTGAAAGCCTGCTTCTGCGTCAGGAAGGTCGTCGCAAGACGGCACATCTGTCGTCCTGCGCCAAGCGCGAGAAAGAAGGTGATGGTGCCACCGCCATCCAACTTGATTCTAGGCACGATCCGCACTCTTTGGCATGTGATCGGCCCTCTCCCAATTGTCGTCGGCGCAATGGAAGCCAGCTATGGCGTCACCTTCTTCTTGCGCTTCGTCGGGGTGGCGGCGGGCAATGATGCCTGAAGGGCGGCGTCTGCCGCTTCCTTGGCTTCGCGCAGCTCTCGAAGCCGCGCCATGTTCTTGCGAACATCGACGGCTTGCTTTCCAACATCCACCATCGCCCGAGCGCCTTCCTCTGCGGCCAAACGCTGACGGTTAGTCCGCGCGATGCTTTCGGGTGACGGTTCGGCCGGTCTCTTGGCGCTCATTATTCACCCTGCTCTGCAACGGACAAAAACCCGCTCAATCCTGGGATCGAGCGGGTGGCATGGCCGTTTCAGCACATCCGTGAAACGGCACCAAGACTTTAGGCCAGCGAGAGATTCTCAGCGCTGACCTTGCCCCGCATCTTGTCGGTCTTGAGCTCGAAGTTGACCTTTTGGCCTTCAGCGAGACCTGCAAGACCAGCCCGCTCGACCGCGCTGATGTGAACGAACACATCGTTGCCGCCGTCGTTCGGCTGAATGAATCCAAAGCCCTTCTGGCCGTTAAACCACTTCACAGTACCTGTCGTCATTTTCTTCTCCAAAGCGCATACGCGCAGGTTCCGCGTGCTCGTCACGCAGAACAAATTCTATTCGTCGATGTCTATGGAAAAGGAGCCCGCGGGCACATTCAACAAGGCACAGCGGCTGAACGAACAGCCTCAACGTATACCACATCCTCGCTATTTGCAAGGCTTGGCATTTGCCCGATTCGACGTCTCAGGAGCTCGGCGATAGGTACAGGACGCTTCCGTCGGAGAAGCTCGCATTAGCGGCTCTGATCTTCTCGGCGACGATCTGCAACCCGACATGAGCGCGCTTGGCCATATCCGAATTCCGGCGCGCTCGACGGCGTTCTCCAATTCAGAACGCATGTATCGCAATAATGCATTTTTACAAAACGAGGGGGTAACCTAGGCTTGATCGATGCCAAGCCGTACGGCGCGCAATGGAGCGCGACGACGGAGGAACCGATACCGACCGATGCGGCTATTTTTTACTCAGACGTCGCCATACGCCCGCAAGGTAAGGGTCGCCATTCACGAACTCGGATTGAGGCTTGCCGACTGGTTTGAACGCGCGCGCGTTCGCTCATCCATGATCGCGACACGGCCATGCTGAGTTTCGAGCCCGGAACGGTCTTCAGCAGCCGCCACCTCGCCGATATTTTCAGCACCGCCCCGATGCGCACCATTTTCAGTGAGCGCAATTCGCTTGAGTCCATGCTCCTGGTCGAGGTCGCGCTGGCCAAGGTTCAAGGGCAGCTTGGCGTGATTCCTGCCGAGGCTGCTGCTGCGATCGCCTCCGCTGCACGCGCTGAACTACTCGATCTCGACGAATTGGCCGCGGGCACTTTGCGCGCCGGTTTGCCGGTCGTGAATCTGGTCGAGCAGCTGATCCGGCTCACCGGCAAACCCCATGGCGAATTCGTCCATTGGGGTGCCACCAGTCAGGACGTCATGGACACCGCGCTCGTGATGCAGATACGCGACGCGCTCGAGCTCATTCACCGCGATCTAGAGCGCCTGATATCGACGCTTGCGGATCTGGCGCGTACCCATCGCGATACGCCGATGGTCGGCAGGACCAAGCTTCAACACGCGATCCCGATCACCTTCGGCTTCAAGGTTTCCGTCTGGCTGTCGGGCCTGCTGCGCCACAGGCAACGTCTCGCCGAACTCAAACCAAGAGTCCTCCAGGTCCAGTTCGGCGGTGCGGTCGGCACTTTCGCATCACTCGGCAATGATGGCGACAGCGTCCGCGCTGCGCTGGCCAGCGAGCTCGGACTCGGCGAGCCCCTGGTGGCATGGCACGCCGCGCGCGATGGTTTGGCCGAGACGGTTTGCCTGCTTGGGCTGATCTCTGCGACCCTGAGCAAGATCGCGACCGATGTCGTGTTGATGGCGCAGACCGAGGTCGGCGAAGTGCTGGAGCCAGGCGGTCAGGGCCATGGCGCGTCCAGCACCATGCCGCACAAGCGTAACCCGATCATCTGCGAGCAGATCCTCAGCACCGGACCGTCGCTGCGCCGGCTGGCAAGTGCCATGCTCGACGCTTCGGTCCACGACCACGAACGGGCGACGGGACCGTGGCAAGCCGAATGGTTGCTGCTGCCGGAAGCGTTCGTGCTGGTCTCCCGGGCCATGGACAACGCTGTTCGCCTCTGCAGCGGACTAGTCGTCAGGCCCGATGCGATGCAGGCCAATCTCGGTCGGACACAGGGTCTCATCGCCGCAGAGGCCGTCATGATGGCGCTGGCTCCGCACGTCGGGCGCCATCATGCGCACGAAATGGTGAGTGCGGCATGCATGCACGCCATCGCCTCGGGCCTGACACTAGCCCAGAGCCTTTCGCGCGATCCGGCCGTGACGGCCCACATCGCGCCCCATGAGATCGAGGCGGCTGCGGATCCGGCCCGATACATCGGCCTGTCCGGCCGTGAGGTCGATCGTGTTATCGCGGCAGTGCAAGGCGATGCCATTGATGCGGAGTGAGGCCATATGATTTTGAAGCGCAAGCGCATGGGCCTCGTCGCAGCTGCGGTGCTGACAATGTTGAATGCGGCACAGGCCGAGGCGCCGTTCCCGTCACGGCCGATCACGTTGGTCGTCCCGTTCGCGGCTGGCGGCCCCAATGACGTGATGAGCCGGATCGTGTCCGAACACATGGCGCGAAAACTTGGGCAGCCGATCATTGTCGAGAACATCGCCGGGGCGGGCGGCACGACCGGCTCAACGCGCGTCGCGAAAAGCACGCCCGACGGTTATACGCTCGTCAGCGGTCACGTCGGCACGCATGCGGCATCGGTCGCGCTGTATCCGAATCTCCGGTACGACCCGCTGCTTGATTTCACGCCGATTGGCCTGGTCGCGGAAACGCCGATCCTGGTCGTTGCCCGCCGCGACCTTGGCGCGGACAGCATGGCGTCGTTCATCGCGATCGCGAAGGCGCGTGGCCCGGACCTCACCTTGGGCCATGCGGGTGTCGGTTCGATCAGCCACATCAGCTGTCTGCTGTTCACCTCCGTGATCGGATTCAAGCCGGTGGAAGTGCCATATCGCGGATCAGCGCTGGCAATGACCGACCTGATCGCGGGCCGCAGCGACTTCAGCTGTGGACTGTTGGGCGACGTTCTTCCGTTCCTGGGTGACAACAATCTGCGTTTTCTGACCGTTTCAGCGCCCGCACGGGTTCCGCAATTGCCGGACACGCCGACGGCGAGGGAAGCAGGACTTCCACAGTTTGTCGCATCGAGCTGGTTCGCGTTCTACCTGCCGAAAGGCGCGCCCGACGCCATTCGCGACCGCTTCTCGGATGCGCTTCGCTCAGCGCTCGACGATGACGGCGTGCGGAGACGGCTTGAACTGGTAGGCTTGATCCTGCCACCGCCGGACCAGCGAGGCCCCGAACCGCTCAAGCGGCGGATGACCGAAGAGATCGCGCGCTGGCAGGACATTGTCAAAACCGCGCAGATTCGCCTCGATCAATAAGTGCAACCGACGCAGTCGAGCGCGTGATCGCCCGCCAGCTTTCGCCGTCGCGCCTCACGCCGCAGGCCGACGGAACAATCCGACGATCCGCTATTACAAAGCTGGCATTCATCATGACGCCGCAGGACGTGGCGGCAGTCTGCCCCTCATCCATCAAAAAATTCGAAACGCCCTGTCGGATCGGGGGTATCTCGTCCGTCATCTAGACATGAACGGGCAATAGACGCTGACGTCGAGCCCGGCGATTCATGAGGAAGATGATCATGCCCAGCACCGTCCGCCTGCACCGCGTTCTCACGACCAGCCCGGAGAAAGTCTATCGCGCCTTCCTGGAGGCGGATGCGCTGGCGAAATGGCTTCCGCCGAACGGCTTCACCTGCACCGTCCATCATTTCGAGCCGAAGGTCGGGGGCACGTTCAAGATGTCGTTCCGCAACTTCACGACGGGCAACAGCCACGCCTTCGGCGGCGAATATCTCGAGCTCGTCCCCGGCGAACGTCTCCGCTACACCGACAGGTTCGACGACCCCAATCTGCCGGGCGAGATCCAGGTCACCGTGATCCTGAAGAAAGTATCCGTCGGCACCGAGCTGGATATCACGCAGGCGGGCATCCCCGACGTCATCCCGCCGGAGGCTTGCTATCTCGGCTGGCAGGAATCGCTGCGCAATCTGGCGAAGCTCGTCGAGCCTGAGATCAAGCAATAGCCTCTCGGAGGACGAGGCGCGCGCACAATCGCGCAAGATGCCCTACGCGCCTGCCTTCGGCGCAATCCCGCCGCTTGCGGTCCAGCGGTCGGGATCCGGGCTGTGTCCGATCAACGCAAGGCCATAGGCGATCGACTCGAACTGGTCGCCTGACATCAGCCGTTCGTTGCCGAACCGCTCGGCGAACAGCTTTCGAACGGCGGGCACGAAGGACGTGCCGCCGGTCAAGAACACCTTCTCGATCTCGCGCGCGGTAACGCCGGCTTCGCCAAGCACCTTGTCGACGGTAGCCCCGAGCCTCGCGATGTCGTCGGCAATCCAGGCTTCGAAATTCTTCCGCGTGATGGTCGAGCCGATGTCGACGCCGCCGCCTTTGAAGCGGAACTCCACCTGATCCTGCGCCGACAGTGCGACCTTGGCGTCGGACACCGCGCGGTACAACGAAAAGCCGAGGTCGAGATCGACGATGGTGATGAAATCCTCGAGCAGAGCCGGCTTCACCGCGGTGCGCGCAAGCTCCCGGAGTTCGCGCAGGTCGCCGTTGCTCTTCATCATCGCGAGCTGATGCCAGCGCGCGAGATTGGTGTAGTGGCCGGTGGGGATCGGCAGCACCTTGTCGAACGAGCGGAAGCTCGAGCCCTTGCCTAGCCGCGGCGAGACGACGTGATCGACGATGCGGTAATCGAACGTGTCGCCCGCAATCCCGATACCGGCGTGGCCGAGCGGCTCGGCGCGCAAGGCGCCGCCGGCACGCGAGAACCGCATCACCGAGAAATCGCTGGTGCCGCCGCCGAAATCCGCGACCAGCACGGTCGCATCGCGCTCCAGCCGGCGGGCGAAGGAGAACGCGGCTCCGACAGGCTCGTAGACATAGCGGGCGTGGCCGGCCCCAAGGCGCTCGAACGCGGCCCGGTAACGTTGCATCGCCAGCGCCTCGTCGGGATTGCCGCCGGCGAAGCGGACGGGGCGACCGACCGTGATGGTGGACGTCTCGAAGCCGAATTTATCGCCGCCATGGCGCGCCAGCGTCCGCAGGAACGCCGCCAAAATATCCTCGAACTTGTAGCGTTGCCGGAACACCTGGGTGGTGTTGAAGCTGGAGCTCGCGGCGAAGGTCTTGAACGACTGGAGGAAGCGGTAGACATGGCGGCCTTCGAGGAACTGCTCGATCGCCCACGGGCCGCCTTCGGCCTGGGCGCCGGCACCCGGCCGGTCCTCCCAGAAGCACAGCGCCGACACGAAGACGCTGTGGCGCTGTCCGCCATGGTCGAAGCGGATGGCCTCGACCCGGCGGTCGTCCGCCGCAAGGGCCACGACCGTGTTGCTGGTCCCAAAATCGATGCCGATCGAGACGGCGGGCGAGGCGCTCGACATGAACCACTCTGACAGATGATTGGAAGGGGGCAGACCACTAACGGCTTCGTGTGCCGCTGCCAAGGCTCCGTTTTTGGACATCGACGGTCAAATGGTTCAGTTTCGGCCGGTTTTGGGCATATCCCGCTCAAATCGGCCCATTTAACGGATTATTATGCTGCAATGCGAAGAGCTAAATGCTGCCATGCAATGGCATGCATAGACATTGGCATCTGGTATACATAAATTCCCTTTCGAAATGAGACAGCACTACTGACCGTCTCAAGAAAGGGATTTCCGATGTCCAAGACCGCTTCCGTCGCTCTCGCGCCCTCCTCCTCGCTGTTCGCCCGCCTGATGGCCACGATCGACCGCCTCCTGATGGCGAGCGCCGAGATCTCGAATCACAACGGCGACCTGCCGCGCTTCGGCCTGTAAGCTGGCCTCCTCCCGCGCCGCCGTGCGGCGGGACGGTTTCAGATCGGTTTGCATACGACTTTTGATGAATGGCCCCGGATGACGGGGCCATTTCTACTTGTGCTGTCCTGAGTCACAGCCGCAACCGGGCAAGGTCCTGCGGCATTTGCGCACGGTGACCGGACCAGCGCTTGAAGCTTGGCATAATGCATACAAGAATGCCGTTCCAGCGCTCGCAGAAAAATGAGAGGCGCCACGGGAGGCTTTATGACGGACATGGTGCAAGCAACCGCCCCGACAGCCGCGCGCGTTAGCGACACGTATCGCTGGACGCAATTGGCGGTCGGTGTCGCGGCGATGGTGATGATCGCCAACTATCAATACGGCTGGACGTTCTTCGTCCCCGACATCCAGAAGAAGTTCGGCTGGGATCGTGCGTCGATCCAATGGGCCTTTACGCTGTTCGTGCTGTTCGAGACCTGGCTCGTGCCGATCGAAGGCTGGTTCGTCGACAAATACGGTCCGCGCCTCGTCGTCCTGGTCGGCGGCGTGCTCTGCGCCGCCGGCTGGGCGATCAACGCGCAGGCGACCTCGCTCAACGGCTACTATCTCGGCATGATCATCGCAGGCATCGGCGCCGGCGGCGTCTACGGCACCTGCGTCGGCAACGCGCTGAAGTGGTTTCCGGACAAGCGCGGTCTTGCCGCAGGCATCACGGCCGCGGGCTTCGGTGCAGGCTCTGCGCTCACCGTCGCGCCGATCCAGGCCATGATCAAGGACAGCGGTTTCCAGACCACCTTCCTCTATTTCGGCCTCGGACAAGGCATCATCATCTGCATTCTCGCCTTCTTCCTGCTGGCGCCGAAGGCAGGCCAAGTGCCCAGCGTGGTGGCGAACGCCAATCTGCAACAGACCCGCCGCAACTATCAGCCGACCGAGGTGCTGCGTCAGCCGATCTTCTGGCTGATGTACTTCATGTTCGTGATCGTCGGCGCCGGCGGCCTGATGGTGACGGCCAATTTGAAGCCGATCGCGGCCGACTGGAAGATCGACAACGTGCCAGTCACGCTGATGGCGGTGACCATGACGGCGGTGACCTTCGCGGCCACGATCGACCGCGTGCTCAACGGCCTGACGCGTCCGTTCTTCGGCTGGATCTCCGACATGATCGGCCGCGAGAACACGATGTTCATCGCCTTCGGCATGGAAGGTATCGGCATCTGGATGCTTTACCTCTGGGGCCACGATCCGCTCTGGTTCGTGCTGCTCTCGGGCTTCGTGTTCTTCGCCTGGGGTGAGATCTACTCGCTGTTCCCCTCGACCTGCACCGACACGTTCGGCGCCAAGTTCGCGACCACCAATGCCGGCCTGCTCTACACCGCGAAGGGTACGGCCGCCCTGCTGGTCCCGATCGGCAACTACATGCAGCAATCGTCGGGCAGTTGGGACAACGTGTTCATCATCGCGGCCGGCGCCAACATCCTGGCCTCGGCGCTGGCGATCGCGGTGCTCAAGCCCTGGCGCAAGGTGGTGGTCGCGCAATCGACCGTCTGACGCACTCAAAAGCGCCTTCTCGTGCAAAACGCCCGGCCTCACGGCCGGGCGTTTTCGTTGTGCGCGACGTTTTCATGAATCCGCAGTTCCCAACCGGAACCCCCGCATATTTTGTCAGTGGCGCGCCAAGATAGGACTTGCAATCTGGAATATGGTATACCAAGCTCCTCATCGCGCTTGCGACGATAAGCCACAATATTGCGACATCAGGTCATCTTGCGACCCGTGTCGAACCAGACAGGCGCTCGGGAGGTTTTTGATGATTTCCAGCACCGATGGCGCTGTCACGGCCGCGCCTCTCCGCACAGGTTTCCGTTGGCTCCAGCTGGTCATGGGCATCGTCTGCATGGCGATGATCGCCAACCTGCAATATGGCTGGACGCTGTTCGTCGATCCGATCGATCACGCGCACCATTGGGGGCGCGCCGCGATCCAGCTCGCCTTCACCATCTTCGTCGTCACCGAAACCTGGCTGGTGCCGATCGAGGCCTGGTTCGTCGACAAATACGGCCCGCGCATCGTCATCATGTTCGGCGGTGTCATGATCGCGCTGTCGTGGATACTCAACTCCTATGCCGATAGCCTCACCTTGCTCTACGCGGCCGCGATCATCGGCGGCATGGGCGCGGGCGCGGTGTACGGCACCTGCGTGGGCAACGCGCTGAAATGGTTTCCCGATCGCCGGGGCCTTGCCGCCGGTGCGACCGCCGCCGGCTTCGGCGCAGGCGCTGCACTCACCGTCGTTCCGATCGCGACCATGATCGCAACGAGCGGCTATCAGCACGCGTTCCTCACCTTCGGCATCGGCCAGGGCGTGATCGTCTTCGTGCTCGCCTTCTTCATCCAGCCGCCGCGGATCTCGATCCCGCCGAAGAAGAAGCAGCTCAATCTGCCGCAGACCAAGATCGACTTCACCCCTCCCCAGGTGCTGCGCGCCCCTATTTTCTGGGTGATGTATCTCGTTTTCGTCATGGTCGCCTCCGGTGGCCTGATGACGGCGGCGCAGATCGCTCCGATCGCGCACGACTTCAAGATCGCCGACACGCCGGTCACGCTCGCCGGCTTCCAGATGGCGGCATTGACGTTCGCGATCTCGCTCGACCGCATCTTCGACGGTTTCGGACGGCCCTTCTTCGGCTTCGTCTCCGACACGATCGGCCGCGAGCACACCATGTTCATCGCCTTCGGCACCGCCGCGCTGATGCTGCTGACGCTGTCCGCCTATGGCCACGTGCCTGTGGTCTTCGTGCTCGCGACCGCGGTTTATTTCGGCGTGTTCGGCGAGATCTACTCGTTGTTCCCGGCGACCTGCGGCGACACCTTCGGCTCGAAGTTCGCAACCACCAACAACGGCATGCTCTACACGGCGAAGGGGACGGCGTCCCTGCTCGTTCCGCTCGCGAGCGTGATCTCGGCCACGTATGGCTGGAAGGCCGTGTTCGTGGTCGCGGTGGCCTTGAACGCGACGGCGGCCCTGATGGCGCTGTTCGTGATCAAGCCGATGCGCCGCTCCTTCATCCTCGGCAAGGAAGCCGAGAGCGCCAACGCCGCGACGGGGAACGCCAAGACCGAGACGGCATAACCAACACGCACCTTGCACGGGTGAGACAGGGGCGCAGCGATGCGCCCTTTTCTTTTTGGCTCACGACAAATGTCAGCATTGCTGCCGCAAGAATTTTCGGATCAGCCAAACCGAATGCTTGACGATTGGCATTATGTATACCACACTCGCCTCATCATTCACCCAGGGAGGTTGCAATGCTGGTCGGAGACATTCTGCGCAAGAAGACACCGCGCGTTGTCACGGTGCGAATGAACGAAACGGTGGGTATCGCCGCCAAGCTGATGCGCGCCAACAATATCAGCGCACTGGTGGTGAAGGACGTGGTCCGCTCCGAGGGTAATACCGCGGTCGGCATGTTCACCGAACGCGACGTCGTGCGCGCCGTCGCCGAGCACGGCGCCAATGCCGTCAACGTCAAGGTCTCGCAGCTCGTCTCGGTGCAGCAGCTCGTGTCCTGCACGTCGAGCGACACGATCGAGCACGTCCGCCATCTGATGAACCGGAATCACATCCGGCACCTGCCAGTCATCGACGATTACAGCCTCGTCTCGGTCATCAGCATGCGTGACATCGCGGCCGTCATCGACGAAGCACTCAACGGCACGCCGCAAGCAGCTTAAGGCGCCTCACTTCCCCTGCGACTACCGGCCCCTGCTCGGACCCTTCCGAGCCGGACCGGATCTTTCGTCCCGAAATCCGGCTTCTGCTGCTCCGCGAGGATTCCATGAAGATCTGCATCTACGGCGCCGGCGCAATCGGCGGATATCTCGGGGTACAGCTCGCGCGCGCGGGCGCCGACGTCAGCCTGGTCGCACGCGGCGCGCACCTTGCCGAGATGCGCGAGCGCGGGCTGACGCTGCTCGCGGGCGAGGAGAAGCACACCGTGCATCCGCGCTGCACCGACGATCCGGCCGAGCTCGGCGTGCAGGACTACATCATCATCACGCTGAAGGCGCACTCGATCACCGGCGTGATCGAGACGATGCAGCCGCTGCTCGGCCCCCACACCCGCATCGTCACCGCCGTCAACGGCATCCCCTATTGGTACTTCTACAAGCATGGCGGCCAATACGAGAATTCGACGCTGGAGAGCATCGACCCCGGCGGACGGCAGTGGCGCGAAATCGGCGCCGAGCGCGCCATCGGCTGCATCGTCTATCCCGCCACCGAGATCGAGGCGCCTGGCGTGATCCGTCACGTCTACGGCAACAATTTTCCGCTCGGCGAGCCCTCCGGCGAGACCACCCCGGACGTGCAACGCCTCGCCGATCTCTTCGTCGCAGCCGGGCTGAAAGCGCCGGTGCTCGACCGCATCCGCGACGAGATCTGGCTCAAGCTGTGGGGCAATGTCTGCTTCAACCCGATCAGCGCACTCACCCATGCAACGCTCGACGTGATCTGCACCGATCCGGCCACCCGCGCGCTGTCGCGCGCGATCATGATGGAGACGCAAGGCATCGCCGAGACGTTCGGAGTCAAATTCCGCGTCGACGTCGAGCGCCGCATCGAAGGCGCCCGTAAGGTCGGCGCGCACAAGACCTCGATGCTCCAGGATCTCGAGCGCGGCCGACCGATGGAGATCGACCCGCTCGTCACCGTCGTGCAGGAGATGGGCCGCCTCACCGGCATCGCGACCCCCGCGCTCGATTCAGTGCTGGCGATGGTGACCCAGCGCGCCCGCATCGCCGGTCTCTACGACGGCATCTCGACACGATCGGATCCGCGCGCACTGGCGGTGGCGTAATGGCTGGCGAGATCAAACAATGGCTCCGCTTCCGCAATAGCGGTACGACCGGCTTCGGCACGCTGAATTCGTCAGGCATCAGTGTGCACGAGGGCGAGATGTTCGGCCGTCATGCGGCAACCGGCAAGACGCTGGCGCTGTCGGAGGTCGAACTGCTCGCGCCCTGTGCGCCCAGCAAGATCGTCGCGCTCTGGAACAATTTTCACGCGCTCGCGGCCAAGCTCAACCAGCCCGAGCCGCCGGAGCCGCTTTACCTCCTGAAGGCCACCACCAGCATCACGACGCCAGGCGCGGTGATCCGCCGTCCGTCTTATTACGACGGCAAGACCACGTACGAAGGCGAGCTCGGCATCGTCATCGGCAAGACCTGCGCCCGGGTGTCGCCGGCGGAAGCGGACAGCTTCATCTTCGGGTACACCTGCGTCAACGACATCACTGCCAACGACATCCTGACCAGCGATCCCACTTTCCCGCAATGGGCGCGGGCCAAGGGCATCGACGATTACGGCCCGTTCGGCCCCGTCATCGCCACCGGTCTCGATCCGGCAAAGCTGGTGGTCCGCACCATCCTCAACGGCGCGGAGCGGCAGAACTATCCGATATCGGACATGATCTTCTCCGCGCAGGAGCTGGTCAGCAGGATCTCCCACGACATGACCCTGCTCGCCGGCGACCTCATTGCCGTCGGCACCTCGGTTGGCGTCGGCGTGATGAAAGAGCCGGTGAACATCGTGACCGTCGCGATCGACGGCATCGGCGAGCTGACCAACGAGTTTCGGCTGTAGCCATCGATACGGTGCGGTAGCCCGGATGGAGCGAAGCGAAATCCGGGCCGGCTCTCAAAGCTCACAGAACCCGGATTGCGCTTCGCCCCATTCGCATCGGGAAACTCCGGCGCTCCCCACCGCCCTCCACCGATCGGCTGACGCATTCAGCCGTGGATCGTGCGACCGGACCTATCCGGCAAGCCCCCGCCGCCCTTGATCTCGGTTCCGCTCTCCAATAGCAATTATGGCGATAATGTGTGCCGGCGTGAGGAAGTCACGATGTGGCTGTTTTTCCTGGTTGCCTGGTTTGTTCTGCTCACCGCCATCGCGATCTTCGCCCAGCAGGCGCTCGGTTACGATGTCGGCCACCTGCCCGCCTGGTTCGGAGGCCTGCCTGTCCCGCAGCGGTTTGCAACCGGCGCGATCCTGGCTCTGGTGCTGGCACTGATCGGCGCCTCCGCCTGGCGGCTCTCGCGCCAGGACCGGCGCCTCGACACATTGCGCGACCGCCTCAAGAAGACCCGCGAGGACGTCGTCGTCGCCCATGCCCTGCAGAACCACCTCGACGCTACCGTCCAGCACCTGATCGAGAGCGATCCCCGGGAGGCCGTCTCCGCCCTCCACGACAAGCTGGGCGAGACCGAGCAGCGCGCACTGCTGCAGCGGGGCCGCAACGAATCCACCGACATGCACGACCAGCTCGCCGAAATCCGCCGCCGCCAGCAGGAACTGCGCGACATGGTCGGCAAGGTCGCCGAGCAGCGCCGCGCGGTCGAGCCGGTTTTCACCGAGATCCGCGACCGCCAGAACCAGCTCGAACGCTCACTGCACGACCTCGAGACCGACGACCGCAAGAACAATCTCGCCGACCGGCTCAAGGACATCGCGCGCGACGTAGCGACGCTGCTGTCGCGGGTCGGCACGGTCCAGGGCACCTTTGCGACCCTGAACCAGTACAAGGAAGATCTGGCGAAGTCCCACGCCGAGCTGGTGCCGCTGCGCGCGTCGGACGCCGGCCTCAATGCCTTGATTGGCGAGCTGGGCCTCAGCCATGAGCGCCTCGTCAAGAGCGTCGACGAGCTCGAAACCGGCGGCGAAGCGCCGCTCGGCATCCGCGTCGAGGCGCTGTCGAAGAACAAGATGGAGATCGAGCAGCGCCTGGCCCGCATCGACGACAGCTTCCACATCCTGAAAGGCATCGGGCTCGACTTCGAAGAGCTCGGCCAGCGCCAGGCCCAGCTCGAACGCTCACTCGCCGGTGTCGAGACCGACGCCGACGGAAAGACGCTTGCCGACCGCCAGAATGCGCTGAACGATTTTGTTCTCCAGTCGCGCCAGCGCCTCGGCGCGTTACAGGAGACGCTGGCAACGCTGAACGCCTTCAAGACGGAGCTGTCGAAGTCCCAGGCCGACCTCGTCCCACTGAAGGCTCCCGTGTTCGGCATCGAGGCCCTGATCGCGGACGTCGGCACCACGCGCGATCTCCTTGCCAAGACCGTCGGCGAGATCGAGGCGAGCGGCGACGTCACGCTCGCCTCGCGGGTCGACGCGCTGACCAGGAGCAAGCGCGAGGTCGAAGACCGCCTCGCCCGCATCTTCGACAATTTCAATGCGCTCGACGGCTTGCGAAAAGACATCGGCGGCATCTTCTCGACCATCAGGAACAGCCTGAACCGGATCGGGTGAAGGCACCCGATCCTTCGGGATGGTTCGAACCGCCATCCCGATCCGCGCGACCAATCCGGACATGCGCTTCATCCTCGGCCTCCTCTCCGCCCTGCTCGGCGCGCTCGCCGGCTGGTCCGCCCTTGCCGCACTGGTGATCGCGCTGGCCGGGCCAGACCGCGATGGCGGCATCGCCATGGGCGCCTTCTTCGACATCGGTCCGATCGGCGGTGTGGTTGGCCTGATCGCCGGCATCTGGCTGTTCGTGCGCTTCGGCCTGGTCCGGAATGCAACGCCACAGCCGCCCACGGAAACCTCCGACACTACGCCTCACCACACCACGCGGCTCTCTGCGCCCTTTGCTCTCACCGTTCTGCTCATCGCGGCAATCCTTGGCTATTGGGGCTGGTACGAACTCATCCGCTCGCCCTATCTCAGTCACGGCTACATGACGCTCCACATCGAGTTTCGCCTTCCCGCCGGCATGACGCTGCCGGACAAGGCGGAGGATGTGCACATCGAGGTCGAGGAAGCGACAGGTTATGCCAATGCCGATTTGCCTCCGAACTGGCGCGCGCATGAAGGCGAGCGCAAAGCGATCATTGCCTCCACGTCGTTGACGTACAAAACGCGTCACCGCGCCGTCAGCCTGACGCTTCCGGGTTCGCCGACGCAGAGCTGGCCTATCGATCTCCCCTCCGATCCTGATCCCACCCCTGGCTTTTCACCCTGGCGCGTGGCGGGCGATGCGTCACCGGCGAAGATCGAGATGCATTTCCGCCTCAGCGCCGATCACTGACCAACGAGGGGCGCGAAGACCAAACATTCAGACACATCACGTCTCCGCGCGCCCGGCAGATGCCGCCAACATGTCGCGCGGATGCCGCACTGTGGACGCATTCGGCCGCCCTTCTGTGAGGTGTGTCTGGGGGCACGGCGGTGCCGTGTTTGGACCAAACCTTCTAGGGGTATGACTGTGAAGAAGATTGTATTTGTCGTGGGTGCTACGCTTACTCTGGTGACGGCTGCGAATGCTGCGGATCTGCCGCGCCGCCAGCCCGTTCCCGTCTATTCGGAGCAGGCGCCGATCGGCAAGATGCCGATTGGCAAGAGCCCGGTTGGAAAGGCCCCGATCGGCAAGGCGCCCGGCCCCGTCGCGGCGCGCTACTGACGCGCAGCGAAATACGCAGAAGCAAGCGTAGATTCTGCGTGAGTGGCCGAGATTCGAGGGGCATAGCGTGACGAACAAACCTGATCGATCGGGACCCTGCATCCTTGCGGGATTCGCGCTCGCGGCCATGCTCGCGTGCACGACACCCTCGGCCTCGGCCCACGAAGCGAACAAGCGCGTTGCTGAGGCAAACGCGCTTGCCACGACCGACGCCGTATCACGGCCGGCGCCGCAAACGACGCGGCGCGCAGTCGCGCGCGCGGAGAAAGGTCCGTACTACGTCGATTTCCGCGCCCGCACGGCCGCGAGCTGGGGCCACGCCTTCGTCTGGTATGGCAAGACCAGCGAGCGCGCCGTCGAAGTGGCAGGGCTCACGCCGGCCGGCGACACCTGGGCCTATGTGCTCGGTCACCTCACCTGGGTGCCGGCGGAGACCGGCGCGAGTTACGGCGATCTCGATCCCGACTACCTGACCGCGAACTACCGCGTCTATTTGAACGAAGCCGACGCCAAGCGCGTGTTTGCCTATATCAAGAAATTGCAGGCGAGCTCGCCGGTCTGGAACGCCGAGACCACCAATTGCACCGGCTTCATCGGCGACATCGCCGAGTACATGGGATTGAAGGTCCCCTACCGCTGGCAGCGCCCGGAAAACTTCGTCAACAGCCTCAAGGAAATGAACGGCGGCCGCCAGATGGTGCGGCTGTCGACGGAGTAGAGCCCGCCAGGGCGCACCACGCGACGCCGTCATTGCGAGCGCAGCGAAGCAATCCAGGGTCCCTCCACGGGTAAAGTCTGGATTGCTTCGCTGCGCTCGCAATGAAGATGCCGAAGCAATTGGGGCACGATGGATTGGCGGAGTGCCCGTCGGGCAAAACACCCGCACAAAGTTCCCACCCCGCCTGTCAATCCCCGCCTGCGAAAATATTCCACTTTACCGAAATTCGGATTTGTCGTACGTACGCGATACCCTGACCCGGGACAAGGGGCGGATCGCGATCGTCACGAACCGCGGGCTAGGTAGCGATGGACGCGACGGCGTCGGGCGCGAGCGGCATTGCAGGGCGGCTTCGGCTGTGAGCAATGGCTTTCGTGCCTACGACACGATGCCGACAGCGTCTTCGCATGGCTTCGGGTGCGAGCACACGCCAGCACTCGAAGCGACATGCGAGGACGTGCGCGGACGAACAAGTCGTGTGGTCCTGACGCCCGGGGT
>NZ_JBVVOS010000012.1:0-221785 GCF_055807515.1 Bradyrhizobium sp. Kon69 | reverse complement strand
GCCATCGTCTCCAACGTCTCGGCTTCCGCCGTGCAGCTGGAATCGGCGGCCTCGACGCTGACCCGCACCGCCGAGACGACGCAGAGCCTGTCGAGCCAGGTCGCCGATGTCTCCGAGCAGGCCTCCAGCAACATGCAGTCGGTCGCGACTGCGACCGAAGAGCTCTCGGCCTCGGTCGAGGAGATCGGCCGCCAGGTCCGCGATTCCAGCCGCATTGCCGAAGCTGCCGTGGTGCAGGCAAAGGAGACCGATAACCGCATCGGCAAGCTCTCGCATGCCGCCCAGCAGATCGGCGAAGTGGTCAAGCTCATCACGGCGATCGCCGAGCAGACCAATCTTCTGGCGCTCAACGCGACCATCGAGGCGGCGCGCGCCGGCGAAGCCGGCCGCGGCTTTGCAGTTGTCGCCAGCGAAGTGAAGTCGCTGGCGAGCCAGACGGCGAAGGCCACCGACGAGATCTCCTCGCACATCACGGGCATGCAGGGCGCGACAGCCGAGTCGGTTGCGGCGATCAAGGAGATCGGCGCCACTATCGGCCAGATCTCGTCGATCTCGACGTCGATCGCGAGCGCAGTGGAGCAGCAAGGCGCAGCGACCCAGGAAATCGCGCGCAGCGTCCAGACCGTCGCGCAGGGTACTCAGACCGCTGCCACCGACATCGGCCAGGTCAACCGCGGCGCCGCCGAAACCGGCTCGGCCTCGGAAGAGGTGCTGCATTCGGCCAAGACGCTGTCGTCCGAAAGCACCCGCCTGCGTGCCGAGCTCGACCGCTTCATGGGCAATATCCGGGCAGCGTAAGGCTCGAAGCGCGCCACTCTCCAATGTCGTCCCGGCGAAGGCCGGGACCCATACCGCGTGATCTATCGATCGTGGGAAGGTGGACGTATCGAACCACTAATCTTCGCCAAACCGCTCTTTGTGGTTATGGGTCCCGGCCCCCGTGCGCAATTGCGCACTAGGCCGGGACGACGGCGGAGTAAGAAGCGAAAAGCTCACTCCCTCCCGAATGCCCGCTTCAGCTCCAGCTTTGCCCGCTCCAGCCGCGTGCGCTGCGTCTGCGGCAGCGTCTTGCCGGCGCGGTTGATGTAGAACGTCAGCATCGACAGCGCCGAGCGGTAGGCGCCGGTCTTGCGGCGCGCGCTGTGCTCGGCCGAGCGCTTCAACGAAGTCGCGATCTTCTTCGCGCTGGTCAGCTTGAACACGCCTTGTTTGAGGTCGAGCGCGTCGCTCTCCTTCGTCACGCGCTGCGACCAGCGCTTCGGTGCCGCGCGTTTGGTGCTCTTGCGCGCCGCTGTTTTGCGAGCATGTGTCGTCTTTCTGAAATGTGTCGTCTTTCTGACATGAGCCATGCGTCAAATCCTTGCGGCTCCAGCGAAAACCAGCGGCGCGAACGGTCGTTCCACGGGGAACCTGCCCTCGCCGCAGACGTTGTCGCAGGTGGCAGGCGGAATGCCGCACCCCCTTGATCGGATCGCCCCTCGTCCACGCCATGTGAACCGGGGCCGTGTCCATTGGTCAGATGCAACAACGCGATGGAATTGCAGCGAAGCCCAGCGCCGAACGATGGACCTGTGGTCTCCAAGGCGGTCGCGAAGGCGGCCGCAGCCGATCGCATCATCGAAACCAGCATTCCCGCACGACTTGACGCGCTGCCGTGGAGCGGATTTCACACCCGCGTCGTGCTCGCGCTCGGCATCACCTGGATACTGGATGGCCTCGAGGTGACCTTGGCCGGCGCGCTCTCCGGCGCGCTGAAACAGAGTCCCACCCTGCATTTCTCCAATCTCGATCTCGGTATTGCCAATTCCGCCTATCTCGCGGGTGCTGTGCTCGGCGCGCTCGGTTTTGGCTGGCTGACCGACCGCATCGGCCGCAAGAAGCTGTTCTTCATCACGCTCGCGCTCTATCTCTCGGCGACGGCCGCGACCGCTCTGTCATGGAATGTCGCGAGCTACGCGCTGTTTCGCTTCCTCACCGGCGCCGGCATCGGCGGCGAATATACCGCGATCAATTCGACCATCCAGGAATTGGTGCCGGCGCGCTATCGCGGCTGGACCGATCTCGTCATCAACGGCAGCTTCTGGATCGGTGCCGCGATGGGCGCCGTGGCGGCCATCGTGCTGCTCGATCCCGCGGTGATCGGGCCCGATCTCGGCTGGCGCCTCGCTTATCTCATCGGCGCGACCATCGGCCTCGTCGTGCTCTTGATGCGGATGTGGATTCCGGAGAGTCCGCGCTGGCTGATGATCCACGGCCGTCCCGACCAGGCCCACGCCATCGTCGACGAGATCGAGCGCTCGGTGATTGGACACGAGCAGGACACGAGCGAGGCGCGCTTCGCCAAGATCCGCCTGAAAATGCGGAGCCACACGCCGATCCGCGAGGTGGTGCACACGCTGTTCTCGGTCTATCGCCAGCGGGCGATGGTCGGCCTCGTGCTGATGATCGCACAGGCTTTCTTCTACAACGCCATCTTCTTCACCTTTGCGCTGGTGTTGACCGATTTTTACGGCATCAGCGCCGATCATGTCGGCTGGTATCTGCTCCCCTTCGCCGCCGGCAATTTCCTCGGTCCGCTGCTGCTCGGCCGCCTGTTCGATACGCTCGGCCGCCGGACCATGATCATGTTCACCTATGGGACGTCGGGCTTGTTGCTGGCGCTGTCGGGTTATCTGTTCTCGATCGGCGCCTTGAGCGCGCAAGGGCAGACCATTGCCTGGATGGTGATCTTCTTCTTTGCCTCGCCGGCCGCGAGCGCCGCCTATCTCACTGTCAGCGAGACCTTTCCCTTGGAAGTCCGCGCGCTCGCGATCGCCGTGTTCTACGCGGTCGGCACCGGCATCGGCGGCGTGATCGGCCCCGCGTTGTTCGGGGCGCTGATCGACACGGGGTCACGCACGAGCGTATTCGCAGGCTATTTACTGGGGGCCTTCCTGATGATCGCAGCCGCGATCGTGGCGTGGCGCTATGCCGTCTCGGCGGAACGCAGATCGCTCGAAGAAATCGCGCGGCCGCTTGCTTCCATGGAGTAGACTATGAAATCGGAATTGGCTGAATTGGATCAGAAGCGCACCATGGTCGACGATGAAGCGCCCGACGCGGTGCCGGTGCCCCACGCACTCGTGCCGCATCTCAATGAAACGGCGATCCTGCTCGACATCGACGGGACGCTGCTCGACCTGATGCCGACGCCGCGTGAGGTGTGGGTGCCGCCAGGCCTGTCGGAAACGCTGAACCGGCTGACGGAGCGCACCTCGGGCGCGCTGGCGATGGTCAGCGGCCGTTCGCTCAACGACATCGACCTGATCTTTGCGCCGGATGTCTTTCGCGCCGTCGCCGGCCACGGCGCGGAGATGCGGCTTTCGATTGACAACGAAGCCGATGCAGTCGGTGCGCCGCCGCTGGACAAGGAGTTGAAGCGGCGGCTCGCGGCGGTCGCCAAGCTCAGTCCAGGCATTCTGCTCGAAGACAAGGGCTATTCGCTGGCGCTGCATTACCGCCTTGCGCCACATGCGGAGAAGGCGATCTATGAAGCCGTTTCGCTGATCCGTGCCGACCTGCCCAACGCGCCGATCGAGGTGCTGCCCGGCAAGTTCGTTTGCGAGATCAAGCATTCCGGTTTCACAAAGGCGACCGGCGTGCGCGAGCTGATGAAGCACGAGCCTTTCAAGGGACGCCGTCCGATTTTCATCGGCGACGACGTCACCGACGAGACCGTGTTCGCGATCATGCCCGACATGAACGGGCTCGCCTTCTCGGTCGGCCGCCGCGCCATGGGTGTCAACGGGCACTTCGATGCCCCGAATGATGTACGCACGTTCCTTGCGCGGCTGCTCGACGACTCAAGGTTGGAATAAGGCGCCGACATCTCGGGGCCACATATCGCGCGCGTAATTCCCCCGCGCGTCTGCTTCATGCTGCGCATGCCACGGTTCCAAAGCCGACTTTGTGTAGCGAAATCGTCGGGTTGCCTTGAGGTAAACCGGTTCCAACGCGCGTGCCTGATTTTGGTTTCAATTGGTGCAAAGGATGATCAGGAACCATATTGATGAACGGCAGTTAAATGGGGTGGAATGAAACAGGAGGGGACGACCTGTGAACTTAGTCGTCGTTTCGAATCGCGTCGCGCGCGGCAAGCCCAACGAGCCCATGACGGGCGGTCTCGCGGCGGCCTTGTTACCCGTCGTGGAACATTCGGGTGCGATCTGGGTGGGTTCCTCGGGCCGTGTGCGTGACGGTCATCAGAAGGAGCCGTTTGCGGAGATCGAAGCACTGGGTTCGGGCGCGATCGCGACGCTGGATCTGCCGGCGGCGCACTATGGCGGCTATTACGAAGGCTTTGCCAATTCGGCGCTATGGCCGGCGCTGCACTCGCGCAGCGATCTGATCCGCGTCTCGCGTGACGACTATGTCAGCTATCGCGAGGTCAACGCCTTCATGGCGCGCGCCTTGATGCGTTTCCGGAAAGCACAAACCGCGTTCTGGGTGCAGGATTACCATTTCCTCGCGCTCGGCGCCGAGCTGCGCGAGCTCGGCGTCGACGACCCGATCGGCTTCTTCCTCCATACGCCATGGCCTGTCGCCGCGGTGATGCAGGGCGTTCCCAATCATCGCGAGCTGATCACGGCGATGCTGGCCTACGATCTGATCGGCTTCCAGACCAATGACGATTGCCAGAATTTTCTCGGCTATGTCGCGGGCGAACTCGGCCTCGCCGTCGAAGACGGCGTCGCGATCTCGCAGCATGGCCGAACGCGCTGCGAGGTCTTTCCGATCGGCATCGATGCCGAGAAGTTCGCGCAGTACGCGGCGAAATCGGCGTCGCATCCGGACGTGTCGCGGCTGCGCCGCAGCCTCAATGGCGAGCGGCTCGCGATCGGCGTCGACCGGCTCGACTATTCCAAGGGCCTCGTCAATCGCATCAGCGCGTTCGACCGGCTCTGGACCGATCATCCGCACTTTGCGCGCAGCATTTCGCTGTTGCAGATCGCAAATCCCTCACGCGGTGCCATCGAAGCCTATGGCAATTTGCAGAACGAGGTCGCGCGGCTCGTGTCCGACGTCAACGGCCGCCACGGCGAGGCCGACTGGACCCCGATCCGCTATCTCAACAAGGGCTTTAGCCAGGCCGTGCTCGCGGGTCTCTACCGCACCGCGCAGATCGGCGTGGTGACGCCGCTGCACGACGGCATGAACCTGGTCGCCAAGGAATACGTCGCCGCCCAAAACCCGGCGGATCCCGGCGTGCTGGTGCTCTCGAAATTCGCCGGAGCGGCCAACGAACTCGACGCCGCGCTGCTGGTCAATCCGCATGACATCGACGGCATGGCGCGCGCGATCGCGGTCGCGGCGGCGATGCCGCTCACCGAGCGCAAGATGCGTTGGGATGCAATGATGAAGAAGCTGCGCGGCCACACCATCCAGCAATGGTCGGCGGATTTCGTCGCTGAGCTGGAGAACTGCCGGACGGAGAAGGCCGCGGTCGCTCCGCTCGCCAACCAGCCGCCGCAGGCGCTGCGCTGGCTGAAGTCGGCGATATCAGGCGTGCGGCTGATCTAGTCTTCTTCTCCCCCGTTCTTTACGGCGAGGGCAGGGGCGAAGACGAGAGCCTCAATAGCAGTACGACACGCCCTCCAGAATCGCGCACTGCCGCTTGTTCGGCGCGTTCGGATCGTCGAGCGGCACCATGCCCTTGCCCTGGCCGACGAACACGCCGGGCCCGACATGCACCGAGCTCTTGTTGCCGATGATGACGCTTTGATGTGGCGTCGCGCTCGAGCGCGTGCCGTCCGGCCAGAGGATGGTATCGCCCGAAAGCATCCCGCGCCGTCCGTCGTCACAGCTGACGTCGACCCCTTGTCGGGTGCAGACCTGTGCGGCGGCCGGTCCGGCGAAGGCGGCGGCAAGGGCCGAAATCAGGCTCAGCGCGGCGGTGATGTTGCGGATGGTCATGGGTCCCCCGGACGTGTTTGACGGTCTTGAGTGAATCGTCGCGTTAAACCGGCCGCCGGTTCAGCCGGCGGGCGGTTCCGAGCGCTGCCGTGGCGTTCGATATTGTCTATGAAATACAACATCTTACGGAAAAATCACCCGATTTCCCCGCGATCCCTTGCAAAATCATCGGCGCCCCTTCAAGAGAGTGCGCTCCGGAGAGATGGCCGAGTGGCTTAAGGCGCACGCTTGGAAAGCGTGTGTGCGGGAAACCGTACCGTGGGTTCGAATCCCACTCTCTCCGCCAGCAGCCCCGTCCGGCCAATCCATACCTCCCGTCCCTCGCGCCCGTTCGCGACACCCTTCCATCGGTGTCGCTGCCGCCATGGCGATGCGGCTGCAGGCAGATGCTCTAGTTTGTCGCTGTCCAAACAGCCGCGTCAAAAGCTAGTCGCGATGCGGAAATCTTGGCGCTAGTTCGCTACGTCATTCAATCAACATGTGGGTCATGGGAAGACCCAAAGGTGCATGAGCGCCTCTCCCGCGCCGTCGGCCGCGACAGCGCGGCATGCAGAAACGCGCCTGTACACGGTCATGGAACCTCCATAACTTCCGCGGCGCAATTTCAGGAGATGCGACGTGGCGAAGAAGACGGCGACCAGGAAGAAAACTGCTGCGAAGAAAGCAGCGAAGACCTCCGGCAAGAAAAACGCCGTGCGCAAGGGCAAGGTTGCGAAGGCTGCAACCAAGCCGGTCAAGCAGGCAGCTCCGCGCAAATCATCAGCACCACGCCGCCCCAAAGGGCCGGCCTGGCAATGGTCGGCGGTCGAGACCGCGGCCGCGATCCGCTCCGGCGCCATCTCCGCGGTCGAGACCGTCGAGGCGCATCTCGAGCGGATGCGTGCCGTCAATCCGAGGCTGAACGCCGTCGTCGTCGATCTCTCGGAGGAGGCGCTGGCTGCGGCCCATGCGGCCGACAAGCGGCGCGCGAAGGGCGGCGAACTCGGCCTTCTGCACGGCGTCCCGATCACGATCAAAGAGAATGTCGACTACGAGGGCCGTCCGAATTTCAACGGCGTTCCCGCCAACAAGGATCTCATCGCGCCATCGGATTCGCCCGTGGTGCGCAACCTGAAGAAGGCCGGCGCGATCGTCCTCGGCCTCACCAACACGCCGGAATTCTCATTCCGCGGCTTCACCGACAATCCCCTGCACGGGCTGACGCTCAATCCCTGGGATCCGGATATCACTTGCGGCGGCTCCTCGGGCGGTGCGGGTTCGGCGGTCGCCGCCGGCATCGGCACCATCGCGCACGGCAACGACATCGGCGGCTCGCTGCGTTGGCCGGCGCATTGCAACGGCGTTGCGACCATCAAGCCGACGCAGGGACGTATTCCCGCGTTCAACGCAAGCGCAACCGCCGAGCGGCCGATGCTGGCGCATCTGATGTCGGCGCAGGGACCGCTCGCCCGCCACGTCGCCGACGTCAGGCTCGCGCTGGAGGTGATGAGCCAGCGCGATCCGCGCGATCCCTGGTGGGTGCCGGCGCCGCTGGTCGGGCCGAAGCCGAAGGGGCCGATCAAGGTCGCGCTTGCCAGGATTCCTGAAGACATGGAGGTCGATCCGCACGTCGCGGCGGCGTTGCGTCAGGCCGCCGATCATCTGGAGCGTTCCGGCTATCGCGTCAGCGAGGTCGATGTGCCCGACATCGACGGGGTCTGGCAGACCTGGTGCGACATCATCACCAACGAGACGATGGTGTTGCAGGAAGCCGGCATGCTGAAGGTGACGTCCGAAGACTTCCACAAGGCGTGGGGCGGCATGAAAGCGAAGGCCAACTTGCTCGACCTCAAGGCCTGGATGCAGGCGACCGCCGCGCGCAACGGCCATATCCGCGCCTGGCAATTGTTCTTCGAGGAGTATCCGGTGGTGCTGGCACCGACCACGGTGAAGCCGATTCCGGGGCCGCGCGAGGACACGGTCAGCCCCGAGCGCGTGCGCGAGATTTTCTGGGGCGAGATCCGTTTCATCTCCGCGATCAACGTGCTGGGGCTTCCCGGCGCCGTGGTGCCGGTGACGGTGCACGATGGCAAGCCGATCGGCGTGCAGCTCATCGCCGGGCGCTATCGCGAGGACCTCGCGCTGGATGCGGCAGCCGCGATCGAGAAGCGGGCCGGCGTGCTCGCCCATCGGCTGTGGGAACAGATGGACTGACAGGGCGCGGAGGGTGTTTCCCTCTCCCCTTGTGGGAGAGGGTGGCTCGCCGAGCAGCGGCGAGACGGGTGAGGGGTCTCTCTCCCCTAACGCAAGCTTGGCCGTATGGATAGAGACCCCTCATCCGGCGCTTCGCGCCACCTTCCCCCACAAGGGGAGAAGGGAGTGCAGCGTGGTCGCTGCCGCGAACCGCAAAATTTCATTCATCCAAATTGACTCGAATTTTAGCCAATTCCCCAATAACCGTTAGGGTTACTTCCTCGATCTCTAGACGAATTATTGTCCGCTTTACCACCCGCCTCTAACAGAGGGACGGCGGACAACGCACATGCCTCATACAGGCCAATAAGTGCGGCCCGCTCCACGCGGAGGTGGCACGATGCGCAACGAGACGATCGCTATTCACGCCGGCTACGAGCCCGAAGCCACCACGCACGCGGTTGCCGTGCCGATCTACCAGACTGCGGCCTACGCCTTCGACAGCGCCGATCACGGCGCGGCGCTCTTCAATCTCGAGACCGAAGGCTATCGCTACAGCCGCATCGCCAATCCGACCAGCGCGGTGCTGGAGAAACGTATCGCCGAGCTCGAGGGCGGCGTCGGCGCGCTTGCGGTCGCGACCGGGCAGGCCGCGCTGCATTTCGCCTTCGTCAACGTCGCCGACCACGGCGGCAACATCGTTTCCGTGCCGCAGCTCTACGGCACCACGCATACGCTGCTCTCGCACATCCTGCCGCGGCAGGGCATCACCGGCCGCTTCGCCGAGAGCGACAAGCCCGAGGCGATCGAAAAGCTGATCGACGAGAACACCCGCGCCGTGTTCGCCGAAACCATCGGCAATCCCGCCGGCAATGTCTGCGACATCGAGGCGCTGGCGAAGATCGCCCATGCGCATGGCGTGCCGCTGATCGTCGACAATACCGTTGCAACGCCCATCCTGCTCAAGCCGTTCGATTACGGCGCCGACATCGCCGTGCATTCGCTGACGAAGTTTCTGGGCGGTCACGGCACCACGCTCGGCGGCGCCATCGTCGACTCCGGAAATTTCCCCTGGGCCAAGCACGCCGATCGCTTCCCCGGCTACAACAAGCCGGACGCCTCCTATCACGGCCTCGTCTATGCCGAGCGCTTCGGCAAGACGGCCTATATCGAGCGCGCGCGCAGCATCTATCAGCGCACCATGGGTTCGGTGCTGTCGCCGTTCAACGCCTTCCTGCTGCTCCAGGGCATCGAGACCGTCGCGCTGCGCATGGAGCGCCACTGCGAGAACGCCCGCAAGGTCGCCGAATTCCTGCGCAAGGATCCGCGCGTGGCCTGGGTCAATTACACCGGTTTCCCGGACAGTCCCTATTATCCGCTGGTCCAGAAATATCTCGACGGCAACGCGTCGTCGCTGTTCACCTTCGGCATCAAGGGCGGGATGGAAGCCGGCAAGTCCTTCTACGATGCGCTGAAGCTGATCACGCGCCTCGTCAATATCGGAGATGCCAAGTCGCTGGCCTGCCATCCGGCCTCGACCACGCACCGGCAGATGTCGGCGGAGCAGCAGCGGGTCGCCGGCGTTTTGCCGGAAACGATCCGCTTGTCGATCGGTATTGAGCATTGCCAGGACATCATCGAGGACCTCGACCAAGCCCTGGAAAAGGCCTGCCCGTCCGCGTGCCTCCAGGCCGCGGAGTAGGCGGCAGCGCCGATGACGATCCTGATCGACAGGGATCAAGCCATATCGAGCCCGGCGCTGGTGCCGGGAGCGGGCGATCTGGCGCGGGAGCACGGCGGCACCGAGCTCACCATCGGGTTGATCAACAACATGCCGGATCCGGCGCTGAAGGCGACCGAGCGGCAGTTCATGAAGCTGCTGCAAGCCGCTGCAGGTCCGCGCCGTATCCGCTTTCATTGCTTCTCGCTACCCTCGGTCAAGCGCTCGCCGGAAGCGAGATGGCATGTCGAGAGCGAATATTCGGAGCTCACCGAGCTCGGGCGCCACAGGTTCGACGGCCTGATCGTGACCGGGGCCGAACCGGTTGCGCCCGAGCTCGACCAGGAACCGTACTGGCGCGATCTCACCGAGCTGATCGACTGGGCCAAGGTCAACACGCGCTCGACGATCTGGTCGTGCCTCGCTGCGCATGCCGCGGTGCTGCATCTCGACCGCATCGAACGGCGGCCGCTGCCGGCCAAATGTCACGGCATATTCGACTGCGAAGCCGTGACCAGCGATCCGCTGACGCGGGCCGCACCTGCGCCGCTCAAGGTCTCGCATTCGCGCCTCAACGAGATCGCCGAGAGCGACCTCGCGCAGGCCGGCTATCAGGTGCTGACGCGTTCGGCAAAGGCCGGCGTCGACATCTTCGTCCGGCAATATGCCAGCCGCTTCGTGTTCTTCCAGGGCCATCCGGAATACGACGCGCTGTCGCTTCAACGTGAATATCTGCGCGACATCGGCCGTTACCTTGCGCGTGAGCGCGACCATTATCCGCATTTGCCCGTGAGCTATTTTGACGCTGCGACGGAAGAGAAGCTGGCGCGCTTCGAGAAGCAGGCAAGGCACCAGCGCCACCCCGCGCTCAGCAACGAACTGCCCGCGCTGACTTTGCGCACCGATATCGCCGCGGGCAGCGCCGCGGCGGCGTTGTTTCGGAATTGGCTGCAATATCTCGGCGCGGGGACCGACGCGTCGGTGCTTGCGCGTTAGGTCGGGACGACGGGCTCGACGTTAGGACTACGAAGTGTGAAGCTTGCCTCGAGTGGCGCACGAATGCTTCAGTGAGGGGCGGGGCAGACAGGAGATGCGAGTCGTGTGGTCGGCACTCCAGGGACGCGTGAGCAATCGGCTGGCCCGGCATTTCCGCGCCGCGCCGCACCGGCTGCCCGCGCATGCGCCCATGGTGAGCTTCACCTTCGACGATGCCCCCGATAGCGCCGCAGGCGAGGGCGCCGGGCTTCTGGAGCAACATGGCGGCCGCGGCACGTTCTATCTCGCCGGCAGCCTGGTCGACCGTCCCTCAGACCATTGGCACGGCCTGTCGAACGACGCCATCGTGCGGCTTCACCGGGCCGGACACGAGATTGCCTGCCACACTTTCTCGCACCAGAGTGCGGTCAATCTCGACGAGGCCGCCATGGCCTGCGAGATCGAGCGAAACCGCAGCCATTTTCGCGGCATCGATTCCTCGATCACCCTGGAAAATTTCGCTTACCCCTATGGCATCGCGTCGGTGTGGCGCAAGCCGCAGCTCGCCAAGACCTTTCGCTCGGCGCGCGGCATCCTTCCCGGCGTCAATCGCGACGTCATCGACCTCCAGTTCCTGCGCGCCTCGCCCCTGGTCGATCGCGAGATCAATACGACGGGTGTCGATCGCTATTTCGACGAGGCGGTCGAGAGCGGCGGATGGCTGATCTTCTACGGTCATGACGTCGCCGACGCGCCGAGCCCATATGGCTGCACGCCGCACCTGATGCGCCATGCGCTGCAGGCCGCCGGGAAACGCGACATGCCGATCGTCACGGTCGCGGAAGCGCTGCGAAGGATCGGGGCGTAGCTTTTTTACCTCGCCCCGCTTGCGGGGAGAGGTCGGATCGCTTTTGCGATCCGGGTGAGGGGGTACAGGCCTAGCAACAGTCTCATCTGTGGAGACAGGCCCCTCACCCAAACCCTCTCCCCGTAAGAATGGGGAGAGGGAGAAGAAGCCCGCGCAAACAGTCTTGCCACGCCTGCGCGGTCATGCGACTGGCCTTGTGACGAATCTCACAGCCTCACCCCGACATGCCCATGTCCTCTCCTTCCACCGCTCCGCTGCCTGCGCCGGCCCAGGGCCGCGATGCGCTGTCGGTGCTGCGTTCGGTGTTCGGCCTGCCCGGGTTCCGCGGCGCGCAGGGCGAGATCATCCGGCACGTCACCGAGGGCGGCAATTGCCTGGTGCTGATGCCGACCGGCGGCGGCAAGTCGCTGTGTTATCAATTGCCGGCGCTGCTGCGCGAAGGCTGCGGTGTCGTGGTTTCGCCCTTGATTGCGCTGATGCGCGACCAGGTCGCCGCCATGCTCGAAGCAGGCGTCAACGCCGCCGCGCTGAACTCGTCGCTGACCCCGCAGGAAGCCTCCGACATCGAGCGGCGCCTGATCGCGGGTGATCTCGACCTGCTCTATGTCGCGCCGGAACGGCTGGTGACGCCGCGCTGCCTGGCGCTGCTGGCGCGGGCGAAGGTGGCGCTGTTCGCGATCGACGAGGCGCATTGCGTCTCGCAATGGGGCCATGATTTCCGTCCCGAATATGTCGGCCTGTCGATCATCGCCGAGCGCTTTCCCGACGTGCCGCGCATCGCGCTGACCGCGACTGCCGACGAATTGACCCGCAAGGAAATCGTCGAGCGGCTTGCGCTTGCAGACAGTCCGCACTTCGTCTCCAGCTTCGATCGTCCCAACATCCGTTACGAGATCGTCGACAAGCGCAATGCGGTGTCGCAGCTCAAGGATTTCATCCGGGAGCGTCACGCAGGCGATGCGGGCGTCGTCTATTGCCTGTCCCGCAAACGGGTCGAGGAGGTCGCCGCCGCGCTCGACGACGCCGGCATTGCGGCGTTGCCCTATCACGCCGGGCTCGACAGCAGCGTGCGCTCGCGCAACCAGGACCGCTTCCTCAACGAGGACGGCATCGTCATCGTCGCGACCATTGCCTTCGGCATGGGCATCGACAAGCCGGACGTGCGATTCGTCGCGCATCTCGATCTGCCCAAGAGCATCGAGGCCTATTACCAGGAGACAGGCCGCGCCGGCCGTGACGGCAAGCCGTCGGCAGCCTGGATGGCCTACGGTCTCTCGGACATCGTGCAGCAGCGCCGCATGATCGACGAGTCGAGCGGCTCCGAGGAATTCAAGCGGGTCTCGATCGGCAAGCTCGATGCGCTCGTTGGCCTTGCCGAAACGCCGCACTGCCGGCGCCGGCGGCTGCTCGCCTATTTCGGCGAGATCGTGATGGGCGAGGGCTGCGGCAATTGCGACAATTGCCTGACACCGCCGAAAATGCGCGACGGCAAGGTGCTGGCGCAAAAGCTTCTGTCCTGCGCCTATCGCACCGGGCAGCGTTTCGGCGCGATGCATCTCATCGACGTGCTGATCGGACGCCTCACCGACAAGGTGACGCAGTTCGGCCACGACAAGCTCACGGTGTTCGGCATCGGACGCGAGCTCAACGAGAAGCAGTGGCGCACGGTGTTGCGACAGCTCGTGGCGATGGGACATTTGCTGAGTGACAGCGAAGCTTTCGGCGCGCTGAAGCTGACGGATTCGTCGCGCGGCGTGCTGCGGGGCGAAACGGAAGTGTTGCTGCGCGAGGAAGCGCCCGGCGCCCGGATCCGTTCGAGCCGCGCCAAGTCCCGGCGCGGTGATCTGGCGCCGGCGGTCGACGCGCCGCAGGGCGATGTCGATCCTGAATTGCGCGCGCGGCTACGAGCGTGGCGCTCGGACATTGCCCGTGAACGTGGCGTGCCGGCCTACGTCGTGCTGCACGATGCCACCATCGACGGCATCGTTCGCGCATGGCCGACCACGCTGGACGAGCTGCGCAACGTGCCCGGCATCGGCGACAAGAAGCTCGAGCATTACGGCGACGAGCTGCTGCAGATTGTCAGGACCCGGTAGGGGTTCGGTTCGTAGCCCGGATGGAGCGCAGCGCAATCCGGGGCAGTTTCGCGGTATTGTACGCTTCCCGGATTACGCTGCGCTCCATCCGGGCTACCGACCTCAGCCGTTCCGGAACGCATACCCGTAGCCGTTCAGCGCCGGCGCGCCGCCGAGATGGGCGTAGAGAATCTTTGCGCCCTTCTCGAAATAGCCCTTCTGCGTGAGATCGATCAGGCCCTGCATCGACTTGCCCTCGTAGACGGGGTCGGTGATCATGGCTTCGAGACGCGCGGTGAGGCGGATCGCCTCCTTGGTCTCTTCCGACGGCACGCCATAGGCGGGATAAGCGTAATCCTCGATCAGCACGACGTCGTCGGCGACGAGATCCTGGCCGAGCTCGACGAGCTTGGCCGTGTTCTGCGCGATCGAGAGCACCTGCGCCTTGGTCTGCGCCGGGGTGAAGGAGGCGTCGATGCCGATCACCTTTCGCGCGCGGCCATCGGCGGCGAAGCCGACCAGCATGCCGGCATGGGTCGAGCCGGTGACGGTGCAGACCACGATGTAGTCGAACTTGAAGCCGAGCTCGGCTTCCTGCTTGCGCACTTCTTCGGCGAAGCCGACATAGCCGAGCCCGCCGTATTTGTGCACGGAGGCGCCGGCGGGAATCGCATAGGGCTTGCCGCCCGCCGCCTTCACTTCCTCGATCGCCTCCTCCCAGCTCTTGCGGATGCCGATGTCGAAGCCGTCGTCGACCAGGCGCACGTCGGCGCCCATGATGCGCGACAGCATGATGTTGCCGACGCGGTCATAGACGGCATCCTCGTGCGGCACCCAGGCTTCCTGCACCAGGCGGCACTTCATGCCGATCTTGGCCGCGACCGCCGCGATCATGCGGGTGTGGTTGGACTGCACGCCGCCGATCGAGACCAGCGTGTCGGCGTTCGAGGCGATCGCGTCGGGGATGATGTATTCGAGCTTGCGCAGCTTGTTGCCGCCATAGGCGAGCCCGGAATTGCAGTCCTCGCGCTTGGCGTAGACCTCGACATTGCCGCCGAGATGCTTTGACAGCCGCTCCAGCTTCTCGATGGGCGTCGGACCAAAGGTCAGCGGATAGCGCGCAAATTTTTCGAGCATCGTCAGGTCATCCCGATTGGCGTTAATGTCTGCAAAAACGGTAGCATCGTCGCGCAAAAAGGTGCTTTCAAATATTGCGCCCCTATTGCGGCCAATCTTGCGGTATTGAGGCCAATACGTGCTATTCCTTTCGGAATAGGTGCCAATTACGGAAGTTGCTTCCATGTCCGCCCGCCTTGACCGTATCGACCTTAAGATGTTGCGATTGCTGCAAAATAACGGCCGGCTCAGCAACGCCGAGCTGGCCGAAACCGTCGCCATCAGTCCCGCCACTTGCCATCGCCGCACCCAGCGCCTGTTCGAGCATGGCTTCATCGCCGCCGTCCGCGCCATGGTCGCGCCGAAGAAGGTGGCCAAGGGCACGCTGGTGATGGTCGGGGTCGTGCTCGACCGCTCGACGCCGGAGAGCTTTGCGATCTTCGAGCAGGCGATCACCAGGCTGAAATTCGTGCTCGACTGTCACCTCGTCGCCGGCGACTTCGACTATTTCCTCAAGATCCGCGTCGGCGACATGGAGGATTTCAACCGCATCCATGGCGAACAGCTGATCGCGCTGCCCGGCGTGCGCCAGACCCGCACCTTCTTCGTGATGAAGGAAGTCGTCGACAACGCGCCACTGGAGTTTTGATGCCAGCGGCGCGCGAAACGAATTCTCAACCGCCTGTCGCCCCTTCCGCCACCGCCTCGCGTCCGTTTCGCGCACTGCTGCGCAGTGTCGCCTTGTCGCCGTCGAAGGTGAAAGCCCAGGTTGAGGCTTCGCCGAGCCCGACGTATTGGAAATCGACTACGAAGGTGTGCTCGTTCTGCCACGCGCCCTTGGCGGCGCGAACGCCCAGAAAGCCGGGCATGCTCTTGCGGTACAAGCCGTCGAGCCCGATCGGCCCGTCAAGCTGGCGCTGCGCAGGATCGCCCGCGGCCGTCTTCACAATGTAGCGCGGGTTCTCGTCGGTCAGGAACAGTGCGACTGATTTAATGCCGAGCGAATTGTCGGAGAACTTGTAAGTCTTGCCCGAGATCGCGGCGGCGATCGCCGGCGTGGCGCCGACCCCGGTCGGCTTCTCGGTCGAAACGTCGGCGATCGCCTCGGCGAGTTGATCGGCAGCGCTGGGGTTGGCTGGCAACGCAGAATCGGATTTGACCGCTCCGGTTATGTCGTCGGCCAGTCTGCCGAATGGACAAAAATCCCGCGCCGTCATCACCGCGACGATGTCCTGTTCCGGCAATACCATGATCGTCTGGCAGTGATATCCGACCGCCATGTAGACGTGCTTGCCGGGAATCGACCAGAACTGGTTGGCGTAGCGTAGCGCGGGTTCAGATCGCGCGTTCATGTTGATGTTGGCATGGCTGACGGAATGGAGAAAGTCTGCTGGCAGCAGTTGCTTGTCCACCCACTCGCCGTTGCGCAGATAGAGATAGCCGATCTTCGCCATGTCGCGCGGCCGCATCGCGAGGCCGAAGCCGCCAATCGGAAGCCGTTGCGGATCCCGGCGCCAGAACGGAGAAGCGATCCCGAGCGGGCCGAACAGCCGCTCGTTGGCGTAGTCCGCGATGTTCTTGCCGGTGAGCTTGCTGACGATCGCCGACAGCAGATGCGAGCCTCCGCTGTTGTAATAGAAGTTCTCGCCCGGTGCATGTGCCATCGGGCGGTCGAGAATGAACTTGACCCAATCGGAACTTGCGCCCATGTCCCGCAACGACTGCTCGCGGCCGCCTTCGAACCCCTCGTCCCAGTCGAGGCCACTTGTCATGTTGAGTAGGTGCTGGATGGTGATGGCTTTCTTGCGCTCATCGACGTCGGCAACGCTGCGATCGGTAAAGAAATCTAGCACCGGATGGTCGAGACGATCCAGCAGGCCCTGCTTGTAGGCCATTGCCATCAGCGTCGCGACCACCGCCTTGGTAGAGGAGTTGATTGCGTGCGGCATGTCGGCGGTAAACGGCGCGTAGTATGCATCGAGCACGATGCGGCCGTGGCGTGTCACCAGCAGGCTGTCGAAGCTGCGCGTTGTGCCGAACGCAACCAGTTTGGCTAACGCAGCCGAATCCATGCCCTGCTCTTCCGGCGTGGAGGTCTGCCATTGAGCGGTCGGCCAGACCACCTCGGTAGCCTGTGCGCTTGCGGTGCCGGAATAGACTGACGTGAGCAGGACAAGCGCGCCAAGCAGGGCAGTGGTTCGCGATGAAAGCCTGACGACGCAATCAGCCACCTGCATGCTCCTATCTTGAGTGTTGTCATTGCGCACAGGCATATACCGCAGGCGGCATCTGCTCAATGATACAATCTTCTGGAATGCCGGCGAGGAGCGGAGGTCATAAATCAGTGTCAAGCTTAAGACATTGCGATCGCAAGAAGAATTATGGCCAGTCCGGCAATCGAAAACTGCCGAGACGAGCGCAATCAGGACGTGCCCGGATCAGATCGCGTTGCCTGGAGTGCGCCAGACCGGCACGTTCTTGGTCGTGAGAGAAGTCGTCGATAATGCGCCGCTGGAGTTTTAGCGGGCGCACTTGATGCGCGATGCGCATCATGAGAGATTCAGGTGATGCAGCCATTCCCCTTCCGCCACCTCAATCCGGCCGGACCGGCCTATCGGCGCGGCTGGGTCGACGAAGCCGTGGCCGCGATCGAGGCCGACCAGTGCCGCACGGCCGACACGCATCTGATCCGGCTGATCGTGCCGGCGCTATCAGGCATCGACATCTATCTAAAAGATGAGTCGACGCATCCGACCGGCAGCCTGAAGCACCGGCTCGCGCGCTCGCTCTTCCTTTACGCGCTCTGCAACGGCCACATCCGCGAAGGCACGCCTGTCGTCGAGGCCTCGTCGGGATCGACCGCGGTGTCGGAAGCCTATTTCGCGCAGATGATCGGCGTGCCCTTCTATGCCGTGATGCCGCGCACGACCTCGGCGGAGAAGATCGCCGCGATCGAGCATTACGGCGGCAACTGCCATCTGATCGACGACGGCCGCGCGCTGTATGCGGAGGCCGGCGCGCTGGCCGCACGGCTGGGCGGCCACTACATGGACCAGTTCACCTTCGCCGAGCGTGCCACCGACTGGCGCGGCAACAACAACATCGCCGAATCCATCTTCACGCAATTGCAGGGCGAGCCGCGCCCGCTGCCGGACTGGATCGTGATGGGCGCGGGCACCGGCGGCACCTCGGCCACGATCGGACGCTATTTGCGCTATCGCCAATATCCGACGCGGCTGTGCGTCGCTGATGTCGAGCATTCCGCTTTCTTCGACTGCTTCAGCTCGCAGGACCGCTCCCATGTTTGCGACCGCCCCTCGCTGATCGAAGGTGTCGGGCGGCCGCGCTGCGAGCCCTCCTTCGTGCCGGGCGTGGTCGACCGCATGATGAAGATCCCGGATGCGGCGACGATCGCGGCGATGAACGTGCTGTCGCGCCGGCTGCGCCGCGCGGTGGGGGGCTCTACGGGCACCAATTTCCTGGCGCTGTGCCGGCTCGCCTCGGACATGCGAAAGGCGAATCAGACGGGATCGCTGGTGACGCTGATCTGCGATTCCGGCGAGCGCTACCGGCAGACCTATTATGAGCCCGCCTGGCTGAAAGCGCGCGGACTCGATCCAGCGCCGTTCGAGGCGGCCTTGTCGTCGTTCCTCGATACAGCGCAGCCACTGGCGCTTGAGTTCGAAGACGTAACGAATCCCCAGAACTTGCGAAATCCTGAGGCCTGATAGCTGGCGCTTCCCTGCCATTTGCAAGATTGCACGGCCGTCACGGCAACTTCACTTGCCTTGCGCACGTCTGCGGGCGAGCCTCGCTGCTTCTCAACGAGGAGACCTGCCGTGCGCCTTCCCATTCTCGATCCGAAAGACCTGAGCGCCGAACAGAAACCGCTCTATGACGACATGCGAGCGGGCATCAAGGACCACTTCAAGGGCTTTGTGAACATGCGCGACGATGGCGCGCTGCTCGGGCCCTGGAATCCCTGGATCCGCGAGCCGCGCTTCGGCAAGCCGGTGTGGGAGCTGGTCAAGGCGATCGCGTCGAACCCGCTGCTGCCGGCTCCGGTGCGCGAGGTCGCGATCCTCGTCACCGGCTCGCATTTCCGCTCCGGCTACGAGCTCTATGCGCATGTGCTGGTCGCCGAGCAGCGCGGCCTCTCCGACGAGAAGCTCGCGACCATCGTCGCCGGACAGCGGCCGGTCGATCTCACCAAGCAGGAAGCCGTCGCCTACGACGTGGCGTCCGCATTGGTCAGCGGCGGCGTGCTGCCGGAACTGACTTATCGGGCCGCGGTCAAGGAATTCGGCGAGCACGGTGCGGCCGAACTGTCCTATCTCGTCGGCGTTTACTGCATGGTGTCGGTCACGCTGAACACGTTCGACGTACCGGTGCCGGACTAGATCTGCGGTGCGATCACTCCGCCGCCTTGTTCATGGGCGGCGGAGGCGACCAGGCAATACAGCGATTGCGACCTTCGGCCTTCGCCTGGTAGAGCGCGTGATCGGCCGCGCTCATCAAGGCGTCGATGCCGGACATGCTGACGCTTGCTTCCGCAATGCCGATGCTCACGGTGACGCCGAACTGAATTTGGTCGGCGGCGATCTGTGCGCTCATCACGCGTTTGCGGATTCTCTCGGCGACGATTCTTGCACGCGACAGGCTGGTTTCGGGCAGCAGAATCGCGAACTCCTCGCCACCGAAGCGGCCCACGACGTCCGATTTGCGCTTGCCATCGAGGCATGCGGCCGCCACGGCCTTGATCGCCTCGTCTCCGACCGCGTGGCCATAGCGGTCGTTGACCGACTTGAAATGGTCGATGTCGAGCATCAGGACCGAAACGGAGCGGTAGTAGCGCTGGAAGCGGCTCCATTCGGCCTCGAGCGAGCCCAGCAGATGGCGGCGGTTATAGAGACCCGTGAGAGGGTCGGTGGTGGCCAGACGCTCCAGCATGTTGGCCTTGTTGGTGAGATCGGTAATATCGACATAGGTCAGCATGCGGCCGCCGTTCGACATCGTGGTGCAGTGGGCCCTGATCCGCCGCGCATCTGGCGTCTGGAGGTCGCGCACATGATCGCCCGCCTTGACTTCGGCGACGCGCTTGACGGGAAATTTCGCCAGTTCGTTCGCCGGCAGATCGGGCGCGCTTGCACGGTGCACCCGGCTCACCAACGATGCATAGGTCGGCCGGGCGGCGGCTTCATGTTCGCTCACCTCCCAGAACCGCCGCATGCGCCGGTTCATGAAGCTGGCGTTGAGATCGCGGTCGAGCAGCAGCACGCCGTCCTCGACGTTCTCGAGGGCGTCGCGCAGCAATTTCAGCTCGTCGGAGTAGCGCACGATGTCGGTGACCGGCGTATAGGTCAGCATCCGCCCGCCGTTGGGCAGAGGCGTGCATTGCATCCGAACGACGTCGCCGCTGGTACGGCGCAGGTCGCGCGGCGACGCATCGCCCATCTGTATTTGACGGACGCGCTCGGCGACATAGGCCTCCAGCTCGGCCGGCGGAATCTCGTAGGCGAGCGTATCGCGGCCATGATGCATCAGCGTCACGAATGACGGGTTGCTGTTGGCGACTTCGTCCGGCAACAGCCACATCTGCCGGAACGCCCGATTGATCAACTGCGCGCGGAGATTGGCGTCCAGCAGCACGATGCCCAGTGGGACGAAATCAAGCGCTGCGCGGAGCGCCAGCATCTGTCCGCGTATCAGCGAATCGGTCGGCCGCTCCTGCTCGTCCACGGCCTTCGGCTCGACATGGTCTTCCGCTCCGAGCGCAACCCCGACCTGACGGTCCGACCGCCAGAGCACACGGCAGGAGAGGATCTCCTGGCCCGCGAGCCGGAGCTGGAACCGATCGGGCACGCCGAGGCTGCTCTGCACCTCCAGCGTCGCGCCGTCTTCGGACATCCGGCGCACGACGCAATCGATCGTCGACTGACCGAAGTTGAAGAAGATCTGGCCGGCGAGGAACGTTCGTTCCGATACCAAGCGGGGCATTCCCAACCTCCCAGGCGAAAGCGGCCCAGTTTGCCCGAAGCTTACTTGCAGAAGGGTAAGCTGGTGCGCGATTTTGCGAGAGGGCTAATAATTGGTTCACGCATCCGGCCGTCGTCTACCTCAGCGATGAGGGGAGCGGCCGCTGTCGTGACAATCCGACGGGTCTGATGGCGGAACTGCCTGCTGGATTGTGATCGCCCATGTGGTCAAGCGCTGTCCGCAATCGGTGGACGGTGCGAATGCACGCGGGTAGGTTGCCGTGACCGCACTGACACATCCCCGCCAGAGTGCAGGCCGGACAATGGAGAACGATAGCCATGGACACGTCACGCCGCATCCTGCTCGCCGGACTGGCGGGACTCGCCGTTGCGCCGACCATCGCCGGAGCCGCGCCCTCGGCCGCGTCCGACGACGTGACGGTCGCCGAAGAGCGCTTTGCGCGCATGATCGCGGCTGCGCATGCGCCCGACGTCACCTGCGTGCGACAGGCCGAGCGCTATGCGGACGCGCATTGGCCGAACTACGTCGCGGCGGCGCGTTCCGTCATCGAGGCGAGAGCGTGAGGCATTCTCTTTCCTCTCCCGTCGCGGGAGACGGCAACACGAAGTGCTTCACGTCCCCACGGCCCGCCTGACCTGTTCACCGATCTGCGACAGCACGAGCTGCGCCTGCGGCAGAATTGCGCCCATGGCGTGGAAATTGTGGACCATGCCGTCGTGGCAGACGTGCTCGACCGTGACGCCCGCGGCGAGCAGCTTGCGGGCATAGGCATTGCCCTCGTCGCGCATCGGGTCGTACTCGGCGGTGTGGATGATGGCGGTCGGCAGGCCTGCAAGCCGTGTCGCGCGCAAGGGCGAGATGCGGGGATCGGCAGCGTCCAAGGCTTCGGGCAAATAATCGGCGAGATCGGCTTCGATCGTGACGCGGTCGATCAGGTGCCCCTCGGCGAATGCCTGCCGCGAAGGCGAGGCCTCCTCGAAATCCAGCACCGGACAGATCAGGCATTGCGCGACGATGGAGAGCCCAGCTGTCTGCGCCGCCTCCTGGCACACGATCGCAGCGAGCGTTGCACCGGCGGAATCGCCGCCGAGCACCAGACGCCCGGCGTTGATGCCGAGCGATGCGGCCTCGCGCGCCACCCATTCCGTCGCGGCGATCGCATCGTCCACGGCGGCGGGGAATTTGTGCTCGGGTGCCAGCCGGTAATCGACCGACACGAGACGGCAGCCGGTCGCATGTGCCAACGCCGCCGCGATGCGGTCATGCGTGGCAATGCTGCCGGCGACGAGTCCGCCGCCGTGAAAGAACACGAAGCCGGGCGCGCGATCATCGGCGCCTGCGGGTGAATAGAGACGATAGGGCAGCGCGCCGCCGGGACCAGGTAGTACGCCGTCGGACGTCGTCACGTCAGGCGCATCGGCGCGCGCGAACTGCATCAGCTTTGCCAATGACTGCCGCCGCGCCTCCACGCTAGGCCGGCTCCGCGCCTGCGGCGCAGCCGCAGCCATCATGGTCAACAAACGCTTTGCGAGCGGATCGAGCGGCATGGTGCTTCCTTTCCCCTTCCTGGAGGGTAACTCACCAGTTTCCCGCAGGGAATCATTTAGAAATTGCGCCCAATAGTGGAGCTATAATGCGGCACCACGCCAAGGGAGAGGCCGGTCATGGCCGAGATCAAAAAGCCCATCGCATATTCGCCGAGCTGGACCTTCTTCGAGGGCAAATGGCATGACGGCAATGTGCCGATCATGGGTCCGCGCACGCATGCCGCCTGGCTCGGCTCCGTCGTGTTCGACGGTGCGCGGGCGTTCGAAGGCGTCGCGCCCGATCTCGACCGTCACGTCGCCCGCGCCAATCAATCCGCGATCAGCTTTGGCCTGAAGCCGCTGGTCGATACCGGCACCTGGCTGACACTTGCAAACGAGGGCATCGCACGCTTCGCGCCGAATGCCGAGCTCTACGTCCGTCCGATGTACTGGGCGCGGAACGGCTCGGGCGGCGGCGTGCTGTTCGATCCCGAGACCACCGATTGGTGCCTGTGCATCTACGAGGCGCCGATGCCAAAGCCGGTCGGCAACGCGATCACGCTGTCGCCGTTCCGTAGGCCCACCGCCGAATGCGCCCCGGTCGACGCCAAGGCCGCCTGTCTCTATCCGAACAATTCGCGCGCGCTTGCCGAAGCCGCCTCGCGCGGCTTCCAGAACGCGCTGATGCTCGACATGCTCGGCAACGTCGCGGAGTTCGGCAATTCCAACGTGTTCATGGCCAAGGACGGCGTGGTCTACACGCCGGTGCCGAACGGCACCTTCCTCAACGGCATCACCCGCCAGCGCGTCATCAGCCTGCTTCGCGCCGACGGCGTCACCGTGGTCGAGAAGACGCTGCGCTATGCCGACTTCCTCGCCGCCGACGAGATCTTTTCCACGGGCAATTTCGCAAAAGTCGCGCCGGTGATCCGCATCGACGATCGCGAGCTGCAGCCGGGCCCGCTCTACATTCGCGCGCGCAAGCTCTATTGGGACTTTGCCCACGCTGTGAAGCTGGCGGCTTGATCCGCGCTGCCCTAGCTGTGTCGCTTGAACCGGCTGAACTGAAACGCCTGCATCGAATTCCACGGCGTCTGGTGCGCCTCGTTGCGCGTTTCGACCAGCTCGAATCCCGGCCCGAGCTCCGCCGCAAGGCTCGCGCTGTCATGACGCTGCACCGGCAGGCCGCTGCATTTCTCGGGGCCGTCGAGTGCAAACGTCGCAATGATGACGTGACCGCCGGGCGCAACCGCCGACCGCAGCCGCTCGATGTATGCGGTCCTGTCGCGGGAGTCGGTCAGGAAGTGAAACGCCGCCCGATCGTGCCATAGATCGTAGGTCTTTGCCGGGCGCCATGTCGTGGCGTCGGCAACGATCCAGTCGACCGTCGAAGCGGCTGGGCCGATTCGCTTCTTTGCAGCGTCAAGCGCATTGGCAGAGAGATCCAGCACGGCGACGTCGCGATATCCGTCCAGCAGGAGAGCATCGACAAGTCGCGATGCGCCGCCGCCGACGTCGAGGATGGCAGCCTCGCGGCCTAGATTAGCCGCTCTGATCATCGCGAGCGAAGTCGCTGGACTGTTCTGAAACCAGCTGACCTCGGCTTCGCCCTTGGTGGCGTAAACATTGTCCCAATGGGTGCTTCGGTCGGACATGCGCGTCCTCCGGCTTGCCGGGAGCCGGCGCAGAGGGACGATCTACTCGTCCTTCTTCGACATCCGCTCGAGGCGTTCCTGCATGTCCTTCATCTGCTGGCGCAGATCGTCGATGTTGCTGTCCTTCGGGGCTTCTGCGGTCGCCTCGGGCGCCGGCTCCGCGGAGCCCGCGGGGCGGCCTGCGCCGGGCGCGAAAGGCTTGAACATCGAGAAGGTCTGCTGGAACAGCTCCATGTTGCGGCGGACCTGTTCCTCCAGCGGCGCAAACGGGGTTCCGGACAACGAGGTGGCGATCTGCTTGCGGAACTTCTCCTGCTCCTGCGTGAGCGACGCGATGGCCTGCTCCAGATATTTCGGAACCACCATCTGCATGCTGTCGCCGTAGAAGCGGATGAGCTGGCGCAGGAAGGTGGTCGGAAGCAGGTTCTGGCCGGCCTTGTTCTCCTGCTCGAAGATGATCTGGGCAAGCACGGAGCGGGTGATGTCGTCGCCGGTCTTGGCGTCGTAGACCAGGAAATCTTCGCCGTCCTTGACCATGGAGGCGAGGTCTTCCAGCGTCACGTAAGTGCTCGTCCCGGTGTTATAGAGCCGGCGGTTCGCGTATTTCTTGATGGTGGTGGGTTGGTCTGATTTCGCCATGGGCTCTCACTTGCAAGACGCGGAGAACGGGAACCTGACGGGCTATGCCGCAGGGCGGGAAGAGTACGCAACGCAACAAAATAAGCATTTTCAAAGGGGTCACGCTACCGTTTTGTGCGCCACGGTTAATCGGGCAGCAAAAACGTGCTTGCGAAAGCGCCAAGAACGCTATTTTGAATGCGCTGCGGGATGAATTCGGCCGCCGGCCGATTGACATGCCTCAACGACGTTAACAGGATGCCGTCCGAGACTGGCGAGCCGTTTCCCCAGCCCCGTCTGCCCCCATACAACCCAGGAGATGCCCATGTCAGACGATGTCGTCATCGTCAGCGCCGCCCGCACCCCGGTCGGAAGCTTCAACGGAGCGTTCGCAACCCTTCCCGCCCATGATCTCGGCGCCATCGCCATCAAGGCCGCGCTGGAGCGCGGCGGCATCGAGCCCGGCCGGGTCTCCGAAGTCATCATGGGCCAGATCCTGACCGCCGCCCAAGGCCAGAACCCTGCCCGCCAGGCTTCGATCAATGCCGGCATTCCGGTCGAGAGCCCGGCCTGGGGCGTCAACCAGCTCTGCGGCTCGGGTCTGCGCACCGTTGCGCTCGGCTATCAGGCACTGCTCAACGGCGATTCCGAGATCGTGGTCGCCGGCGGCCAGGAATCCATGAGCATGGCTCCGCACGCCCAGTACCTGCGTGGCGGCGTCAAGATGGGTGCAGTCGAATTCATCGACACCATGATCAAGGACGGCCTGTGGGATGCCTTCAACGGCTATCACATGGGCAACACCGCCGAGAACGTCGCGCGGCAGTGGCAGATCACCCGCGCCCAGCAGGACGAGTTCGCAGTCGCCTCGCAGCAGAAGGCCGAAGCCGCGCAGAAGGCCGGTAGATTCAACGACGAAATCGTTCCCGTCACCATCAAGGGACGCAAGGGCGATGTCGTCGTCAGCGCCGACGAATATCCGCGCCATGGCGCAACGGTCGACGCGATGGCGAAGCTCCGTCCCGCCTTCGAGAAGGACGGCACGGTCACCGCGGGCTCTGCGTCGGGTATCAATGACGGCGCTGCCGTCGTGGTGCTGATGACCGCCAAGCAGGCCGCCAGGGAAGGCAAGAAGCCGCTCGCGCGCATCGTGTCCTGGGCGCAGGCGGGCGTCGATCCGAAGATCATGGGCTCGGGCCCGATCCCGGCCTCGCGTGCCGCGCTGAAGAAGGCCGGCTGGAATGTCGGCGATCTCGACCTGATCGAGGCCAACGAAGCCTTCGCGGCGCAGGCCTGTGCCGTCAACAAGGATCTCGGCTGGGATACTTCGAAGGTCAACGTCAATGGCGGCGCGATCGCGATCGGCCATCCGGTCGGTGCCTCCGGCGCGCGCGTGCTGGTGACGCTGCTCCACGAAATGCAGAAGCGGGATTCGAAGAAGGGTCTCGCCACGCTGTGCATCGGCGGCGGCATGGGTATCGCGATGTGTGTGGCGCGCGACTGAAGATAGTTGCCGCGTCATTTGCGCGTGCGCTGCACACGTGACTGAGTGCGTTGCACGCGATTAAAAAGGCGGCGGTTGCAAATCAAATATTCTTCGCAACCGTACAAGCCTCGACTAAAGAGAAACGCCCGGCTCGACGCCGGGCGTTTTGTTCTTGATGTCCGTCAAACGTCCCCCATAATCCGCACTTAAAAACGATCACTCAGAAACGTCCGAAGAGTCCAAGGGAAGGAAATACGATATGGCACGTGTTGCATTGGTGACGGGTGGTACGCGGGGCATCGGAGCTGCGATCAGCAAGGCGCTGAAGGCGGCCGGCTACAAGGTTGCGGCGAGCTATGCCGGCAACGACGCGGCGGCGGAGAAGTTCAAGGCCGAGACCGGCATCGCCGTCTACAAATGGGACGTCAGCAGTTTCGATGCCTGCGCCGAGGGCGTGAAGAAGGTGGAGGCCGAGGTCGGCCCGATCGACGTGCTCGTCAACAATGCCGGCATCACCCGCGACACCGCCTTCCACAAGATGACGCTTGAGCAGTGGAATGCCGTCATCAATACCAACCTCGGTTCGCTGTTCAACATGACGCGTCCAGTCATTGAAGGCATGCGTGCGCGCAAGTTCGGTCGCATCATCTCGATCTCGTCGATCAACGGCCAGAAGGGACAGTTCGGCCAGGTCAACTATTCCGCGGCGAAGGCCGGTGACATCGGCTTCACCAAGGCGCTCGCACTCGAGAACGCCAAGGGCGGCATCACCGTCAACGCGATCTGCCCGGGCTACATCAACACCGAAATGGTGCAGGCAGTGCCAAAGGACGTCCTGGAAAAGAACGTGATCCCGCAGATCCCGGTCAACCGGCTCGGCGAACCGGAAGAGATCGCGCGCGCGGTCGTGTTCCTGGCGGCCGACGAGGCCGGCTTCATGACCGGCTCGACGCTGACCATCAATGGCGGCCAATACCAGGCCTGATGACGCCAATTCTCTCCGCTGGACGTCGCTGAGCCAAATGCCTGTAGCTTCAGGCGCGACAAGGCGATAGTGAAGACGAAATGCCCGGCCTCGTGCCGGGCATAAACGTACTCAGAGCCTTTGATCGATGACTCCCCGCACTGCGACGCTGATTGGATTGACCGCGATCCTGATGTGGTCGCTGCTGTCGGTGATGACGGTGGCGACCGGAAAGATCCCGGCGTTCCAGCTGGCCGCGATGACGTTCGCGATCGGCGGTCTCGTCGGCCTGCTCACCTGGATCGGCCGCGGCGAGGCGGCGAAAAGTCTGCGTCAGCCGCTTGCCGTGTGGACCGTCGGTGTCGGCGGACTGTTCGGCTATCACGCGCTGTATTTCCTCGCGCTACGCTTTGCGCCGCCGGCTGAAGCCGGCCTGCTGAATTATCTGTGGCCGCTCCTGATCGTGCTGTTCTCATCGTTTCTGCCGGGCGAGCGGCTTGCCGTGCATCACGTCGTCGGCGCCGTCCTCGGCCTCGTCGGCACCGTGCTGCTGTTCGCCGGGAACACCTCCGGGTTCACGCAGGGGCAATTGCCGGGACTGGCCGCGGCCTTCATCGCAGCGTTCGTGTGGGCGACCTATTCGGTGTTGTCGCGGCGATTGAAGGCGGTGCCGACCGATGCGGTCGCGGGATTCTGTCTTGCCACCGCGGTGCTCGCCGCGCTGATGCATGGTCTGCTCGAAACCACGGTGTGGCCGGACACGACCTTGCAATGGCTCTCCGTGATCGCGCTCGGCATCGGTCCCGTCGGTGCTGCGTTCTACGCCTGGGACATCGGCATGAAGCGCGGCGACATCCGCGTGCTCGGCGCCGCGTCCTACGCGACGCCGCTGCTCTCGACCGGCTTCCTGATCGCCGCCGGGTTCGCCAATGCCAGCGCCAACATCGCGATCGCCGCGATCCTGATCGCCGGCGGCGGCCTGATCGCGGCCAAGGACATGGTGCTTCAGAAGCGATAGCCTCATTGCCGGCGCAAACTGGAACGACGGTGCCCTAAGGCTCCCAGCCCTTCGGCGCGAGCTCGAACTTCGCGAACTCGAATGCTGGCGCCACGGTGCAGCCGACCAAGGTCCACTCTCCGGTGGTCTCCGCCATCTGCCAGGCGTTCGCCGGCACGATTCCCTGCGGTCGTTCGCCGCTCACGAGATCCGTACCGAGCCGCACCTCGTGCTGGGAGCAGCCGTCATGGGCGATGCGCAGCGTCAGCGGGCTGCCGGCGTAATAGTGCCAGCTCTCGACGGCATCGATGCGATGCCAGTGCGAGCGCTCGCCGCGCGCCAGCAGGAAGTAGATCAGGGTCGAACGTGACCGGCCGTTGACGTCGGTGGTCTGGTCGCGAAACGTCTCGCGATAGTGCCCGCCTTCGGGATGCGGTCGGAGTTCGAGGCGCGCGATGATCTCGGCTGCGGTTGGCATCGATTCCCGTCAGGATTTGGTCTTCAGGACTTGCTCTTCAAGATTTATTCTTGCGCTCGCGCAGCTCGCCGAACACCGCGGTGGCATCCGCGCCCTTCATGTGCAGCCTGGCTGCGATCGACGGTTCATCGGCGCGCAGGAACACGTTTGTCCGCTTCTCGTCACCAAGCAGCGAGGGAATGGTCGGCTTGTTCTCGGCCCGCAGCCTCGCCACCTCCGCCGCGCGCGCCTGCAGCGCCACGTTGTCGGGGTCGACGGTCAGCGCGAATTTGACGTTGGACGCCGTGTATTCATGGCCGCAATAGAGCTTGAAGTCGTCGGGCAGGGCACGCAGCTTCAGAAGCGAATCCCACATCATCGGATAGGTGCCCTCGAACACGCGGCCGCAGCCGATCGAGAACAGCGTGTCGGCGGCGAACAGCGCTTTCTCGGTGTCGAACACGTAGGAGATGTGGTCGAGCGTGTGGCCGGGCGTCTCCAGTACGCGCCCCAGCAAGCTGCCGACCTTGACGATTTCGGCATTGGCGACGCGCAGGTCGACGTCAGCGATCTTAGTGGTCTTGTCGTGCGGCGCGACGACGCGGCAATTGTATTTCTGCTTGAGTTCGGCGACCCCGCCGACATGATCGCCATGATGATGGGTGATCAGGATGTCGGTGAGCTGCCAGCCCTCGCGCTCGAGCGCCTTCAGGATGGGGCCGGCCTCCGGCGCGTCGATCGACGCCGTCGCCTTGGTTTCCACATCGTGGATCAGGTAACCGAAATTGTCGTTTAAACAGGTGAAAGTACGAATTTCGGCGGCCATGTCATCTCCGATCGCGCTCAGCTCCGTCAGACAAATATGGCGTTAACGTTGCGCAGGCAATGCAATATTCCGCGCGCGGGGGCCGCCTCGTGCATGTTACATTGCGATCATGACCATTGATGTCGTCGACCTCCGCGAGTTCTATTCCCGTCGCCTCGGGATTGTGGCGCGGCAAATGATCAATCGCGGCATTCGGGAGCGCTGGCCGCGCGTCGACGGCCAGCGGGTGCTCGGCTTCGGCTATCCCACGCCCTATCTCGGGTTGTTCCGCGAGGACGCGGAGCGCTGCCTCGCCTTCATGCCGTCGGCCCAGGGCGTCCTGAAATGGCCGACGGGACGGCCGGCGCTCGCCTCGCTGGTGGACGAGTTCTCGCTGCCGCTTCCCGACGCCGCGGTCGATCGCATCCTGCTGGTCCACGCACTGGAAATGTCGGACGATCCGGCCGCGCTGCTGCGCGAGGCATGGCGGGTGCTGTCGCCGTCCGGTCGCGTGATTGCGGTGATCCCGAACCGGCGCGGGGTGTGGACCCGCACCGACAGCACGCCGTTCGGTCACGGCCGGCCCTATTCGCGCTCGCAGATCACTGACCTGTTGCGCCAGACCTGGTTCACGCCGACCGCTTGGGGCGAGGCGCTGTTCATGCCGCCCTATGCCGGCGGTTGGGTGCTGAAATCCGCACAGATGTGGGAGCGCGCCGGCGCGGCGCTGTCGCTGCCCTTTGCCGGCGTGCACATCGTCGAGGCGACCAAGCAGGTCTACCGCGCGATCCCCGCCAAGCGCGAGCGGGCGCGGCTGATTCCCTCACTGGCGAAGCCGGTGCTGGTACCATCCTCGACGACGGCGACGCGTAGCTAAAAACAAATCGTCCCGGACAGGCCGGGACGATTCAGGTCAGGGTATCTGGCGCACGATGTCCGGCGAAAGGCTTACTCGCCGGGGGCCACTTCGTCGCTCGAGGCGGCCGGAGCGGCTTCGCGCTCGGGGCGCGGGCCATTCGGCCGGCGGCGGCGCCGTGGAAAGCGCTCGCCACCACCAGCACCTTCGAAGCCGGCCTGGCCCGGCGCGCCACTGCTCACCTGCGGCTGCGGGCCGGTGATGAAGGAGGGCAGACGATCGACGCTGACGGCGTCGGCGACGACGGGCTGCGGCTGGTTCAGCGGCAGCGGTTGCGGCTGGGGTTGATATTGCGGCTGCGGACGATGGTCGCGTTCGCGATGTTCGCGCGGCTGCTGGTTGTCGCGCTGATAGTGGTTGTCGCGGGGCTGATGATCACGCGGCTGGTGATCGCGCGGGCCGTCGCGGTCGCGCGTGAAGGGCTGCGGTGGCGGCTGTGGGACAAAACCCGGCTCCTGGCCGAAATTCGAGAAATTTTCGCCGTCGTCCTCGCCGTCGTCGCCGCTGCTATTGCTGATGGGCTCGTCGCCGCGTGGCTGCTGGTTCTGCCGGAACTGTTCCTGAGCCGTCGCGATCAGGCGAAAATAATGCTCGGCATGCTGGTAGTAATTCTCGGCCGCAACGGGGTCTCCGGAGGAGCGCGCGTCGCGCGCGAGCTGGAGATATTTTTCAGCAATATGCGAAGCCGTGCCGCGGATCTTGATGTCGGGTCCGTTGGACTCGTAGACCCGGGTCATCGGGTTCTGGCCGCGCCGGTTATTATTGTTGTTATTGTTATTATTATTATTGTTGCGGTTGCGCATCCGCTGCTTGTTCTGACCGTTTCTCATGTCCTGCCTTTAATTCCAGCCCTAAAGGTTGCACGCATTACTGATTGCCGAGAGTGACCTGATGACAGCGGTTCACATCGCTTGCGCGCAACCGCACGCAAGAGCGGATTGATCCCTGCCGATGTTCGTCGACCGTCGCGTTCAACAAAAGACGCGTTCCCCACCGCCAGCATCCATCGCCAGCGAACCCATTCATATCGCCTGCCGAAACAAGCCCTGCTTTGTTGCGTAAGTCTTCAAGCGCAATATCAGGCTTTCGTTCACGTTGCGGTCGGTAAGCAGCGCAGCTCAAATGGCCATCGCGCTCAACAGGACCTGCGGCTTGGAACCTTTATCAGTAAGCTCTCGCCCGAGAGCCCGGCTTTCGCCCGTAAGTCTACGGGGCCGGCACCGATGTGTTGATCGGAAGGTAGTCGTTCCCAAGGGATATTCCAAGAGGTTTTTTGCAGCCCAATCCGGCTTTTATGGGGGCATTTTCCGGGCCGAAACCGCCCGCGGGATGCCCGCCAGATCGGCCTTGGGCGGCCTGTCCACCACCAACGCGGCAGCCGTCATCAAGGTTTCAATGTTTCCGGCCTGGCCCCGTCCGGCCTCGACGATCAGTGCTCCGCCGGGGGCGAGACGTTCAGCCGCCTGCGGGATCAGGGCGCGATAGGCGTCGTAACCGTCATTGCCGCCGTCGAGCGCCAGATGCGGATCGTGCTCGCGCACCTCGATGCTCAGTTTCGGAATTTCTGCCGACGGGATGTAGGGCGGGTTCGACACGACAAGGTCGAACGGGCCGCGGAGCGCCGTTGCGTAGGAGCAGGCGACGAAGCTGGCGCGGTCGGCGAGGCCCAGAACCGCGGCGTTGTCTCGGGCGGTGTTGAGTGCGGTCAGACTGAGATCGGTGCCGACGCCGACGGCGCCGGGAATTTCGTGCAGCAATGCGAGCAGGATGGCGCCGGAGCCGGTACCGATATCCGCGATGCGTATCTGATGGGAGGCTTGCCGCTCGCGAAAGAGTTCGAGCGCGCGTTCGACCACGGTCTCGGTATCGGGGCGCGGCACCAGCGTCGCTTCCGACAGACGAAACGGCAGGCCCCAGAATTCACGTGTGCCGAGAATGCGGGCGACCGGCTCGCCGGCGATGCGGCGCCCGGCATATTGCGCGAGCCGCGACGTCTCGGCTTCCGCGAGCAGGCGGGCGGCCTGCGCAACGAGGCCTGTGAGATCAAGCCCGAGTGCCGCGCCGAGCAGGATACGCGCGTCGAGCTCGGCTTCTTCGAGCTGCGCCGATCTCAGTTGCGCGGCCAGCGCGCGCCGCGCGCTCTCAACGGATAATCCGGTGAAGGGATTGCTCACGCGCCGGTCACGCCGCCGCGCCCTGGGCGGCGAGCTGTGCGGCCTGGTGCTCGGTGGTCAGCGCGTCGGTCAGTTCGCCCAGCGCTTCGCCCGCGATCACCTGCGGCAGCTTGTAGAGCGTCAAATTGATGCGGTGATCGGTGACGCGTCCTTGCGGGAAATTATAGGTGCGGATGCGCTCGCTGCGGTCGCCGGAGCCGACCTTCTCCTTGCGCTCGGCGGAGCGCGCCGCGTCGAGGCGTTGCTGCTCGGCGTCGTAGATGCGCGAACGCAGGATGTTCATGGCGGAAGCGCGATTCTTGTGCTGCGAGCGGCTGTCCTGCATCATCACCACGATGCCGGTCGGGATGTGGGTGATGCGGATCGCCGATTCGGTCTTGTTGACGTGCTGGCCGCCGGCGCCTCCGGCGCGCATGGTCTCGATGCGCAAATCATCGTTCCGGATCTCGACATCGACCTCCTCGACCTCGGGCATCACGGCGACGGTGGCGGCGGATGTGTGGATGCGCCCCTGCGTCTCGGTGTCCGGCACGCGCTGCACCCGGTGCACGCCGGACTCGAACTTCAGCTTCGAGAACGCGCCGCGGCCCTGCACCTCCGCGATAATTTCTTTATAACCGCCGACGCTGCCCTCGCTGGCCGAGATCACCTCGACCTTCCAGCCCTGCAGGGCCGCGAAGCGTTCGTACATCCGGAACAAATCGCCGGCGAACAGCGACGCCTCGTCGCCGCCGGTGCCGGCGCGGATTTCCAGCACCACGTTGCGATCGTCCATCGCATCCTTCGGCAGCAGCGCGACGCGGATCTTCTGGACCAGCTCCTCGATCCTTGGCGTCAGCTCGTCGCGCTCGGCTTCCGCCATGGCGCGCATCTCCGCATCGGTCGCGGGATCGGCGATCAGTGCCTCGGTGTCGGCGAGCTCCTTGACGGCCGATCGATAGGTCTTGACCGCTTCGATCAATGGCGTGAGCTCGGCGAGTTCACGTGTGATCTGCACATAGCGTTCGGAAGCGAGCTGACCGAGCGATTCGGCCTCCAGCGAGGCGTGATGCGCGAGCAGGACGTCCAGTTTGGCTTCGGGGAGTGACGACATCGGTTCAGTCTCAAAATGCGGAAAAGGGCGAGGCGGCGGGAAGGGGCGACAGGCCCGCTACAACGCCAGGCCTTCGGCCTCGGCAAATTCCGTCAGCTTCTGCCGGATCGAGACGCTGCCGGCGGGCGCGTCCAGCAACGGGCCGAGCATCGCTTCGGCCTTCTTGGCGTCGAGATCGATCACCATCGCCTTGACCGGGCCGAGCGCGGTCGCGGAAAGCGACAGCGAGCGATAGCCCATCGCGATCAGGGCCAGAGCGCCGATCGGCTTCGACGCCATCTCGCCGCAGAGCGACAGCGATTTCTTCGCGGCTTGCGTCTTGCGTGCGATGTCGCGAAGCGCGCGCAGGATCGGCGCCGACATGGTGTCGAAGCGCTCGGAGACCTTTGCGTTGCCGCGGTCGACCGCGAACAGGAACTGGAACAGATCGTTGGAGCCGACCGAGATGAAGTCGACCTTCTTGAGGAGCTCGTCGAGCTGATAGAGCAGCGCCGGCACCTCGACCATGGTGCCGATGTCGATTCTTTCAGGCAGCGTGTGGCCGTGCTGGCGCAGATAGGTCAGCTCGCGCTCGACCAGCGCCTTCGCCGAATCGAATTCGGCGACCTCCGAGATCATCGGGAACATGATGCGCAGCGCGCGTCCGCCGCCGGCGCGCAGCAGTGCGCGGATCTGGCCGCGCAACAGGCCGGGCCGGTCGAGCCCGAGCCGGATCGCGCGCCATCCGAGCGCTGGATTCTCCTCGATCACCGCTTCCATGTAAGGCAGCGCCTTGTCGCCGCCGATGTCGAGGGTGCGGAAGGTGACGGGCTTGGTGCCGGCGGCATCCAGCACGGTGCGATAGAGCGCGAGCTGGTCGCTGGTGCGCGGCAGGCTCTGGCCGACCATGAATTGCAGCTCGGTGCGGAACAGGCCGATGCCGGCGCTGCCGGTGTCTTCGATATGCGGCAGGTCGATCGCGAGACCCGCATTGATCATCAGCTCGACCTTCTGGCCGTCTTTGGTGACGCAGGGCAGGTCGCGCAACGCCAGATACTGCGCCTGGCGGCGAGCGCGGAAGCGCACGCGCTCCGCGAAGGCCGCTTCGACCTCCTGCGATGGGCGCACATAGATCATGCCGGAGGTGCCGTCGACGATGACGGCGTCGCCGGGATCGGCGATACCAGGCGCGTTCGGCACTTCGCCGACCGCGGGAATGCCGAGCGCGCGCGCCACGATCGAGACGTGGGAATTGGCGGTGCCTTCCTCCAAGATGATGCCGCGCAGGCGCTTGCGGTCGTAGTCGAGCAGCGCCGCCGGCCCCATCGCGCGCGCGATGACGATGGCATTGTCGGGCAATTGTTCGCGTGACGGCGCGTGATCCTGGCCGACCAGCTGCCGCATCAGGCGATAGCCGAGATCCTCGAGATCATGCAGCCGGTCACGCAAATAGGGATCGGTCGAGCGCAGCATGCGCGCGCGGGTGTCGGATTGCACACGCTCGACGGCGGCTTCCGCCGTGAGGCCGGTGGCGACCGCCTCGTGCAGCTTGTGCGACCAGCCCTGGTCGTTGGCAAACATGCGGTAGGCTTCCAGCACCTCGCGATGCTCGCCGCCCTCGGCGACGTCGCCGCGCTCCAGCATGCGGTCGAGATCGGCGCGCAGCTTGGCGAGTGCGGTGTCGAGCCGCTTGATCTCCTTCGGCAGGTCCTCGGCGATGTAGTCCTTGATGACGACGCGCGGCTCGTGCAGCACGACATGGCCGAGTGCGATGCCTTCCGACAGGATGGCGCCAACCTTCTGCGACGAATGGCGCGCCGCGGGCTCATGGCCCGGCTGGGCCAGCGCAGACAGCTCGCCGGAGGCGATCAGCTCCGCCAGCACCATCGCGGTGGTCTGAAGCGCCTCGAGCTCCTCCTCGACATAGTTGCGCTTGGCGCGGTTCTGCACCACCAGCACGCCGAGGGTGTTGCCGGCCCGCAGGATCGGCACGCCGAGGAAGGAGTGGTAGATCTCTTCGCCGGTCTCCGGGCGGAACGAGAAGGCCGGATGGCTCTGCGCATCGCTCAGGTTGAGAGGGGTTGCCTCGCTGGCGACCAGGCCGACAAGACCCTCATGGGCGCTGAGCACGGTGTGGTGCACCGCCTCGCGGTTGAGGCCTTCGGTGGCATAGAGCTCGAGCGTGTTGTCGACGCGCAGCACATAGACCGAGCACACCTCCGCCACCATGTTGGCGGCGATCAGCACCACGATCTTGTCCAGCCGCTCCTGGGCCGAGACCTGCTCCGCCATGGTTTCGCGGAGCCGTCTCAACAAGACGCGGGGACCTCCCGACGCGCTCCGCATGAACCGTCAATCTCCTCCGTCTGCCGGGGCCGAAAGGGCCCACGGCGGCTCGCCCAGAAATCCAGAAAAACAACAAATTTGCTCGTCCGGCACCGGCCCCGGCGGTTGCCTGGGCCGAATCAGCACCGCCTCAACTGGGGCACAGTTTCCGGCAGCCCACCCTGTTCGCCGTATAGCGAATTGGGGCTTGTTTTGCCAAGCAAAACGCCTGCCAAACGCGAAAGTGTGGAGACCTCAGCGTTTGCTGCGACCGCTAAGAGAAAATTAGCCTAAGCCTGATCGAGACCGTAGAGCGTGTGCAGCGTGCGCACCGCAAGCTCGGTATAGGCGGTGTCGATCAGGACCGAGAATTTGATCTCGGAGGTTGTAATGGCCCGGATGTTGATATTCCGTCCTGCGAGGGCCGAGAACGCCTGGGCGGCGACGCCGGCATGGCTGCGCATGCCGCTGCCGATCACGGAGATCTTGGCGACGTCGGTCGCGGTGTCGAGCCGGGCATAATTGATCTGGCTCTTGGCCGCGGTGATCGTCTCCTTGGCCCTGGTGTAGTCGGCGGCCGGAACCGTGAAGGTGAGGTCGGTGGTCTTGCCGTCCTCGGAGACGTTCTGCACGATCATGTCGACGTTGATGTTGGCCTCCGCGAGCGGGCCGAAGATCGACGCCGCCACGCCGGGCTTGTCCTCGATCTGGCGGACCGAGATCTGGGCCTCATCCTTTGAAAAGGCGATGCCGGTGACGACGTGGCTTTCCATGATCTCCTCCTCGCTGCAGATCAGCGTGCCGGGCGGCTGGTTGGCATGCGGGTCGACATCCTCGGGCTTGTCGAAGCTCGAGCGGACGAAAATCGGCATGTTGTGGACCATGCCGAGTTCCACCGAGCGGACCTGGAGCACCTTGGCGCCTTGGGAGGCCAGCTCCAGCATGTCTTCGAACGCGATCTTGTCGAGCCGGCGCGCCTTCGGCACGATTCGCGGATCTGTTGTGTAGACACCGTCGACGTCGGTGTAGATGTCGCAGCGGTCCGCCTTGACGGCTGCGGCGATTGCCACGGCCGAGGTGTCGGAGCCGCCGCGGCCAAGCGTCGTGATGCGGTTGGTCTCGGGGTAGATGCCCTGGAAGCCGGCGATCACGGCGACTTCCTTGCGCTCCCTGAAGCGCTTGATGATCTCGCTGCCGTCGATGCCCTCGATCCGGGCCGAGGCATGGGCGTCGCTGGTCGTGATCGGGATCTGCCAGCCCTGCCAGGAGCGGGCCTGGATACCCATGCCCTGAAGCACGATGGCAAGCAGGCCGGACGTCACCTGTTCGCCCGAGGCGACCACGGCGTCATATTCGCGCGCGTCGTGCATCGGCGAGGCCTCGGTGCACCATGCCACCAGCTCGTTGGTTTTACCGGACATCGCCGAGACGACCACGGCCACTTCATGGCCGGCGTCGACCTCACGCTTCACATGGCGTGCGACGTTGCGGATACGTTCGATGTTGGCGACGGATGTGCCGCCGAATTTCATCACGAGGCGGCTCATGACGACGCGTGCATTCCCTCATAAGGATAAGTATGGTGACCCGCGCTGGACGGGTGCCTGCGATACCGACCGCGCGTATACAGAGGGGCGGGGCCGGGGGCAAGCGGGTTCCTGCGTGGACCAATCCGGGCAATGGGTTAATCGAGGTCATGGCGCGTTATATCGACGAGATCCTGCAACCGGGCGAGCGGGTGCTGTATTCGACCAATGCGCACTGGATCTTCTATTTTCCGGCGATCCTGGCCTGGATCGTGGCGCTGGCCCTGTTCGTTCTGTCCCGGCAAACCATCGTCGAGGGGCTCGTCCTGCTCTGTCTCGTCGCGTCCGGGCTGGTGGCTCTGGCGGCGCTGTACTGGACCGTGAAGGGCTGGTTCCATCGCTTTACCACCGAGACGGACGTCACCAATTTGCGGGTCGTGCACAAGACCGGCTTCATCAAGCGCCGCACCTTCGAAATGGCGCTGGACAAGGTCGAGAGCGTCGATGTCGATCAGACCATTCTTGGACGAATTCTCAACTACGGCGACGTGACGATTCGCGGCGTCGGCGAGGGGATCGAGACCATCCGGACCATCGCCTCGCCGCTCGCCTTCCGCAGTTCGATCACCACGCGGTAGGACCGCGCGCAACCCATGAGCATGCAGCAAAATACTTCCGCAACCGCAAGCCCGCAGCCGGGCTCGACCGTCGACGCCGCCGAGATCGCGAAATTCTCAAAACTTTCGGCCGAGTGGTGGGACCCCAACGGCAAGATGGCGCCGCTGCACCGGATCAACCCGCTGCGGCTCGGCTACATCCGCGATGCCGCCTGCCGTAAGTTCGAGCGTAATGTGCGCAGCCTCAACTGCCTTGGCGGTCTGCGCGTGCTCGACATCGGCTGCGGTGCCGGCCTGCTCTGCGAGCCGCTGTCGCGCCTGGGCGCGCAGGTTATCGGCGTCGACCCGTCGGTCAGCAACATCGCGGCCGCGAAGCTGCATGCCGACAAGGCGCATCTCGCGATCGACTATCGCTGCACGACGGTCGAGGAGATCGACCCGCGCGAGCGCTTCGACATCGTGCTGGCGATGGAGGTGGTCGAGCACGTCGTCGACGTCGGCGTTTTCCTGAAGCGCTGCGCCGCGATGCTGAAGCCGAACGGCCTGATGGTGGTCTCGACGCTGAACAGGAACTGGAAGAGCTTTGCGCTCGCCATCGTCGGCGCCGAATACGTCCTGCGCTGGCTGCCGCGCGGCACCCACGAGTGGAACAAGTTCGTCACCCCCGACGAGCTGACGAAATACCTGCTCGATAACCGCCTGGTCATCACCGAGCAGACCGGCGTCGTCTACTCACCCTTCGCCGACAAATGGACCCTCTCGTCAGACATGGACGTGAACTACATGGTGGTGGCGGAAGGCATGGTGTGAGGCGTTGCTGCTCGTGGCGGCCTAGCTGTCTCCGCAAATATAGGTGTCGTCCCGGCGAAGGCCGGGACCCATTACCCCAGGGTCTAGTTAGGCGAAGGCTGATAACCACGAATCTTCGCCAAATCACTCCCTGGGGTAATGGGTCCTGGATCTGCGCTTTGCTTGTCCAGGACGACACCGAGTTTGTCAGGCAAGCATCGCACCCATGACATCGGCGTGATTGACCTGCTTGAGCGCGAGCGGCACGTTGACCTCAACGTCCTCTTCCTCCCACCGCCATCCCACCCATGTTCACCATCGCCAGCCTCTGGATTCCCTTTACCGTCATTGCCGCGCTCGGCCAGGTCGCGCGCAATGCGATGCAGCGGTCGCTGACGAAGCCGCTGGGGACCTGGGGCGCAACCAATATCCGCTTCCTGTTCGGCTTTCCGTTCTCGCTGCTGTTCCTGGCGGTGGTGCTGGTCGCCACCGGTGATCATCTCGGTATGCCGCCCGGCGTGTTCTGGCCGTGGCTCCTGCTCGGCGCGCTTAGCCAGATCGTCGCGACCGGCCTGATGCTGCTCGCCATGAACGACCGCTCCTTCGTGGTGACGACGGCCTATCTGAAAACCGAGGCGATCCAGACCGCCATCTTCGGCTTCGTCTTCCTCGGCGATCATCTGACATGGCTGAAGGTGCTGGCGATCGTGATCGCGACAATCGGCGTCGTCATCACCGCGCTGCGGCCCGGCGGCGAGAAGAGCTTTGCCGAATTGAAGCCGACCATCACCGGCCTCGTCGCGGCCGCCGCCTTCGCGCTCTCTGCGGTCGGCTTCCGCGGCGCCATCATCAACGTGCCTGATGTCTCGTTCGTGACGGCGGCATCCTTCACGCTGGTGCTCGGGCTGTTCGTGCAGACGCTGATCCTGACGATCTATCTGCTCTGGCGCGCGCCGAACGTGCTTCAGGCGATCCTGGGGCTTTGGAAGCCATCGCTGCTCGCCGGCTTCATGGGCGCGTTCGCCTCGCAGTTCTGGTTCCTGGCGTTCGCGCTGACGGCCGCCGCCAATGTCCGCACCCTCGCTTTGATCGAGGTGCTGTTCGCGCAAGGCGTGGCGTATTATTCGTTCAAGCAGCCGATCGCGCCGCGCGAGGTTATTGGCATCGCGCTGATCGTGATCGGCGTGGCGGTGCTGGTGGGAGTTTAATTCCGATCTTCCGGCAGCGTCGGCAGCGGCGACACCTCGATGCCTTCGTCGATCAGCGACTTGGCCTCGTCGGGCGAGGCCTCGCCGTAGATCGGACGATGCTCCTTGTCGCCGTAATGCATCGCGCGGGCTTCGGTGGCGAATCGCTCACCGACATTGTCGGCGTTCTTCACGATGTGATCGCGCAGCTCCTTGAGCTTGGCACGCAGCTCGCGCTCCTGCGCCATCAACAGCGAGGTCGGTGCGGATTGCGCAGCCTCGGGCGCGGGCGTCGTGGCGGTGGGCTCGGGCGGCGGCGTGGCGCGTCCGCGGCCCTTCTTGCCGACGATGCGCGGCGCCATGATCGCCTTGTCGACCTTGGCCGAGCCGCAGATCGGACAGGTCACGAGCTTGCGCTTCACCTGAGAATCGTACGCGGCCGAGCTCTGGAACCAACTCTCGAAGTCGTGGCTCCGGTCGCAGCGGAGCGCGTAGCGGATCATGCCGATCCCCGCACCAGGTGCAGATGGTCCGGCCCCGCCTTGGGGTCGGCGACGCCGAAGCGGCGGCCGTGCTGGAGCGAGGGGATGGCGCGGCGCGCGGTCTCGACCTTGGCCGGGTCGATTTTTGCCATGATGATGCCGGGCTCGACATCGCCCTCGGCGAGAATCTCGCCCCAGGGATCGATGATCAGCGAATGGCCATAGGTCTCGCGCTTGTTCTCGTGCAGGCCTGCCTGCGCCGCGGCGAAGATGAAGCACTCGGTCTCGATCGCGCGCGCACGCAACAGCACATGCCAATGCGCCTCGCCGGTCTTGCGGGTGAAGGCCGAGGGTACCGTGATGAAGTATGCGCCGCTTTCGGCCAGCGCGCGGTAGAGCGCGGGGAAGCGCACGTCATAACAAATCGTCAGGCCGACGCGGCCCCAGGGCAGGTCGGAGATCACCGCCGTCTCGCCCGGCTGGTAATTGGCGGATTCGCGATAGCTCTCGCCGTCCGGTAGCTCGATGTCGAACATGTGGATCTTGTCGTAGCTCGCGAGCACATTGCCCTCGGGCCCGATCAGGAAGGAGCGGTTGACCGCTTTTTCGTCCGAAAAGCGCAGCGCCAGCGAGCCGACATGGATGTGGATCTTCAGTTCGGCCGCGAGCGCCCGGTATGCCCTCAGCGAGTTGTCATCGTCCTGGCTCTGGAGGTGCTCGAACAGTGCCTTGCGGTTGAGCTGCATCATGTTGCTGACTTCGGGCGTCTGCACGTAGTCGGCGCCATTGGCCGCCGCCTGGCGGATTAGCCTGGTGGCCTGCGCGAGGCTCGGCTCGGGCATCAGGCCGGTGCGCATCTGCACCATCGCCGCCGTGAAGGTCCTGGTGTCGCTCATGACTCCGCCTTGACGCTTTCGAGCATGCCGTCGAGCTTGCCTTCGCGATCGAGCGCGTAGAGCTCGTCGCAGCCGCCGACATGGGTTCCGCCGATCCAGATCTGCGGGAAGGTCGAGCCCTCGCCGGCGCGATCGTACATCTCCTGGCGCCAGGACGGGTTCTTGGCGATATCGAACTCCGTGAAGGTCGCCTTCTTGCGGGTCAGCAGCGACTTGGCGGCGGAACAATAGCCGCAGCCCGGCCTCGTGTAGATCTCGACAGCAGCGGTCATCTTGCCTGGCGCTTTCATGTCATGAATTCATTGAATTATATGGGACTTCACCGGGTCTCGACAACCCGGGCAAACACCAGCACGTCCACTTGCGCCGCTTTGGCCCGGAGCAGGGCCCGCGCACAGGCATCCAGCGTCGCCCCGGACGTCAGGACGTCGTCGATGAGGACAATGCGCCGACCCTGGATGTCCGCCTGACGGTCCGGGGATACCTGGAATGCGCCCTGCACATTGGTGGCGCGCTGGGCTCGCGACAGGCCGATCTGCTGCTCGGTCGCGCGGACCCGGCGCAGCACCTCAGCCTTCGCTTTCACGCCGCTCTGCCGCTCGATGATCCGTGCCAGCGCCCCGGATTGGTTGTAACGGCGGCGCCAGGCCCTTCGCCAGTGCAGGGGAACGGGCACCAGCATGTCGGCCTCGGCGAGCAGCTCGCCGCCCGCGCGCGCCATCCAGCGGCCCATGGCGGGCGCCAAATCCGCGCGGTCCTGGTATTTCAGCGCATGCACCAGGGTGCGCGCGACGTCGTCATAACGCACCGCGGCGCGCGCCCGCTGGTAGGCCGGCGGGCTCGCGATCGCCTCCATCGACAGCATGTCGGGGCCGGGATCGTACACAAAAGGAATGCCGAGCCGCGGGCAGTAGGGCCGTTCGATGAACGACAGCCGCGCCCAGCACGCCGCGCACACGCCCTCGCCGTCGACCGGCTCGCGGCAGGACACGCACAGCGTCGGCAGCGCGATGTCGAGCGCAAGCCGTGCCGCACGTGACAGCACGTGGCGGCCAGCCGTCCATGCGGCACGCAGGGGGGCGGCGATGGAGCTGAAGGGGGCGGCGTCGGATGCCATGGCCGAAAGCTAGCGCCGCACGCACCGGATTGCCAGAACCAGCGTGATCGGCGTAACCAGCGGCATGGCTCAAGACCCGCAAACCCCGCCCGCTTTGTTCGACCGTACTTTGCTGCACGCGCGACAGCGCCGCGCGCAGGCGCAAGGGGCCGTGAGCTTCCTGCTGGATCGGGTCGCCGAGGACATGTCCGACCGGCTGGCCGCGGTGATGCGGGAGTTTCACACAGCGGCCGATCTCTGGACGCCCGGCGAGGGTCTCGCGGTGCTGCACGCGCGACTGCCCTCGATCGAGCGCATCGAGCTCGATGCGTCGGGTGCGGAGAAGCTGCCTTTTGCGCCCGAAAGCCTCGATCTCGTGGTCTCGGCGCTGGCGCTGCAATTCGTCAACGATCTGCCGGGTGTGCTCGCGCAAATCCGTCGCGCGCTGAGGCCGGACGGGCTGCTGCTGGCGGCGATGATCGGCGGCGACAGCCTGACCGAGCTGCGCCAGGCTTTTGCCGCCGCCGAGGCCGAATGCGAGGGCGGCGTGTCGCCGCGCGTCGCACCGTTTGCCGATCTGCGCGACATTGGTGCGCTGTTGCAGCGAGCAGGATTTGCGCTGCCGGTCACCGATGTCGACCGCGTCGTGGTGCGCTATGGCAACGCGTTCGCGCTGATGCAGGATATCAGGCGCATGGGCGCCGCCAATGTGCTGATCGAGCGGCGGCGCACGCCGAGCCGGCGATCGACGCTGCTGCGGATGGCCGAAATCTACGCGGAACGCTTTGCCGATGCCGACGGCCGCATCCGTGCGACCTTCGATATCATCTGGCTCTCCGGCTGGGCCCCGGATGCGAGCCAGCAGCAGCCGCTCAAGCCCGGCTCAGCCAAAGCGAGCCTGGCGGAGGCGGTGAAGAAGGCGGGAGGGACGTAACTCCTCATGGTGAGGAGGCGCGTCAGCGCCGTCTCGAACCATGCAGGCCCGGCTCTCATCCGCAGCCATCCTTCGAGACGACCGCTGCGCGGTCTCCTCAGGATGAGGTCTGGGCTCACATCAGCAAATCGATCAAATGCGGGATCAGCGGAACATCCGCGGGCGGCATGGGATAGTCGCGCAGCTTGTTGGCGCGGACCCAGGCCAGGGTCTGGCCTTCGCGTGGCGCGACCTGTCCCTCCCAGCGCCGGCAGATGTAGAGCGGCATCAGGAGGTGGAAGGTCTCGTAGCCGTAGCTTGCGAATGTCAGCGGCGCCAGGCAGGGCTCCGCGACGGTGATGCCGAGTTCCTCGTGGAGTTCGCGGATCAGGCTCTGTTCCGGCCGCTCGCCGGGCTCACACTTGCCGCCGGGAAATTCCCAGAGGCCGGCCAGCGTCTTGCCCTCGGGGCGCTGCGCGATCAGGACGCGGTTGTCGGCGTCGACCAGCGCGCAGGCCACCACCAGCGTCAGTTTGAGATCAGCCATGCCTGGAATGTCGCTCGCTGAAGGTCATTCGCAACGGTTCGTTAACCCTGTTAAGGCCCGTGTTTCCGAGGTCTCCATAAGTCATATTTAATCCACGGTTCCTAGAGTGGAAACGCCGAAACCAATCCGGGCCAGATCCATGCGCGCTGAGTGTCGTACCATCTTCCGCCGGTTCCTCCGCGACCGGCGCGGCAATGTGGCGGTGATCTTCGCAATCTGCTGCGTGCCTCTGATCACGTTCGTCGGCAGTGCGATCGACTACTCGCGCGCGACGCAGGTCCGGGCGAAACTTCAGGGCGCGGCCGACGCGGCCAGCGTCGGTGCGCTCGCCAAGACATCGCCGGGGTTCGTCGCGGCGGGCTCGATGACCACGGACGGCACGATCACGGTCGGCGTCACCGACGCCCAGAAAATCTTCGATGCCAATCGCGCCAACCTGACCGGCTATACGCTCAACAGTGTCACCCCGACCGTCGTCAAGACCGGCTCGACCATCAACTCGACCGTCTCGTTCACCGCCACCATCAATACCATGTTTCTCGGCCTGATCGGCAAGACCACGCTGACCATGAGCGGCACGTCGGCGTCGACGGCCAATATGCCGCTCTATGTCGACTTCTATCTCCTGCTGGACAATTCTCCGTCGATGGGCGTCGCAGCGACACCGGCCGACATCACGAAATTGCAGGGAAAGACGGGTGGATGTGCATTCGCCTGTCACGACACCACCAAGGCGGCCGGCACAAGCAACTACGACATCGCCAAAGCAAATGGCATCACGACCCGAATTGACGTGGTGCGCCAAGCGAGCGCGAACTTAATGGACACGGCCCAGAGCACGCAGACCTACGCGAACCAGTTCAGAATGGCGATCTACGATTTTGGGGCTTCGTCAGCGACGATCGGATTGAGAAATCTGTTCGCGCTTTCTTCGAGCCTGAGCTCCGCCAAGACGGCGGCGGGAAACATCGACCTGATGGCGGTTGCCGGTCAGAATGACGTGTATACTATCGACAAAGATACTCCCCTCACCACTATTTTTCCCGCAATCAATAGCGCAATCGCCTCGCCTGGAGCAGGGACGTCCGCGTCACCAATGAAGTATCTGTTTTTTGTATCCGATGGGGTCGCTGACGAAGCCAACTCGGGCATGACGATGTGTAGTGTCTCGTCTTCTTCGTATCCTCTCGCGTCATCGAACCGCTGTCAGTCGCCGCTCAATCCGGCGCTCTGCACGACCATCAAGAACCGCGGGATCAAGATCGCGGTGCTGTACACGACATACCAACCGCCTACTGACGGCTGGTACAACACATGGATATCGCCCTTTAACCCCGGGCCGTGGGGGCCGTCTCCGAACAGCAAGATCGCGCAGAACATGGAGAGCTGCGCTTCGCCGGGATTCTATTTCGAGGTTAGCCCCACCCAGGGCATTTCGGAAGCGATGAACGCGCTGTTCAAGAAGGCGCTCGCGGATGCGCGGATCTCGGGGTGAGGCAGCCGTAAACTCTATGACCTGTAATCCCCGTTGATCGCGACATACTCCTTGGTGAGGTCGCAGGTCAGCACGCGGTCGCGGCCCTTGCCGAGGCCGAGCGAGACCTTGATCGCGATCTCCGGCGCCTTCATCGCTTCCGACACCTGCGCCTCGTCGTAGGACGGATCGCGCGCGCCGCTCTTGGCGACGCGGATGCCGTTGAAGGAGATCGAGAGCTTGTCGCGGTCCGCCGGCTCTCCTGCCTTGCCGACCGCCATCACCACCCGGCCCCAATTGGCGTCCTCACCGGCGATAGCGGTCTTCACCAGCGGCGAGTTCGCGATCGACATCGCGATCTTACGCGCTGAGGCCTTGGTCTTGGCGCCCTCGACGGTGATCTCGACCAGCTTGCGCGCGCCTTCGCCGTCGCGGGCCACCTGCTCGGAAAGATTGGCGAGCACCTGGTTGAAGGCCTTGACGAAGGCTTTCAGGCGCGGGTCGCTGGCCCGGCTGATCTTCGGCGCGCCGTGTTCTGCAGCAGCACCGGTGGCAAAGGCCAGCAGCGTGTCCGAGGTCGAGGTGTCGCCGTCGATCGTGACCGCGTTGAACGTGTCTTCGACGCCACTCTTGAGCAGCGCCTGCAGCGCGGCAGGCGCGATCGGTGCGTCGGTGAAGATGAAGGACAGCATCGTCGCCATATCGGGCGCGATCATGCCGGCGCCCTTGGCCATGCCGTTGATGGTGACCTTGGCCTTGCCGAGCTTCACGGTCGCGGTCGCGACCTTCGGGAAGGTGTCGGTGGTCATGATCGCCTTGGCGGCGGCGAGATAATCGCCGGCCTCGGCGGTTTCAGCGAGCCGACCAAGCACGCCGTCGAACTTGGACGCATCCAGCGGCTCGCCGATCACGCCGGTCGAGGCCAGGAAGATTTCTCCCTCGGTGCAGCCGACGGCCTTGGCCGCGATCTTGGCGGTCAGTGCGGTGGAGCTGCGACCGGTCTTGCCGGTGAAGGCGTTGGCGTTGCCGGAATTGACCACCAGCGCGCGCGCCTTGCCGCCCTTCAGCTTGGCGCGGCACCATTCCACCGGCGCGGACGGGCATTTCGACTTGGTGAAGACGCCTGCGACCGCGGTGCCCTTGTCCATCACCGCGAGCAGAACGTCGGTGCGGTTCTTGTAGCGGATGCCGGCCTCGGCGGTCGCGAGACGGACCCCCGCGATCACGGGCATGTTCGGAACGTTCTTCGGGGCGAGGGGAGAGACGGAGGAGGACATCACGGGCGCCTTGATGGGGTCTGGATATGCAGATGGCCGGGCGATGCCCGGCCATTGCGACGTTAGATACCCTCGGCGTCACCGAAGTGACAGCGAATTCTTACTTCTTCGCGGGCGGCGCCATCTTGCTGTCGGACGGCTTCGCATCGGCAGGCTTGGCATCGGTAGACTTGGCATCGGCAGGCTTGGCCGCATCAGCCGGCTTGGCGTCCTTGGCCGCATCCGCCGGCTGGTCCAGCCGCTCGACCTTGGCTTCCGCGCGCAGCTTGGCGACGTAGTCGGCCTGGGCCTTGCGGGTGACATACTGCTCGATCTGCGCCTTGACCTGCTCGAAATCAGGCGCCTTGCGGCTGCGCTTTTCCTCGACCTTGATGACGTGCCAGCCGAACTGCGACTTCACGGGGTCGGAGATCTTGCCCGGCTCGAGCGCGAAGGCGATTGCCGAGAATTCCGGCACCATCTGCTCCTTGGTGAAGAAGCCGAGGTCGCCGCCGTCGGCCGAGCCCGGATCCTTGGACTTCTTCTTGGCGAGTTCGGCGAAGTCGGCGCCCTTGTCGAGCTCGGCCTTCACCGCCTTGGCCTCGTCCTCGGTCTCGACCAGGATGTGGCGGGCGTGCACTTCCTGCTCGCCGGTGATCTGCTTGGAGGCCTCCTCATAGACCTTCTTCATGGCATCCGGGGTGGTGGCGGCCTTGCCCTCGCCGGCGAGCAGGCTGTCCATCAGCAGGCGGTTGCGGGCGAACGCGAGGCGCTTCTTGAACTCCTCGCCGTCGGCGAGCTTCTTGTCCTCGGCGGCCTTGCCGACGATCTTCATGTCGATCAGGAAGGACAGGACGTTCTCGTCCTTGGTTGCCGGATCCATCTGGGCGAGGCTCGGCCCGAGTTCCTCCTCGGCCATGGCAACGTCGCTCTTCTTGATTTCAGCGCCATTGACCTTCGCCAGCACCGGATCGTCGGCAGCCCGGCCGGGACCCGCGATCAGCGCCAGCGCAAGGCAGCCCACGAGGGCGGTGGCGAGGCCGAAGCGCAGGCCGGTTTTGGTTACCGGGAACGAGGTGGTCATGGAAAATCCTTTTGTTGAAGCAGGGGGCTGCTCGAGCGGGGCGGACACTCGCCCAATTCAGGGGGCCTTGGCAACGCGAAAAGTCTGTCAAAATGATGAATTAGCCGCAATGCACCCGCCGTTGACAAGGCCCTGACCGGGCCATATCTCTGCCCGGTCGCGTCCATGCGATGGCGTTTATTTTGCTGCGTTTTTGGCCGTTGAACCCAGACTTGCCCAACTCCCACCCATATGGCGGATGGACCCCCCGCAGTCCGGGCTCCGGCGCCCGGCAGGCGTCACGGTGAGTTGATAGGCAGGCGGGTGACAACCTCTTGGCTGCAACGCGAACGCGGTTGAATCGCGAACACAGGAACTAAGCATGATCGGCGCGCTCGCCCGCAAGTTTTTCGGCTCCGCCAACGACCGGCGGGTGAAGGGATATCAGTCCCGCGTCAACGCGATCAACGCGCTGGAGCCCGAGGTCTCGAAACTCTCCGACGAGGCTCTCAAGGCCCGCACCGTCGAGTTCAGGCAGCAGCTCGCCGAGGGCAAGACCCTGGACGACCTGCTGGTCCCCGCTTTCGCCACCGTCCGCGAAGCCGCCAAGCGCACGCTCGGCCAGCGCCATTTCGATGTCCAGCTGATCGGCGGCATGGTTCTGCACGAGGGCGACATCGCCGAGATGAAGACCGGCGAAGGCAAGACGCTGGTCGCGACGCTCGCGGTCTACCTCAATGCGCTCGCCGGCAAGGGCGTCCACGTCGTCACCGTCAACGACTACCTTGCCCGCCGCGACTCCGCCTGGATGGGACAGATCTACGGCTTCCTCGGCCTGACCACCGGCGTGATCGTGCACGGCCTCGACGATTCCGAGCGCAAGACGGCCTATGCCTGCGACATCACCTACGGCACCAACAACGAATACGGCTTCGACTATCTGCGCGACAACATGAAGTACCGGCTCGAGGACATGGTCCAGCGGCCACACTTCTACGCCATCGTCGACGAAGTCGACTCCATCCTGATCGACGAAGCGCGCACGCCGCTGATCATCTCCGGCCCGCTCGACGACCGCTCCGACTTCTACAACACCATCGACGGCTTCCTGCCCGAGCTCGACAAGTCCGATTACGACGTCGACGAGAAGCAGCGCACGGTGACGCTGACCGAAGCCGGCATGGAGAAGATCGAGACGCTGCTGCGCGATGCCGGCCAGCTCAAGGGCGAGTCGCTCTACGACGTCGAGAACGTTTCTGTCGTGCACCACATCAACCAGGCACTGCGCGCCCACACGCTGTTCACGCGCGACAAGGACTACATCGTCCGCGACGACGAGGTCGTCATCATCGACGAATTCACCGGCCGCATGATGCAGGGCCGCCGCTATTCCGAAGGCCTGCATCAGGCGCTGGAAGCCAAGGAGCACGTGCAGGTCCAGCCGGAAAACCAGACGCTGGCCTCGATCACCTTCCAGAACTATTTCCGGATGTACGAAAAGCTCGCCGGCATGACCGGCACGGCGCTGACCGAAGCCGACGAACTGTTCGACATCTACAAGCTCGAGGTCGTGGAAATCCCGACCAATTTGCCGGTCGCCCGTCTCGACGAGGACGATGAGGTCTATCGCACCCAGAACGAGAAATACGCCGCGATCCTCGCCGAGATCGAGCGCGCCAATGCGCGGCTGCAGCCGGTGCTGGTCGGCACCGCCTCGATCGAAAAATCGGAAGTGATCGCCGAATATCTGAAGAAGCACGGCTATCGGCAGATCGATTTCGGCAACGAAAATTCGATGCAGAAGCTGTACGCCGCGGCCCGCGCCGGCAAACCGGCAAAGCTGTTCGCGGTGCTGAACGCGCGCTTCCACGAGCAGGAAGCCTACATCGTCGCGGAAGCCGGCGTGCCCGGCGCGATCACGATCGCGACCAACATGGCCGGCCGCGGCACCGACATCAAGCTCGGCGGCTCGCTGGAAATGCGCATCCAGCAGGAGGCCGCTTCGATCGAGGACGAGGCCGAGAAGGCCTTGAAGATCGAGCAGATCAAGGCCGACATCGAGCACTTCCGCGAGATCGTTCTGAAGGCCGAGGAAGAGGTCGAGATCGAGCCGGCGAAGGGTTCGAAGCCGGCCAAGACCGTGAAGAAGCCCGGCGGCCTCTACATCATGGGCTCCGAACGCCACGAATCCCGCCGCATCGACAACCAGCTTCGCGGCCGTTCCGGCCGTCAGGGCGACCCCGGCCGCTCGAAATTCTTCCTGTCGCTGGAAGACGATCTGATGCGCATCTTCGGCTCGGATCGCCTCGACAGCATGCTGCAGCGTCTCGGCCTGCAAGAGGGCGAGGCCATCATCCATCCCTGGATCAACAAGGCGCTCGAGAAGGCGCAGCAGAAGGTCGAGGCCCGCAACTTCGACATCCGCAAGAATTTGCTCAAGTTCGACAACGTCCAGAACGACCAACGCAAGGTGATCTTCGACCAGCGCGTCGACCTGATGAAGGACGACAGCGTCGCCGAGACCGTCGCCGACATGCGCCACGCCTTCATCGACGACCTCGTCGCCAAGCACGTGCCCGAGCATGCCTATGCCGAGCAGTGGGACGTCGCGGGCCTGAAGGAAGAGCTCAAGCGCGTGCTCGATCTCGACCTGCCGGTCGATGACTGGGCCAAGGAAGAGGGCATCGCCGACGAGGAGCTGCTCACGCGCATCGAGACCCGCGCCGACGAGCACATGGCCGCAAAGGTCGGGCAATGGGGCCCCGATGTGATGCGTTACGTCGAGAAGACCATTCTGCTGCAGACGCTCGACCATCTCTGGCGCGAGCATCTGATCATGCTCGACCATCTGCGCCAGGTCATCGGCCTGCGCGGCTACGGCCAGCGCGATCCGTTGCAGGAGTACAAGACCGAAGCGTTCAACCTCTTCCAGGAGATGAGCGCGCATCTGCGCGAGGCCGTCACGGCGCAGCTGATGCGGGTCGAGATCGTGCCGCCGGAGCAGGAAGCCCCGGTGCTGCCGCCGATGGAAGCGCACAAGTTCGACCCGAACACCGGCGAGGACGAAATGGCACTCGCCAGCGTCACGCTCGGAGCACAGGCCACCGACGCCGCGTTGCGTGATCCCAAGAACCCGGCAAGCTGGGGCAAGATCGGCCGCAACGAGGATTGCCCGTGCGGCTCAGGCAAGAAGTACAAGCATTGCCACGGGCGGTACGGCTAGCGATGAGCTGTGAGGTGCGACGTCAGTGCCTCACGCTCCACTGTCGTCGCCCGGTTTAGCCGGGCGACCCAGTACGCCGCGGCTTCTCGGTTCAAATCACATCAGTCTCTGGAATACTGGATCGCCCGATTAAATCGGGCGATGACAGCGACTATGTGGCGCGCAGCTCCATCGTCGTCCTGGCGAAAGCCAGGACCCATTACCCCGGCAACAGGTTAGAGCGCGAGCTGCTAACCCGCGCGAGTTTTCGCCAAACTACGTTCTGGGGTAATGGGTCCTGGATCGGCGCTCCGCTTCGCTGCGCTTGTCCAGGACGACCCGTCGAGAGAGCTGGCTAAACGTACCGCTCAATTCGAGCTGTCGATCAAGCTCTCCAGCAGCCGCTTCAATTCGCTCGTCGATTTGTCGCCGTAGCTCTCTAGGATGTGCTCCTCCTGGTCGACCGCGAGCGAGTTGAGCTTCTTGCTCAGCACCTTGCCGCGATCGGAGATGAACATCAGGACCTTGCGGCGATCGTTCGGGTCCTGCACGCGATAGACCAGCGTGTCGGAGACCATGCGGTCGATCATCTTGGTCAGCGTCGGATGGTTGAGCAGCACGGCATCCGCAAGCTCGCCCATCGAATGGCCGTTGCCATCCGACAGGACTTTCAGGATGCGCCACTGCTCGACGGGCACGCCTTCCTTGCTCAACCGCAGTTCGAGCTGCCGGTTGATCTCCCGGTTGGCTTGCGCGAGCAGGTAGGCGAGGTGTTCGGTGATTGGGGTGTTCGGTTTTGCCACGGCTAAGACTTTGTCTTGACCCAAATGAGTGAATGTCTTGCAATCGATGCTGCATCTATATGCACTTCAATTCTTGAATATTCAATATTTTCAAAATAGGATATTGCCCAACAATAGGGCGGGTGCCGCGGCCGCCTCTCGAATGAGCTTTCAAGCCTGGTGTCAGACAGGAGTTGGCGTGCGCGCGACGGTAAACTTCCCGGCTCACGGCGGTCCGGCGTTACCGCCGTCCTTGCTGTTCAGGAATCTGTCGTCCGCGGCAGCGGATTTCGACCTGTCGCCGGCTGACGCGCATTTCATGAAGCGCCGCGGTGCACACAACAAGCTGCGCATCGGTGGCTTCATGTGCTGCACCGGCTCGCCCGGCGTTTGGGGTCCGTGTGCGACAAGCAGCGCGCAGCTCGCGGTCGCCGAGATCAACAAGCGCGGCGGCATTCTCGGGCGCGAGATCGAGCTTTCGATCTACGACGCCGGCGGCCCGCTCGACGAGATTCTGAGCCGCGCCGAGCAGGCGATCGCGTCCGATGAGATCGACCTCATCGTCGGACTGCATACCAGCGCGGTGCGTGTGGCGCTGCGCAAGGTCACCACCCGCCACCGCATCCCCTACATCTACACGCCCGTTTACGAAGGCGGCGAGCAGACGCCGGGGGTCATGGCGATCGGCGAGACGCCGCGCTGGCAGAGCCGCCCCTCGATTCACTGGCTCGCCGACGTCAAGAAGGCGGCGCGCTGGTACCTGATCGGCAGCGACTATGTCTGGCCCTGGCAGTCGCACCGCGCGGTGAAGCGCTACATCAAGGAGGCCGGCGGCCATGTCGTCGGCGAAGAGTTCGTTCCCCTCGGCGAAGATAATCACGAGCCGCATCTGGAGCGCATCCGAGCCGCGAGGCCGGACGTCGTCCTGATCTCGTTGATCGGCACCGACAGCATCACGTTCAATCGCGCGTTCGGCGAATGCGGCCTCGGCGCCACGACGCTGCGGCTGGCCGGGGCGATGGACGAGACTGTGCTGCTCGGAATCGGCGCCGACAACAGCGAGAACCTGTTCTGCGCCTCAGGCTATTTCCCCGGCATCGGATCGCGGGCCAATGACGACTTCCAGAGCCGCTATCGCGCGATGTTCGGACCGAACGGCCCCCCGATCGGCTCGCTCGGTCAATCCAGCTATGAGGGACTGCGCTTCCTCGAGGCCGTGGCGAACAAGGCGGGCACGTTGGCGATGGGACCCATGCTCGCGGCCGGCCGCAACATCGTCTATGGCGGCGCGCGCGGCCCCGTCACCGTCAGGAACGGACACACCCGGATGCAAATGTATCTCGCCGGGGCGGATGGCCTCGATTTCAAGCTGATCAAACCGATCTGATGCGGGCCCAGTGACGCGCACAGGCGGAAATCCAAAATAATACTTGAAAAGGAAAATATTTCCGTCTGTAGTATCGAAGCGAAGCCGCCCGACCGGTGCCATGCAGGCGCAGGACGGCTTCCGTCCAATGCCAGGGATCAAGAAACTTCAGGAGAGCGCCGTGACAGTTGTCCTTCCCACGCCAGCCCAATTGCGCAGTGTCGCCGACCAGTGCGGCCTTTCGCTGTCCGATGACGATGTCGCCTCGTTCCGCGGCCTGATGCAGGGCTCGATCGAAGCCTACAACCTCGTCGGAGCCATGCCCGACGAGGTGCCGGAGGTCAAATATCCGCGCACGCCGGGCTATCGGCCCTCGCCGGAAGAGAACCCGCGCAACGCCTGGTATCGCAAGTCGACCGTGAAGGGTGCGGCGAGCGGCAAGCTCAAGGGCAAGACGGTCGCACTGAAAGACAACATCATGCTCGCCGGCGTTCCCATGATGAACGGCTCGGCGACGCTCGAGGGTTATGTCCCCGATTTCGACGCCACCATCGTCACGCGCATGCTCGATGCCGGCGCCGAGATCGCCGGAAAAGTTCATTGCGAATCCTTCTGCATGTCCGGCGGCAGCCACACCAATGCGGTCGGCGCAGTCCACAATCCGCACAAGATGGGCTATTCGGCCGGCGGCTCGTCGTCAGGCTCCGGCGTCGTCGTCGCGCTCGGCGAGGTCGACATGGCGATCGGTGGCGACCAGGGCGGTTCGATCCGCATGCCGTCCTCGTTCTGCGGCACCTATGGCATGAAGCCGACCTGGGGCCTCGTGCCCTACACCGGCATCATGCCGATCGAGGTGTTCGTCGATCATACCGGCCCGATGACGGCGACCGTCGCCGACAACGCGCTGCTGCTCGAAGTGCTGGCCGGCGACGACGGCTACGATCCCCGCATCAAGGCGCCCAAGGTCGAGGAGTACACCAAGGCGCTCGGCCAGGGCGTCAAGGGCATGAAGATCGGCATCCTCAAGGAAGGCTTTGAGCAGGCGAATGCTGAAGCCGCCGTGAACGAGAGCGTGCGGGAGGCCGCAAAGCGTTTTAGGGATCTCGGCGCCACGGTCGAGACCGTTTCGATTCCGATGCATCTCATGGGCCCCGCGATCTGGACGCCGATCGGCACCGAGGGCATGACCCAGACCATGATGTATGGCGACGGCTATGGCCTGTCCCGCTCCGACCTCTATTCGACCACGCTGATGGACTTCCATCGCGGCTGGCGGCGGCAGGCGGATTCCCTGTCCGAGACCACAAAGCTGTTCCTGCTGCTCGGCACCTACATCAACAATACTTTTGGTCCGCGCTATTACGGCAAGGCGCTCAACATCTCCCGACGCCTGACTGCGGCCTACGACAAGGCCTTCAAAGACTACGATTTGCTATTGCTGCCGACCACGCCGATGAAGGCGACGAAGCTGCCGGAACCCACGGCCAGCCGCGAGGACTATGTCGCGCGTGCGCTGGAGATGATCTCCAACACCGCGCCGTTCGACATCACCCATCATCCGGCGATGTCGCTGCCCTGCGGCATGGTCGACGGCCTGCCCGTCGGCCTGATGCTGGTCGGCCGCATGTTCGAGGAATCCACCATCTACCGTGCCGCGCATGCTTTCGAGCAGATCGGCGACTGGAAGAAGATGTGAGCGAGGCATTGATGCGGGCCAACGGAACAGGGAAGCGTTTTCGGACGCGTCAAGACATCAAGCCGGAGCCCCGTTCCGATTCCTTCGGAACGGGAAAGGCTCCGGCGCATGGCTAACGCGTTCGTCGCGGCGTTCGAGATCCTGAGCTTTGGCGCGATCATCGTCCTGATCGTGCTGGGGCTCGGGATCATCGCCAGCATGATGGGCATCTTCAACTTCGCGCAGGGCGAGTTCGTCCTGCTCGGGGCCTACATTACCTATCTCGCCTACGCCAAGGGCCTGCCCATCTGGGCCGGCATGGTCGCCGCGCCCTTCGTCGTCGGCGCGCTCGGCTTCGTGCTGGAGGCGCTGATCATCCGACGCTTCTACGCAGCCCCCATCGTCGCCATGCTCGGCACCTATGCGCTCGGCTTGATCATCCGCGAATCCGTGCGCGGCCTGATCGGCGGCTTCTATCTCACCGTGCCCGAGCCGATCGGCGGCTCGATCGACATCGGCGCCATGCATATCTCGGCCTGGCGCTTCACCATCATCGTCATCACGGCGCTGGTGATGGGTGGCTGCTATCTGCTGCTGGCGCGCACCAGCTTCGGCCTGCGCGTGCGCGCTACCCTGGAAAATCCGTCGCTGGCACGCGCCTCGGGAATCTCCACGCCGCTGATCTACGGCGCCACCTTTGCGTTCGGCGCGGCACTTGCCGGCCTTGCCGGCGCGCTGATCGTGCCGGTGTTCAGCCTGTTCGCCGATCTCGGCCTGCGCTTCCTGATCCAGGGCTTCGTCGCGGTCATGGTCGGCGGCGTCGGCTCCTTCATCGGGCCGGTCGCGGGCGCCGGCGTCATCGGCACGCTCAGTGCCGCGCTGCCCTGGGTGATGGCGCCCGTCGTGGCCGATGTCCTCGTTTTCGTTCTCGCCATCGTCTTCATCAAATTCCGGCCGCAGGGCCTCATCGCTGGAAAAGGGGTTTAGTCACATGTCCGATCGCACTCAGCTCTCCCGCCGCCGCTTCCTCTCGAATTTCGCCTTTGCCTCCGGGGCGGTCGCAACCGGCGTCGGCAGCTGGGTGATCCCGGCGCCCTGGGCCAATGCGGCCGAAGCCCCGATCAAGGTCGGCATCGCCACCGATCTCACCGGACCGATCGCCTACGCCGGCAATGCCGACGCCAATGTTGCGAAGATGGTGATCAAGGAGATCAACGCCGGCGGCGGTCTGCTCGGCCGTCCGCTCGAGCTCTACATCGAGGACACCGCCTCGAACGAATCCGTCGCGGTCGGCAACGTCCGCAAGCTGATCCAGCGCGACAAGGTCGACATGGTGCTGGGCGGCATCACCTCGTCGATGCGCAACGCCATCAAGGACCCAATCGTGGCGCGCGGCAAGACGCTCTACATCTACCCGCAGCTCTACGAAGGCAAGGAGTGCACGCCCTATCTGTTCTGCACCGGGCCGACGCCCGCGCAGCAGTGCGACGAGTTTATTCCCTGGCTGATCAAGAACGGCGGCAAGAAGTTCGCGCTGCCGAGCGCCAACTATGTCTGGCCGCACACGCTCAACGTCTACGCCCGCAAGGTGATCGAGGCCAACGGCGGCGAGGTCGTGTTCGAGGAATACTATCCGCTCGACCAGGTCGACTTCTCGTCGACCGTCAACCGCATCATCTCCAACAAGGTCGACGTCGTCTTCAACACCGTCATCCCGCCGGGCGTCGGTCCGTTCTTCAAGCAGCTCTATGAAGCCGGCTTCCTCAAGAACGGCGGGCGGCTGGCCTGCGTCTACTATGACGAGAACACGCTCAACATCAATCAGGCGGCCGAGATCGAGGGTCTCGCCAGCTGTCTCGATTATTTCAAGGTGCTGACCAAGGAGAACCCGTTCGACGCGAAAATCCAGGCGGCCTACGAGAAGGATTTCCCGGGCAATTTCCTGTTCGCCGCCGGCAGCGCCGCCACCGGTACCTATCGCGGCCTGAAGCTGTGGGAAGCCGCCGTCAAGGAAGCCGGCAAGATCGACCGCGAGTCGGTCGCGGCTACGCTCGACCACGCCAAGATCGCGGAAGGCCCGGGTGGACCGGCCGAGATGGTGCCGGGCAAGCGGCACTGCAAGATGAAGATGTACACCGCGGTCGCCAAGGGCGGGAACTACGAGATCGTCGGACGCAGCGACGGCCTCGTCGATCCCAAGGAATGCTAGAGTCGAATGCCGAAAGCGATGGGCGCAGTGAAGCAGGCAGTCCCCGCCGAGGTCGGCGGGGAGCCGAACGTTGCCATGGTTGAACACGGATCAGCAGGGCAAGCCGGTTCGGTGCGGAAAATCCTGCCGATCGTGGAGGGCGTCGTGCTGGTCGCGGCGCTGTTCGCGCCGTTGGTGCTGCAGGACTACCTCACGGTGTTCGCAACGCGCGTGATCATTCTCGCGCTGTTCGCGCTGTCGTTCGATCTGGTGTGGGGCTATGCCGGCATCATGAGCTTCGGCCAAGCGCTGTTTTTCGGGTCGGCCGGCTATGGCGTGGCGCTGCTCGCGCGCGATCTCGACATCACCAATATCTTCCTGGTGCTGCCTGCGGGAACGCTGATCGGGCTCACCTTCGCGCTGCTGCTCGGCGGCTTCCTGCTGCTGGGGCGGCATCCCTCCAGCGTGATCTTCGTCTCGCTGGGCACGCTGACCGGATCCTACGCCGCCGATCGGCTGGCGCGCGGCTGGTACTATCTCGGTGGCCAGAACGGCATCCCCTCGATCTCGTCGATGACGCTCGGCAGTTACGAATTCTCGGAAGGGCCGCCGTTCTACTATCTCGTGCTTGGCCTTCTTGTCGTGGTCTACCTGCTTTGCCGTTTTCTGGTGCGCTCGCAGTTCGGGTTGGCGCTCGCGGGATTGCGCGAGAACGAGCAGCGCATCGCCTTTTTCGGCTACAAGGCGCAGCACCTGAAGGCGATCATCTTCGCGATCGGCGGCGCGGTGGCGGGTCTTGCCGGCAGCCTCTATGCCTTCCACGAAGGTTTCGTCTGGCCCAACATGGTCGGCGTCGTCGTCTCGACGCAAGTGGTGCTCTACGTGCTGTTTGGCGGCTCCGGCACGCTGATCGGCGCAGTCATCGGTGCCGTCATCGTCGAGGGCGTCAGCTTCTGGCTCTCGGACAATTACCGCGAGGTCTGGCCGATCATCCTCGGCGTGCTGCTCTTGCTCGTGATTCTGTTCCGGCCGCTCGGCCTGATCAGTTTCGTGCTCGGCGAACGCGAGCGAGTCGGCAGCTTTGGTGGCAAATCCAGCAAGATCGGGAAGGAGAAGCGCGATGCCGCTCCTTGAAGCGACCGGCGTCAAGAAGATCTTCGGGAAGCTCACCGCGCTCGATGGCGCCGCGCTCACCGTCGGCGAGAACGAGTTTCACGGCCTGATCGGTCCGAACGGCTCCGGCAAGAGCACGCTGATGAAGTGCATTGCGGGCGCCGAGGTGCCGACGCAGGGCAAGGTGAGTTTTATCAACACCGACATCACCGCGTTCACGCCGACCGAGCGTGCCCGCGCCGGCATGAGCCTGAAATTCCAGATCACATCCGTACTGCCGACGCTGACGCTCTACGACAACATCCTGCTCGCGCTGCAGGCGCAGTCCTCGCTGTTCGACCTCGTGTTCTCGCGCACGCGCGGGCTCCTGCACGATCAGGTCATGACCATGCTGACGCAGTTTCGCCTTGCCGACCGCGCTTTCGATGCGGCCGCAGCGCTGTCGCACGGCCAGCAGCAATGGCTGGAGATCGCGATGGCGCTGGCCGGCAAGCCGAAGCTTCTGCTGCTGGACGAGCCCACCGGCGGCATGAGCCTGGAGGAGCGCCGCGTCACCGGCGAATTGCTGCAACCGATCAAAAAACATTGCTCGCTCGTCATCGTCGAGCACGACCTCGATTTCATCCGCGACATCTGCGATCGCCTCACTGTGCTCGACCAGGGCAAGGTGCTGGCGTCCGGCACGGTGTCGGAGATCCAGGCCAACAAGGCCGTCCAGGAGATCTATTTGCGCCGTGCCTGAATTTTTGGACATCAAGCATCTCGACGCCGGCTATGGCCGCAGCCAGGTCCTGTTCGACGTCAACCTCGGCATTCCCTGGCGCGGCGGTGTCGCCGTGCTCGGCCGCAACGGCGCCGGCAAGACCACGCTGATGAAGACCATCGTCGGCGAGCTGCCGGCGTGGAAGGGCGAGGTCGCCTTCGACGGCCGCGACATCAGCCGCCGCGCGACCCAGGAGCGCGTGCGCGCCGGCATCGGCTACGTGCCGCAGGAGCATTCGGTGTTCGCGCGCCTGTCGGTGCGCGACAATCTCGCGGTCGGCTCGCTCGCGAGCAGGAAGGCCGACGCGGTCGACCACGTGCTGACCATCTTCCCAAAGCTCGGCCAGCGCCTCGACCAGCCCGCCGGCACGCTGTCCGGCGGCGAGCGCAAGATGCTCGCCATCGGCCGCGCGATGCTGGGCGATCCCAAGCTGCTTCTGCTCGACGAGCCGACCGAGGGCGTCTGGATCGGCGTGATCGAGGAGATCACCGAACGCCTGATCGAGCTCGCAAAAACCATCGCCGTCATCATCGTCGAGCAGCACCTCGACCTCGCGCTCCGCGTCGCGGACTACGCCTACGTGCTGGACCGCGGCCGCGTCGCGCTGCAAGGCGAGGCGGCCGAGGTGAGGGGCAATCCGGAGCTGCTGCGGTATCTGGCGCCGTAGGAAAGCGCGCGTGAAGCGCGTCGCTCTCACACCGAACTCGGCTGTCATGCCACGCGAAGGCGGGGCATCCAGTACGCCGCAGCTTCTCGATCGATAAGGGGTGCCTCTGGAATACTGGATTCCCCGCCTTCGCGGGGAATGACGGCGTCAGGCTGGGATGGATCGGAGAGATTAAGCGGAGCGCCCGCCTACTTCACCGCCCCGAACCGGCTGTCGAACGAGTTCGACTGCACCACCGGCGCGGCGCCCATGATCTGGGTCGCTTCACCCGCGCCATCCGACACCGACGGCTTCAGCGTCGGGCGGGTCGCGGCGAGGCGGGTGTCGGGCTTCGCAGGTTCGGCGGGCTTGGCTGCGGCAACAGCCGGCTTCGGCGCGTCCTTCGCTGCTTCCTTGGACGTGTCGCGACCCGGAACGAACCGGGTTACCGCGGCTTTCAGCCGGGACGCTGCCGTGGGCGGCGTCGTGGTCGTCGCGGCCGGGGCGACGGATGCCGTGGCCTGCGGCGGAGGCGTGGTCGCCGTCGCGTCGGCGTTGCCCACGCCCATCTTGCGGCCGAGATTCGAGAAGAAGCCGGATTTCTCGGGCGGGGCTGCGGTGGCGACGCGGGCGTTGGCGGCGGGCGCGCTGACGGCGACGACCGGCTCTTCCTGCGGCGAGGGCGCGGCTGCATCGAGATTCGGCTTCGGCGGATTGACGTGTCCCGGGATCGTGCCCGGCGCCTTCGCCATCGCCAGCATCTGCAAGGTGGTGCCTTCGGCGCCCTCGGACAGGCCGGTCGAGCCTTCCGGAATCTTCGCGGCGAAGATCTTGTTCATGCCGCCGTCGATGCCGGTGTTCATGCGCGCAACGGGTGTGCCGCGCGAGACCAGCTTGCTGTACTCCGCCTGGTCGCGCGCATCCTTCTCGCGCACGGCGCTGGCGATCTCCTCGGGGATCACATAGGCCGGGCACTTCGCGGACGCGTCGAACACCGGATCACGCTTGGCGTCGGCCGGCTTCGCCGCGTCGAACACATACTTCTTCTCGCAGAAATCGACCTTCGGCTCCTGCCGCGTCACCTCGAAATGATCATAGCCTTCCTTGATCATCTTCCAGAACGGCATGTTCGGATTGTTCCGGTGCTTGGCCATGTTCACCGGCGTCATCTTGAACGGATAGGCCTGCAGCTGGAACGCCTTCTGACCGCCGAAGAAAGATTCGCGCCCGAGCGAATAGATCTCGGCGATCTGCTCGTCCGTCATCGCGTAGCAGCCGCGCGACGAACAATCGCCATGCACCATCAGCTGCGAGCCGCTGCGGCCCAAGGCCTTGTCGAACGCGTTCGGATAGCCCGTGTTGAACGACAAATAGTACGCGGACTGCGGATTCATCTGGCCCGGATTGATCGAGTAGAATCCTTCCGGCGCCTGGCGGTCGCCTTCGCGCACCTTCGGGCCGAGGTCGCCCGACCAGCGACAGATCGGATAGGTCTTGAGCAGCGCGAACTGGCCGTTGCGGGTCTGCTTCCAGACCTCGAGCTCGGCCTCCTGCTTGAACAGCCGCACCAGGATCGGGGATTGCAGGTCCATGTTCTTCTCGACCATCGCGGCGAGAAGTTTTGGCGGCACCGGCTGGTTGGCCTTGGCATTGGTCGCAAGCGAAACCTGGTCGGTATCGCAGCCGGCCAGCACGAAGCTGGCGGCAAGCGCCACCGAAACCAGAAACGCGCGAGCAAGCGAACGAGAAATCAAGATGGACCCCACACCGTCCAGGGCATCGCGCGCAAACCCCAATCTTGAAGCATGATCCGACCGGAGACCCGGACCCGTCGCGACGGGCTTTTTTCGCAATCACGCTCCAGCGCTTATGCCCTGAAGCCATTGATTAAAATTCTAACCTCTGGGTCATGTGGTCGCAACCCGAACGGGGATCACGAGCCCGTTGGCCCAAAGGCGTGGTCAACGAAGACTTAAACTGGGCCGTAACTTGGGCCTCGCGGCCAAACCGGTACAGAGATCGCTGATTTGGGCAAAAAAAGGGTTAACGCGGGGTTACCGGGGGCTCTTCACCTCCCCCCGCAAGCGGGGGAGGGAGCGCACCGCCGCTGCGGGCCCCAAACCGCCCGAATCAGCCCAGTTTCCGGCCGATATCGAGGAATTTCTGCCGCCGATGCTTGCGGATGGCGTCTCCATCCAGGCCCCGGAGCTCGTCAAAGGCCTTGGCGATGGCGTCGCCCGTGGTGGCGATCATCGCGGCGGGGTCGCGATGGGCGCCGCCGACCGGCTCCTTCAGGATGCTGTCGATCACGCCGAAGCGGAGCATGTCCTGGGCCGTGATCTTCATGTTGTTGGCGGCTTCCTGCGCCTTGGAGCCGTCGCGCCAGAGGATCGATGACGCCGCCTCGGGCGAGATCACGCTGTAGATCGCGTGCTCCAGCATCAGCACCTTGTTGGCGGTGGTGATGGCGATGGCGCCGCCCGACATGCCCTCGCCGGTGATGATGGCGACGTTCGGCACGGTCAGCGCCATGCAGGCATCGGTGGAACGCGCGATCGCCTCGGCCTGGCCGCGCTCTTCCGCGCCGATGCCGGGATAGGCGCCGGCGGAATCGGCGAGCGACAGCACCGGCAGGCCGAACCGCTCGGCCATCTCCATCAGCCGCACGCATTTGCGATAGCCCTCGGGCCGCGCCATGCCGAAATTATGCTTGATGCGGCTCTCGGTGGAATCGCCCTTTTCCTGGCCCATCACGCAGATGGCCTCGCCGCGGAAGCGGCCGAAGCCGGCCACCAGCGCCTCGTCCTCGCCGAACTTGCGGTCGCCGGCGAGCGGGGTGAACTCGGTGATCAGGCCCTTGATGAAGTCGTTGAAATGCGGCCGCTGCGGATGTCGCGCGACCAGCGTCTTCTGCCATGGCGTCAGGTTCAGATAGAGGTCGGCCATCGCCTGCGCCGCCTTGTCCTCGATCCGCCCGATCTCCTCGGCGATGTCGCTGCCGGAGGCCGCAAGCGTCCGCAATTCATCGAGCTTGGAATCGAGCTCGGCGACGGGCTTTTCGAAATCGAGATAGCTGCGCATCTGGTCTGGCATCAACTCAATATAGGGAGAACGGGGCGAGGCGGCGAAGCGGATTCGATGTCGCGGAAAGAAGTGTAGGTTCGTCAATGAGTTGGCTTGTGTACTCGCTGGGAGTACCGGCCAAATCATCGTAAGGCCCCGGCTCTTTCTGCGGAGATGTGGCCGAAGTCAAGGCGGTTTCGGGCTGTGACCGTACCGTAGCCCCGATGAGCGAAGCGATATCCGGGGCAGGTCGCCTCGATCGTCAATCCCGGATGTCGCTTCGCTCATCCGGGCTACTGCAGCTACGGCACCAACTACTTCTCCGCCAGCGGGTGCAGGTCGCGGACCAGGCTCTTCAGCCGCTCCTCGACCACATGGGTGTAGATCTGGGTGGTCGAGATGTCGGTGTGGCCGAGCAGCGTCTGCACGATGCGCAAATCGGCCCCGTTGTGCAGCAGGTGGCTGGCGAAGGCGTGGCGTAGCACGTGGGGGGAGACCAGCCGGGCCTGCAGGCCCGAGGCGACCGCAAGCTCTTTCAAGTCGCGGGCAAAATGCTGTCGCGTCAGATGCCCGCTCTCGCCGAACGAGGGGAATAACCATTTCGAGGCCGCCACGCTGTTCTTCTTGTTGCTTTCCTTGGCGGTCTCCGTCGCCGCGAGATAATCGGCCATCGCCTGGCGCGAGGCCTCGTTGAGTGGCACCAGCCGTTCCTTGTTACCCTTGCCGCGCACCACGATCATGCGGGCGTCGCGCTTCGCGGCCGTGCGCGGCAGCGCCACCAGCTCGGAGACGCGCAAGCCGGTGGCGTAGAGCACCTCGAGCAGACAATAGAGTCTGAGGGCGCGCAGCCGTTTCGAGGGCGAGGCAGCCTCCGCCTCGCTCAATTCCTTGGCGCGGCGGAGCATGCGGTCGACATCCGCGATCGACAGCACCTTCGGCAGGCCACGGCCGCGCTTCGGGCCGGACAGGATCGCCGCGGGATCGTCGGTTCTGATGCGTTCGTTCAGGAGGAAACGATAGAGATGCCGCATCGCCGACAGCCGTCGCGCGACACTGGTGGACTTGAAGCCGCGCGTGTCGAGATCGGCGAGATAGTCCCGCAGCGTCTGCGTTTCCGCGTCCGCGAATGCATGGCCGACGCGGCCGAGAAACTCGGAGAAGTCGGTGAGGTCGCGGCGATAGGCATCGAGCGTATTGGGGCCGGCACCCTGTTCCGCCGCGAGCATGTCGAGGAACAGGCCGGTGAGTTTTGTATCTGAGGGCTTGTTATCGGAAGGTCTGGCACGCATGCCCCGGAGGCTAGCCCCTATTTCTTGAGAAACTTATCCGGCGGGATCGTCACCGTCATTTCCCGCGGCTTGGGATTGACGAAGTTCGCCAGCGCGAAGACCACGCCATAGACGATGCCGGCGATCACAGCGACGACCGTCAGGAAGCGGAACAGGCTGGGCATCGGCAGGATCTCGGAGAGGGTCTCGGTCAGGGGCTTGGCGGGCAAATTAACCAATGAAATCATCCAACACGTTCGCCGTTTCGTGGCAAGAGTCCTCTGGCGAGGGCCCCTGCGGGGTCGTATAGGTGGCCAAAGGATGCCGCCTTTGGCGGCAGATCGAGCGAGACCCATTCGAGCGAGACCGATGCCCGACGCCGCGTTGCCGATCCAAGCTTCGCCTGAGGCCGACATTCTGTCGGCGCTGGGGACGCGCTCGATCGTGCTCGTCGGCATGATGGGGGTGGGCAAATCCACCATCGGCCGCCGCATGGCTCTCCGGCTCAAGCTGCCCTTCGTCGATGCCGACACCGAGATCGAGGCGGCGGCCGGCATGACCATACCGGAAATTTTCGAGCGCCACGGCGAGCCGCATTTCCGTGACGGCGAGGCCCGCGTGATCGCGCGTCTGCTCGACGGCGGCCCCATCGTGCTGGCGACCGGCGGCGGCGCCTTCATGCGCGAGGAGACGCGGACCCGGATCGCGGCAAAGGCGATCTCGATCTGGCTCAAGGCCGATCATGACGTCATCATGCGCCGCGTGCGCCGGCGCGCCGACCGTCCGCTGCTGCAGACCGCCGATCCGGAAGGAACCGTGACGCGCCTGCTCACCGAGCGCGAGCCGGTCTACGGCCATGCCGACCTCACTATTGCCTCGCGCGACGTGCCGCACGACAGAATCGTCGATGAGACCATCGAGACGCTACGCGCGCATCTTTGCGGCGAACGGGCGTCCCCGCCACCAGCCGACGTCGCGAGTGCCGCACGATGACCGCGCCTTTGAAACATTCCGATCCTGTCAACGTCGAGGTCGCGCTGGAGAATCGCGCCTATGACATCGTCATCGGACGCGGCGTGCTGGCTTCGCTCGGCGAACGCGTCGCGCGCCTGCGCCCCGGCGTGCGCACCGCGATCGTGACGGATCGCACCGTCGCGAAATACTGGCTCGAGCCTGCCGAGGCTTCGCTCGCAGCCAGCGGCATTGCGACATCGCGCATCGTCGTCGATGAAGGCGAGATCTCCAAGACCTATGCCGGTCTCGAAAAGGTCAGCGAGGCCCTGATCGCCGCGAAGATCGAACGCAACGATCTCGTCATCGCACTCGGCGGCGGCGTGGTCGGCGATCTCGCCGGCTTTGCCGCGGCGATCCTGCGCCGCGGTGTCGATTTCGTGCAGGTGCCGACCTCGCTGCTGGCGCAGGTCGATTCCTCCGTCGGCGGCAAGACCGGCATCAACTCGCCGCAGGGCAAGAATCTGCTCGGCGCCTTCCACCAGCCGGTGCTTGTGATCGCCGACACCGCCGTGCTCGACACGTTGTCGCCGCGGCAGTTCCGCGCCGGCTACGCCGAGGTCGCCAAATACGGCGTGCTCGGCGACGAGGCCTTCTTCGCCTGGCTCGAGAAGAACCATTCCGACATCTCCAAAGGCGGCTCGGCGCGCGAACATGCGATCGCGACCTCCTGCCGCGCCAAGGCCGGCGTGGTCTCGCGCGACGAGCGCGAGACCGGCGAGCGTGCGCTGCTCAATCTCGGCCATACGTTCGGCCATGCGCTGGAAGCCGCGACCGGCTTCTCCGACCGCCTGTTTCACGGCGAGGGCGTTTCGATCGGCATGACGCTGGCGGCGCAGTTTTCGGCGAAGCTCGGCATGATTGGCGACGCGGATGCCGCGCGCGTCGAGCGTCACCTCATCGAAGCCGGTTTGCCGACGCGCTTGCAGGACATCGCGGGCTTCGCGCAGGAGGGGCTTGCCGATGCCGACGCGCTGATGGCGCTGATGGCGCAGGACAAGAAGGTCGTGCGCGGCAGGCTCACCTTCATCCTGCTGGAGGCTGTTGGGCGCGCCGTCGTCGTGAAGAACGTGGAGCCGGCTCCGGTGCGCGACTTCCTCAAGGACAAGCTCGCCCACAAGGCGTGACACGCGGTTGAACGGCGCTAAAGCGTTTTCGAGCGAAGTGGGTACCGGTTCGCGTCAAGAAAACGCGTCAAAACAAGAAACCAGAGTGGTTCATGGATTGGCTCGGATTCACCATCGTCGTTCTCTGCCTGCTCGTCTCCGGCTTCTTCGCCGCGAGCGAGACCGCGCTGACCGGCGCCTCGCGCGCCAGCATGCTGCGGCTCTCCAAGCAGGGTAATCGCGACGCCGACGTGGTCTCGCAACTGCTCGACATGCGCGAGCGCCTGATCGGCGCGCTGCTGCTCGGCAACAACATCGCCAATATCAGTGCATCCGCCCTGGCCACCAGCATCTTCACGGCCTGGTTCGGCGATGTCGGCGTGCTCTATGCCACCGGCTTGATGACCGCGCTGGTCGTGATCTTCGCCGAGGTGCTGCCCAAGACCATCGCGATCAACGCGCCCGACCGCATGGCGCTGGCGGTGGCGCGCCCGATGCGGCTGACGATGTACGTGCTGGGGCCGCTGCTGCGGATCGTGGAAGTCATCGTGCGGCTGTTGATGCGCCTGTTTGGCCTTGCCGGCGAGCACCAGGCGATCCTGTCGCCGACCGAGCGCCTGCGCGGCGCGGTCGACCTGCTGCACCATGAAGGCAAGTTCGAGAAGCACGACCGCGACATGCTCGGCGGGCTGCTCGATCTGCGCGAGCTCCAGGTCTCCGACGTCATGATCCATCGCACCGAGATGACGATGATCAACGCCGACCTGCCGCCGGAGGATCTGGTGCGCGAGGTGCTGGCGGCCGAATACACCCGCATCCCGCTGTGGCGCGAGAAGCCGGAAAACATCATCGGCGTGCTCCACGCCAAGGATTTGCTGCGCGCGATCCGCGCGGCCGACGGCGAGACCTCGCGCATCGACGTTTCCACCATCGCGCTGCCGCCGTGGTTCGTGCCGGAGATGCGGCCCGTCTCCGAGCAGCTCAAGGCGTTCCGCCGCCGCAAGACCCATTTCGCCCTGGTCGTCGACGAGTACGGCGAAGTTGAAGGGCTCGTGACGCTGGAAGACATTCTGGAAGAGATCGTCGGCGACATCTCCGACGAGCACGACGTCGTGGTCGCGGGCGTGCGCGCCCAGCCGGACGGCTCGGTCGTCGTCGACGGCTCGGTGCCGATCCGCGACCTCAACCGCGCCATGGACTGGCACCTGCCTGACGAAGAGGCAACGACGGTCGCCGGCCTCGTCATCCACGAGGCGCGCTCGATCCCCGACCGCGGCCAGAGTTTCACCTTTCACGGCTTCCGCTTCCGCGTCCTCCGCCGCGAACGCAACCGCATCACCGCGCTCCGTATTTCCCCGGTGCCGCGCGAGACGGAGATGGAGGAAGCCAAGCGGCGGCGGGCGGGGACGTCGTTTTAGGATTCGCATGACCCTGTTGCCCCTCATGGTGAGGAGCGCCGCAAGGCGCGTCTCGAACCATGCAGGCCAGGATGCCGCAGCGGGGGCCTGCATCCTTCGAGACGCGCGCAAGTGCGCGCTCCTCAGGATGAGGAGAAATGGCGCCGTCTGACGCTCGAATTGGCGAGCTAGCTCCCGCCTTCTCCTGGCGCTTGCGCGTGGATCGCCAGCGCGTGCACGCTGCCGGAGAGTTCCGCGGCGAGCGCCGAATTTATCATGCGGTGGCGATCGACCCGGCTCTTCCCTTTGAAGGCGGAAGACACGATATAAACGCGGAAGTGCGTCTCGCCGCTCGGCCGATGGCCGGCGTGGCCCTCATGCAAATGTGACTCGTCGACGACTTGCAGGCTTTCCGGCGTGAAAGCTTCCTGCAACTTGTTGCTGATAGTGTCTCTGATGGGCATCTGGGTCATTACGGTGCGAGATCGCTCTCCGTATTGCATAGGCCGCCTCTGGCGGTCGTTCAAGGACGCCTCAGCATAGTTTCGGCTATGCTTTTCAGCTAATTGCAATGTCAAGACTTGAAGGTTTTTGCATTGCGTAGTCAAAGTCAGCCATGCCGATCGATTCATCAAAGTTCTTCGACTCCATCCGGATCAAGCCGAAAGGCAAGCAGCCGGAAGTGAAGCCGCGCGACGCCGTGGTCAATTGCGAATGGACCGGGTGTCAGAACAAGGGCGCGCATCGTGCGCCCAAGGGTCGCGACAATCAGCGTGAGTACTGGCACTTCTGCCTGAACCACGTGCGCGAGTACAACCAGAATTACAATTTCTTCTCCGGCATGAATGCCGACGCCGTCGCGCGCTATCAGAAGGATGCGCTGACCGGTCATCGTCCGACCTGGAAGATGGGCGCCAATGGCGGCGTCAAGAAAGGCGCGGAAGCCGAGATCGACGGCGCCTTCGATCCGTTCAGCATGTTCCAGGAGCTCAACGGCCGCACCGGCTGGCGCGCCGGTCCGCAGGCCGCGCCCAAGGCCGAGACGCGCAAGATCATGAACGCCGAGCGCAAGGCGCTCCAGGTGATGGGCCTCGGCCCGGAGTCCACGCTCGCCGACGTCAAGTCCAAGTACAAGGCGCTGGTGAAGCAGCACCACCCCGACGCCAACGGTGGCGACCGCTCCACCGAGGACCGCCTGATCGAGATCATCAAGGCGTATAATTATCTGAAGACCGTGGTGCGCGAGGCCTGAGGCCGCGCACTGTCTTCCCTTCTCCCCTTGTGGGAGAAGGTGGCGCGAAGCGCCGGATGAGGGGTTGCTTCCTCAAATTCCAATGCAAGGCATTGTGTGGGGAGAGAACCCCTCACCCGTCTCGCCGCTGCGCGGCGAGCCACCCTCTCCCACAAGGGGAGAGGGAAAGACGCCGTTCCATCCGGGCTCCTTCATCACGCCTCCGGCATCGCCCCCACATATGACGAGCTCGGCCGGATCAGCCGCCCGGTCCGCTGCTGCTCGCGCGCATGCGCGGTCCAACCGGCGGCGCGCGCCACCGCGAAGATCGGCGTGAAGGCCTGCCTTGGGATAGCCAGCGCATCGAGCAGGATCGCGGTGAAGAACTCCACATTGGTCTCCAGCGGCCGGTCCGGATTCTTCTTGCGCAAGGCTGCGCGGATATAGGCTTCGACCTCGCCGGCAAAGGGCAGGTCGGCGCCGTCCGAGGCCAGCACCTCGATCGCGGCCTTGAGCACGTCGGCGCGCGGATCGCGCACGCGATAGACGCGGTGGCCAAAACCCATCATCCGCTCGCCGCGGGCGAGTGCCGCGTCCACCCAGGGCTGGATGCGCTCGCGCGAGCCGATCGCGTCGAGCATTTCCAGCACCGGCTCCGGCGCGCCGCCATGCAGCGGGCCCGTCAGCGCGCAATAGCCGGCGGTGACGGCGGCAAACAGGTCAGCCTGCGTCGAGGCCACCACGCGCGCGGTGAAGGTCGAGGCGTTCATGCCGTGGTCGCTGGCGGTGACGAGATAGGCGTCCAGCGCCGTGACCTCGCGTGGTTCAGGCGCGCGCCCGTACAGCATGCGAAGCGTATCGGCGGCGTGGCTCACGTTGGGATCGGGCGCCACGGGATCGAGACCCCTGGCGCGGCGGACGAGCGCGCCCGCAATCACCGGGAATGCGCCGACGATCGTCGCCTCATGCGCGAGGCCGTGCTCGGCGCGAAGTCCCGCGACCGCCGCGCGAAACCCGTCGACGACGCCCATTCCGCGCGTTGCCGGCAGCAGCTCGTCCAGCCGCGCGAAGGCGCGCTCGCGTGCGGCGCCCAGGCTCGCGCGCACATTGGCTTCGCTCAGCGCGGTCATGCTGGCGCCGTTCCAGAGCCGGGCGGTGACGCCCTCAAAGCTCGACTGGCTCGCCAATCGGCCGACATGCTCGCCGGCGATGATCAACTCGCCGCGCTCGCCGTGGACATGGCTCAGCACGGTTTCGGCCGCGGGAACGCCGTCCAGCCCGATCTGGCTCTTGGTGAGGTGGATGTTCATGGCCCAAATCTCCTTTGCACCAGCCAAAGGTCAGGCCTCTCGACAGATTGATCAATCTTGATTACATAAATCAATATGAAAAATTCGGAAGGTCTCTACCTCTCCGCCCGGGAAGCCGCCGCCGAGCTCGCGATCTCGCCGGCCACGCTCTACGCCTATGTCAGCCGCGGCCTGGTCCGCTCCGAGCCGACGCCGGACTCGCGCAAGAACCGCTATCGCGCCGAGGACGTCCGGGCGCTGAAGGAGCGCCGGGTGCCGTCGCCGGAGCCGCGCGGCCTGCGCAGCTTCGATGCCGATCTGCCGGTCATGGACACCGAGATCTCCACCATCACCGAGGACGGCGCGATCTATCGCGGCGTCAATTGCGTCGATCTCGCCGAAAACGACACGCTGGAGCACACGGCGACGCTTCTGTGGGACGTCTCCGGCGTCGATCCGTTCGCGCCGGATAATCAGCCTGCGATGTCCGATGAGATGCGCCTGATCGCGCAGGCCGCGCGTCGCGCCGCGCCGATCGATCGCGCCATTGCCGTGCTGGCGCTCGCGTCGAGCGCAGATCCGCGCGCCTTCACCCGCGCGCATGATGGACGTGCGATGGTCGGTGCGCGCATCGTCCGGCTCCTGGTCGCGACCATGCTCAACATGGAGCCGTCCGCCGAGCCACTGCACCAGCAGATCGCGAGGGCCTGGGCGCCCGACAACAAGCACGCGGCCGATCTGATCCGCCGCGCGCTGGTGCTGCTCGCCGAGCATGAATTGAACGCGTCCACCTTCACCGCGCGCTGCGCGGCCTCGACCGGCCTCAATCTTTATGATTCCGTCATCGCCGGCCTCGCCGCGCTGAAGGGACCGAAGCACGGCGGCGCCGGTGTGCTCGCCTCGCAGCTCGTCAAGGCGCTGGTGGATCGTGACGTCGAGCCGATGGTCCGCGAACGCGTCGCGCTCGGCGAACGCTTTGCCGGCTTCGGCCACGGTGTCTACAAACGGGGCGATCGGCGCGCGCAGTCGCTCCTGAATGCCCTGGCCCGCGCCGGCGCACCGCGCAAATTCACCAAGGAGGTGCCCGAGCGGATCGCGGAGGCGACCGGCGAGCTCGTCAACATCGATTACGCGCTCGCGGTGCTCGTGCACGCGTTGCGCCTGCCGGGAGGCAGCGAGCTCGCGTTGTTCGCGATGGCCCGCAGCGTCGGCTGGATCGCTCATGCGAGCGAGCAGCTACAGCACGGCAAGCTGATCAGGCCGCGGGCAAGGTATGTGGGACCGGCGCCGGGGCGGAGGGCGGGGGTTGCGGATTAGAAATTCCGCGCGGGCCGCATTCTCCGCCGTCGTCCTGGCGAAAGCCAGGACCCATACCGCGGAATCTAGCGATGGGGCGCCGGGAGTACCGAACGACGATTCTTCGCCAAACCGCCCCTTGTGGCAATGGGTCCTGGCTTTCGCCAGGACGACGCAGGGAGAGGTCTATCCGCGCGGCTTCGCCGCCGCCACACCACCGCCATTCCGGCGGCGATAGATCCAGACCGCCAGGCCCAGCACGATCGCGACGCCGATCACGGTCAGGATCCAGATGTGCTTGCCGACATGTCCATGGTGGTGCAGCCCGGCATATTCGTGCAGCACTGAGACCGCCAAAACACCCGGCAGCACATGCGCCGGCGCCCAGACCAGGATCGCCGGGATGTTGATGGCATAGAAGCGGGCCGGGGGCATGCCCAGCGCGCCCGCGGTGACCGGGACGAAGGCACGGATCGGCGGCACGAAGCGGGCGAAGAACACCGCCCAGGTGCCGAAGCGGTGGAAGAAATTCTCGCTCTGGTCGACCACACGCGGATAATTGGTCAGCGGCCAGGTGTTGAGGATCTCCCGTTGCTGCCGGTGGCCGATCCAGTAGGCCGAACCGTCGCCGAGCACTGCGCCGAGCGCCGCCGCCAGCAACACCCATTGCAGCCTGAGCTCGCCGCCCGGGACCAGGGCGCTTAGCGCCAGGATGATGGTCGAGCCGGGGATCACCGACCCCACCACCGGAACCGCCTCCAGCAGGGCCGCCAGGAACAGGGTCAGATAGGCCAGCCACGCATGGGCCGAGACGAAGGAAATGAGGGGATCGAGAAAGGACGTCACGTCGTCTCTGTGGTGGGATTGGGCCTTATGGATTGGCTTGGGGTTCGGACCCTACATCGGACCCTACACAAGTAACGGGCGGCGGTAAAAGTGCCACCCGCGTGGGCAGGACCGCGCCCTTGGCACGAAATTCAGGCGTGATTCGCAGGGCAGCCTTCCAAAAATCGCGTTCCTTGCCTATCTAAATGAAAAGACAACGGAACTTTGATTGGGGGGCGGGCTTCTGCCCGCACGTTGTCTCTGATAGGTTCGCGATCGCACCCAGCCGCAGCCAACGTGCAATAACTGGTCACGGGATCGCCCGGGACCTCGGAGGATTGATGACGACCGCCGCGATGTCCAAAGTTGAGGGAGTTTCCGGTTTGCCCGACATGAAGGTGTCGGTGCGCCAGGTGTTCGGGATCGACAGCGATCTCGAAGTCCCAGCCTATTCCGAAGTCGATCCTCACGTGCCCGAAGTCGATTCCGATTACCGCTTCGATCGCGCCACCACGCTCGCCATTCTCGCCGGCTTCGCCCACAACCGCCGCGTCATGGTCACGGGCTATCACGGCACCGGCAAATCCACCCATATCGAGCAGGTCGCCGCGCGGCTGAACTGGCCCTGCGTGCGCGTCAATCTCGACAGCCACATCAGCCGTATCGACCTGGTCGGCAAGGACTCGATCGTGGTCCGCGACGGCAAGCAGGTCACCGAATTCCGCGACGGCATCCTGCCCTGGGCGCTCCAGCACAACATCGCGCTGGTGTTCGACGAATACGACGCCGGCCGCCCGGACGTGATGTTCGTGATCCAGCGCGTGCTGGAGGTCTCCGGCCGCCTGACGCTGCTCGACCAGAACAAGGTGATCAAGCCGCACCCGTCGTTCCGCATGTTTTCGACCGCCAATACCGTCGGCCTCGGCGACACCTCGGGCCTCTATCACGGCACCCAGCAGATCAACCAGGGCCAGATGGATCGCTGGTCGATCGTCACCACGTTGAACTATCTCGCCCATGACGAGGAAGTGGAGATCGTGCTGGCCAAGGCCAAGCACTATCGCACCCAGGAGGGCCGCGACATCGTCAACAAGATGGTTCGCCTCGCCGATCTCACCCGCAACGCTTTCGCCAATGGCGATCTGTCGACGGTGATGAGCCCGCGCACGGTGATCACCTGGGCCGAGAATGCCGACATCTTCAGCGACATTGGTTTTGCGTTCCGGGTCACCTTCCTCAACAAATGCGACGAGCTCGAACGTCCCCTCGTCGCCGAGTTCTACCAGCGCTGCTTCAACGCGGAGCTGCCGGAATCGGCGGTGAACGTGGCGCTGTCCTGATCTTGTGTGATGTCGTCCCGGCGAAAGCCGGGACCCATACCGCGAGGTCTCTCAGAATGAAGCGACGCCAATAATTTTCCCTGACCGACTACGGCCGGTGGTTATGGGTCCCGGCCTTCGCCGGGACGACGGATAGGGTGAAATGACCACCTCCAACTCCAAATTCCGCAACACCAAGGAAGCCCCGACCGAGCCGTTCAAGCGCTCGGTGGCCTCCTGCCTGAAGGCGATCGCCAAGGCCCCCGAGCTCGACGTCAGCTTCGCCGCCGAGCGTCCCGGGCTCGCGCCGGGCAAGGCGCGGCTGCCCGAGCCTGCGCGAAAGATGACCAGGCGCGATGCCGCGATCGTGCGCGGCCATGCCGATTCCATCGCACTCAAGCTCGCCTGTCATGATCCAAAGGTGCATCGCAAGCTGATGCCGGGCAATCCGCAGGCGCGCGGCGTGTTCGAGGCGGTGGAGCAGGCCCGGGTCGAGGCGATCGGCGCGCGGCGCATGGCGGGCGTTGCGAAAAACCTAACCGCGATGCTCGATGACCATTTCCATCGCGGCAAGTTCGACGAGATCACCGATCGCGCCGACGCGCCGCTCGCCGACGCGCTGGCGATGCTGGTGCGCGAGCGCCTGACCGGCATGGCGCCGCCGACGGCCGCCAAGAAGATGGTCGATCTCTGGCGCCCCATTCTCGAAGACAAGATCGGCAGGCGGCTCGACCGGCTCGATACCGTGGTCGAGGACCAGACCAGGTTTGGCGATGCCGTGCATGATCTCCTGACGGCGCTCGAGATCGGCGACGAGCGCAGCGCCGACAGCGAAGACAATGACGAGAACGACGAGAACCAGGACGGCGACAACGATCAGTCCGGTGCCGAGGGCTCGCCCGATTCCGACGCCGCGCAGGAGATGAGCGCCGACCAGGCGCAGGCCTCGAGCGAGGAGATGAGCGAGAGCGCGATGGAAAGCGCGCAGGCTTCGACCTCCGACACCTTCGACGACGGCGAGCTCGGCGACGACGAGACGCCGGGCGAGGCGACGCGGCCGAATTCGCATGGCAAGAACGAGCCGCGCGGGCCGGAATATCATGCCTTCGCGCCGAAGTTCGACGAGGTCATCGCCGCCGAGGACCTCTGCGACCATGACGAGCTGGAGCGGCTGCGTGCCTATCTCGACAAGCAGCTCGCGCATCTGCAGGGCATCGTCGCCCGTCTCGCCAACCGGCTGCAGCGCCGTCTGATGGCGCAGCAGAACCGCGCCTGGGAGTTCGATCTCGAAGAGGGCATTCTGGACCCCGCGCGGCTGTCGCGCGTGGTGACCGATCCCTATCACCCGCTGTCCTTCATGCACGAGAAGGAGGCGACGTTCCGCGATACCGTGGTGACGCTGCTCTTAGACAATTCCGGCTCGATGCGCGGGCGCCCGATCACGGTCGCGGCGACCTGCGCCGACATCCTCGCCCGCACGCTGGAGCGCTGCGGCGTCAAGGTCGAGATTTTGGGCTTCACCACGCGCGCCTGGAAGGGCGGGCAATCGCGCGAGGCGTGGCTTGCCGCCGGCAAGCCGGCCAGTCCCGGCCGCCTCAACGATCTCCGCCACATCATCTACAAGTCGGCGGACGCGCCTTGGCGCCGTGCGCGGAAGAATCTCGGCCTGATGATGCGCGAGGGGCTGTTGAAGGAGAACATCGACGGCGAGGCGCTGGACTGGGCGCACAAGCGCCTGCTCGGCCGGCCCGAGCAGCGCAAGATCCTGATGATGATCTCGGACGGCGCGCCGGTCGACGATTCCACGCTGTCGGTCAATCCCGGCAACTACCTCGAGCGGCACCTGCGCCACATCATCGAGGAGATCGAGACCCGCTCGCCGGTCGAGCTGATCGCGATCGGCATCGGCCATGACGTCACGCGCTATTATCGCCGCGCAGTGACGATCGTGGACGCCGAAGAGCTCGGCGGCGCCATCACCGAGAAGCTAGCCGAACTGTTCAGCGAGACCAACACCGCGCCCACGCAACCGGCCGGTCGCCCGCGACGCAAACTGCATTCGTGAGCAACCATCGATCCCGCCGCAGCTTTATCGGCCACGCGGCGGCGGGATTTTCCACTCTCGCACTGTCTCGCCTGGCGCAGGCACAGCCTGCGCCGAAGCCGGCGCTCATCGAGCACGCCGTCGCCGCGCCCGTCGGAATCGAGGTCAACGCGCGGCCGATCCCCAATTTCGAGCCGCGCGACCGCGCGCGCACGCGGTTCGGTTCGCTGGACTATCGCGGCGGCCTGGTGCTGACCTCGCCGCATCGCGGCTTCGGCGGCCTGTCCGGCTTCCGCTTTCTCGACAGCAAAGGCGAGCGCTTCCTCGCGATCTCCGACCAGGGCACCTGGTTCACCGGTCGCATCCGCTATTCCGGGCGGAGCATGACCGGTCTCGACGACGTCGAGGCCGCGCCGGTGCTCAATGCGGAGGGGCGGCCGATCACGGAGAAGCGGCTGTGGTACGACACCGAGGCGCTCGCGCGCGACGGCGACCTCGTCTATGTCGGGCTTGAACGCGTCAACCACATCATGCGGTTCGATTTTGCGAAGGGCGGCACGCGCGCCCGCGGCGAGGTGCTGCCGACGTCGCCGGCAGTGCGAAAACTGCCTTATAACAAAGGGCTCGAGGCGCTGGTGTTCGTCCCCAAGGACATATCAAAGGGGCAGCCGCTCGCGGGCACCTTGATCGCGCTGTCGGAGGGCGGCTTCGATGCCGACGGCAATCTGATCGGCTTTTTGATCGGCGGCCCCACGCCGGGCCAGTTCAGCATTCGCCGCACCGACCAGCAGCTCATCAGCGACGCCGTGCTGCTGCCCTCGGGCGATCTCCTGATCCTCGAACGCAAATTCTCCTGGTTCACCGGCGTCGATATCCGCATCCGCGCGATCCCTCTGAAATCGATCGCGCCGGGCGCATTGGTCGACGGCCCCGTGCTGTTCAAGGCCGATCTCGGCCACGAGATCGACAACATGGAAGGCATCGACGCCCACGTCACCGCCGACGGCGAGACCGTGCTGACGCTGGTGTCCGACGACAATTTCTCGATGCTCCAGCGCACGCTGCTGCTGCAGTTCGCGCTGGTGGAGTGATCGTCCGCTTGACCCCGGCAATTCGATTGCGCGATGATCGAGGTGTATTTGATCGATTGTAGCCGCATTGATTGAAGGATGGGGATAATGTCCGGGCTTGAGGTGCTCGTTTGGATCGTCGTTCTATTCATCCTGTTCGGACTGAGATATTTCGATTTTGGGACCGCCGGTGGCGTCGAAACGATTCCCCGGGAGCACAAGATCCTGGTTGTTTACAGCCCTGCGCTCGGCGGGCGAGCATCGAGACCCGATCTCGAAAAGCTGGTGCGGGAGGCTTACCCGTCCGCCGACGTGCTTATCCCCACTTACAGCCATGGCTGGGCGTCCAACATCGATCCCTATGACATCACGCAGACGATCGAGACTGCGATCGACAGGGCTCACAACACGCATGATTATGAGAAGATCATCCTGTTCGGCTACAGCACCGGCGGGCTTCTGCTCCGCAAGGTTTTGCTCTGGGGACACGGTTTTGAGGACCGTCCCCAGCAGCGCGAGAGCGGTCGGCATCACTGGGTAGGTCGCGTTGAGCGCTTCGTGTCCCTCGCGGCACCGAACCGCGGCTGGCCGAGCCACAAGCCGAAGAACTTGAGTTTCCCCAAATACATCATCGGCCAACTTGCGATAGAGATCGGCCGATTGACGGGGACAGGCCAGTTCATCGCAAGCCTGATGCAGGGCTCGCCTTTCGTCGCCAACATGCGGGTGCAGTGGATCGAGCTGTTTCGAGCGCTGCCAGAAGACGAGCGGCCGCTGATTATCCATCTGCTCGGCGCCAAGGATGAGTTGGTTGACCGCGACGACAGTATCGACCTCGAGGCCGGGTCTCCTGGCAGCGTGATGATCAAGACGCTGGAGGGCCTCTCGCACGCCGAGATTGCTTCGCTCATCTATCGTGATTCCCAAAAGAATGATCTCACTCCGTCGGGCGAAGCTATTCGGATGGCGCTGACGACCGTGGGAGGTGCGTTTCCGCCCTATTGGGCTGACAAGATCACGGCACTCAAGACCGACCCGAACATCACGCATCTCGTCTTCGTCATGCACGGTATACGTGATGAGGGCACTTGGCCGGCTGAGGTGAAGTGGGCGATCGAGCGGCAGATCGGCGCCGCGGCGGTGCGCGTGAAAGTCATCCCGCCGCTCTACCGCAGGTTCGCGATGCTGCCGTTCCTGTTCTACTGGGACCGTCAACGCAACGTGCGCTGGTTCATGGATCAGTACACGCAGGCGAGGGCGATGTATCCGGCCCTGGAGACGAGCAGCGTTGACTATATTGGCCACAGCAACGGTACCTACATTCTCGCAAGCGCGCTGCAAAACTATGTGGTCCTGAAGATCAGAAACGTGTTCTTTGCAGGTAGTGTGGTGCCTGCGCATTACCGCTGGGACAAGTTTATCGCCGCCGAGCGCGTGACGGGGCGAGTCTGGAATATCTGTGCCGCCGGGGACTGGGTTGTCGCGCTCTTCCCGCAGTTTTTCCAGCATGTCGCGGACTTCCTGAAGATCGACGAGCCAAAGCCGGGGCTGCTCGACATCGGCTCGGCCGGCTTCCGCGGCTTTCGTCACGGCACGGGGGACGACGGGAAGGTGTTCAACCTCAAATACATCGCCGGCGATCACGGCGCCGCCTTTGAGCACCCGAGACTCGACGACATTGCGCGGTTTGTCGCGCTCGGTCCTGAGTTGGATTTCTATGCGCTCTGGTGGTCCAGCAATGGGCCGCAGCCCGGGCGTCTCGAGATCGCATCCAACCTGTGCTGGGCGATGTGGATCGTTGGCCTTGGCGTGATCGCGTTTTTAGGGGTCGAGAGCTATCGCGAGAGCTGGACGTGCTTTGTCATTTATTGGGTGGTGCTGCCGGGTGTCCTGAACTCATGGTGAACATAGCATGATTCCTTACCGCGCCATCCTCGCTCTTGCCGTCACGCTCGCCGCGTCATCGCCGGCCTTTGCCACGGCCGAGCACAAATATGGCAAGAACGAATATGCCATCATCCAGGGCGGCCGCGCGCCGAATGGAAAACTCTCCGTTGCCGCACATGGCGAGGGCGAAGCCGGCTCCGAGAAGTTCCGCATCTATTTGATGGCCGAGCCCGGCCATCGCCGGCTGATGACACTCGACAATGTCAACGACGACAACATCCTCGACTCCGCGCCGGATGCCTTCCACGCCTCATGGTCGCCGGACTCGCGCTACGTCGCCGTCAGCTTCCGCAGCGAGCGCCATATCGTCACGCTGAACCTCTACGCGATCGCGGGCGGCCGCGCGCGACTGGTGGATGCGCCGGATCTGTTCCGCGACGTCACCGGCCGCAGCATCGACGTCAAGACCGACGGCGACATGCGCACATCCGTGCCGGCGCTGAGATGGCAGGCGCCGCGTCGCTTCCATCTCACCGAATACCGCGTGTTCGTGGTCGACGACACCGCGCTCGCCGATAAGCTCGGCCCGCTCGGCAAGGCGACCAAGCGCGATGGCGGCGGCAACACCATCCAGTTTTCGGCCGAGGCCGATGGCGAACTCCTGCCCGATGGCCACATTCGCATGGGCAAGCTCCAGCCGGGCAAGTTCGAGGATGTGGATTAGGGCACCCCGTCATTGCGAGGAGCGAAGCGACGAAGCAATCCAGACTGCCGCTGCGGAAAGACTCTGGATGGCTTCGCTGCGCTGGCAGCGACGAGTGGAGGATTGCCGCCAAACCCTCACCGCAATGCATGGCCCTTGGGGCGGCCATTCCCGCCGCGCAGGTGGCAATCCGCCATCCGCCCACTAAACTTCATGCAATCGCTTCCATCCCTCCCATCCCCGGAACTCCCCCGCATGAGCGCCCTGTTTTCCCCGATCAAGCTGCGCGGCCTGAATTTGAAGAACCGAATCGTGGTGTCGCCGATGTGCCAATATTCGGCCGAGGACGGCGTTCCCACCGACTGGCACTTCACCCACATCAACAATCTCAGCCTGTCGGGCGCGGCGATGTTCTGCATCGAGGCGACCCATGTCGAGGCGATCGGCCGCATCACGCCGGGCTGCCTCGGGCTCTACAGCGATGCCGCCGAGGCCGCGCTGAAGCAGATCCTCACCTCGGTGCGGAAACATTCGTCCACGGCAATCGCGATGCAGCTCGCGCATGCCGGCCGCAAAGCCTCGAGCGCGCGGCCCTGGGACGGCGGCCAGCTGATCCCGCAGGACCAGGGCGGCTGGCAGACCGTGGCGCCGTCGGCGCTGCCGCACAAGGAGGGCGAAGCCGCGCCGCTGGCGCTCGATGCCGCCGGCCTCAAGCGCATCCGCGACGCCTTCGTCGATGCGGCGAAACGCGCGGACCGCATCGGCATCGACGCCATCGAGCTGCATGGCGCGCACGGCTATCTGCTGCATCAGTTCCTGTCGCCGATCTCGAACAGGCGCACCGACGAATATGGCGGCTCGCTCGAGAACCGCATGCGCTTCCCGCTGGAGGTCTACGACGCGGTGCGCGCGGTGTTCCCGCACGACAAGCCGGTCGGCATGCGGGTGTCGTCGACCGACTGGGTCGAGGGCGGCTGGGATCTGGCGCAGACGATTGAATTCGCCAAGGCGCTGAAAGCGCGCGGCGTCGACTGGATCGATGCCTCCTCCGGCGGCGTCTCGCCGCTGCAGAAGATCGCGCTCGGCCCCGGCTATCAGGTGCAGTTTGCCGAGGCCATCAAGCGCGAGACCGGTTTGCCCACCATCGCCGTCGGCCTGATCACGGAGCCGAAGCAGGCCGAAGAGATCGTCGCCTCCGGCAAGGCCGACATGGTCGCGCTCGCCCGCGGCTTGCTCTACGACCCGCGTTGGGCCTGGCACGCCGCAGCCGAACTCGGCGGCGAGGTCGAAGCACCCCCGCAATACTGGCGCTCGCAGCCCTCGACCCAGAAGGCGCTGTTCGGCAAGACGACGTTCGGGGCGCGGTGAGTTCTTTACCTCGCCCCGCTTGCGGGGAGAGGTCGCATCCCATCGACGATGGGATGCGGGTGAGGGGGTACATGTGCGGCGATGATCTCACATGCGGAGAGAGGCCCCTCACCCCGACCCTCTCCCCGTAAGAACGGGGAGAGGGAGGCAACACCCCTCACGCATCCGTAACGCGTCTCACCTTCCACCTCCGCCAAATCTGGCCTAACCTCGCGTGCGTTCAACGCCTCACGGAGGCCCGCCATGCGGTTTCGTATCCGGAAAGCTGCCCACGTCATCGAGCGCGTGGGGCTTGCGATGGCGGGCGCGGCGTGCGGGCTGTTCGTCGGCGCTTATGTGGGATCCGCTATACCCGCGCTCACCACCGAGGGCTTCCTGCTGCTGATGATGGTGCTGGGCTTCGTCGGCTTCTATCTCGGCATCGACACGCCGCAGCTGCCGTTCGACGAGGCCCATGGCGACATCGACGCCGCGGAACTGTTGAGCGCCGCCGGCACGCTCTGCGCCACGCTCACCGCGCTCGCCTCTGTCGCCATCATCGTGCTCCGCCTCGAGCCGCACATCGCGTGGAGCTGGTTCGCCCTGTTCGGCTGGATCGCCGGCGTCGCGATGCAGATCGTCGCGGGCGCAAAGGCGCGGATGCGGAAGTAGGTTTCTTCCTTCTCCCCTTGTGGGAGAAGGTGGCGCGAAGCGCCGGATGAGGGGTCTCTCTCCGCAGATCCGACTGTGAGAGATGTACCCGCGGAGAGAGACCCCTCACCCGTCTCGCCGCTCTGCGGCGAGCCACCCTCTCCCACAAGGGGAGAGGGTGATCAAGCTGACGTCTCGCTTCCCCTAAAACACCACGCCCACTTTCGTGCCGCGCTTCCACGCCACGCGGCAGCGCTTCTTGGTGTTCACATGCAGCAGCTCGAAGCGATCGGGAATCTTCACCTGGCCGCCGAGATCGACGCAGGCGCCGCCCGGCGAATAGTCGATCAGCGTGCAGGGGATCACCGGCGCGCGCGGGTCGGTGATGATCTTGGCCTGGCGGGACACGAGGCCCGCGGGTTTGACGCGGGCATGTCGTCGCGGATGCATTGGCACTCTCCTCCAATTTCCGCGGATGGCGCGGGTGGTCTGGGAGATGATGCCCAGGAGTTGATTCGATCCGGCTAAGGCGGGGGCGAGAATTTTAATGAAAAGTGTCGGCGAATGGAGAAAGCGGCGGTAGCGGGGTGCTCTGCTTTCCCCTCTCCCCTTGTGGGAGAGGGTGGATCAATCGCGCGAAGCGCGATTGAGACGGGTGAGGGGTCTCTCTCCGCGTATCGAACTCTAGAGTGTGCGGAGGCATACCCCTCATCCGGCGCTATAGCCGATGCGAAGCATCGGCGTTTTCAAGAGCGGCGGCCGAAGGCCGCCTATGCCACCTTCTCCCACAGGGGGAGAAGGGAAGGCCCTCACCCCACCACGATCTCCCCCGCCTCCGCCGCCATGCCCATATGCGGCGGCATCGGCATCGGCACCGTCACATAATCCTTCGGCAGATTCACCGGCCGATAGCCCGGCTCCACCGCCATCCGCTTCACCACGCTCTCGTGCACATGCGCGCCTTCGGGGATCAGGCGCGGTTCGCAATCGGGGATGTAGAGCCCGAGAAACACCTTCCGCTCCGGCCATTCCTTGTAGATCGCGCGCTTCGGCAGATACTCCAGCACGCGCCACACCGCCGTCATCGAATTGTGCAGCTCGCCCACCTTCCCGGTGTATTCAGGCGGCACGTATTGGAACGGCGAGTTCTTGCGCTGGATGCCCCAGGCGAGCTGGTTCACCGTGCGCGGGTTGAAGTTCAGCCCGGCCTTGGCGGCCTCCTCGATCATCCAGAGCAGCGGATATTTGGACTCGCCGCTCTCGGCTTCCGGATAGCCGCCGCCGACGTCGCAATGCACGCCGGCGAACCACACCTGCAGGATGTCCTGCGGCTCCTTCTTGTGATCGGGCACGAAGCGGTTGCGCCAGTACTCCTGCGGCTCCTCATACGCCTTGAGGCGGAACATGCAGCGCTGCTCGTCGATCGCGATCGCCTGGCGGAAGATGTTGACGCTGGGATTGCGCAGCGTGAAGGCGAGCTCCTCGAAGCTCGGCAAATAGCCCCGGTCGGCGCGCGGCACGATCACGCTCGCCACCGTGTCCCAGACGCCGATGAAGTGGATGGTCGGCCAGCGCGACGAAGTAATGCGCGCGAACTGGGCGGCGAGATCGAACTTGTTTTTCGGCAGCGGCCCGCTGTCGTCAAAACCCTCGTCGATGAGGTCGCTGACATCGTTGCCGCGCCCGGTGCCGGAATATTGCTTGTAGGCGACGAGGCCAGAGCCTGCGAGGTTGGCCTGCTCCGGCGAGATCAGGCCGATCTTGTGGATCAGCCCCGCCAGCACCCGCACGGTATAGGCGCCGCGCGAAAAACCGAACAGATAGATCCTGTCGCCGGGCGCGTAATGCTGAACCAGGAAGCAATAGGCGGACAGCACGTTGTCATCGAGCCCGTAGCCGGTGGCGAGCCCCAGCACCAGGTTGACGTTGGCTTTCCAGCGGTGCCACGTCGACGGCTCCGTCACCGTGCCGACGCCGGGATCGTAGAACACCATCTGCCGCGGCCGCGTCTTGTCGGTCTTGCGCAGGCAGCGATAGAGCTTCAGGACGTTGGAGATGTTTTCGGAGATCTCGTTGCCGGTGCCGTCACAGCAGATGACGAGGTTCTTCGGCTCGGATGTATGCTCGGCGTTGCGCTCGTGCTCCACAGGATACCCCTCCCGCTGATGCTACCCGGGCGAGTATAGCGGAAAACGGTAGGGAGAGGGAGATGGTGATGCAGGGCGCAGTGCCTGCTCTCCCTCGCCCCGCTTGCGGGGAGAGGGTGGGGTGAGGGGGAGCCTCAGCAAGCGAGGTGAGAGATGGACTCGCGGAGAGTCCCCCTCACCCGGAATCCGCGCGTTCCGCGCGAATTCCGACCTCTCCCCGCACGCGGGGCGAGGTGAAGAAGCACCTGCTCCGCGGCGATAGCTTTGATCCGTCCGCTACTTCTTCTTCTGGCCGATCTCCGGCTGCCACGCCGCATCCTTGCGGCTGGGCGCTGCGGCGCTGGTCTTGATCTTGTCCTTCTTCGGCTTCTTGGTCTCGCGGTTGCTGCGTTGCTGTCCCTTGGCCATGACGTCGTCTCCTCCTGGGTTTCGAGTTCGTCCGCGTGCGAGATCGGCGCTGCGATGGTCGCTGGGCAGGGCTGTGAGATGCACCCGCCCGAACCATTGAAAGATCGCCGCCGCGCACACGAGGCGCGAAAGATGCAGCGCAACATCGACGCGCGGCAATTGCGTGAGCTGCGCTGACGTGGTCGAGCGTACGCCCGCGCCCTGCCGATGGCGAGGACTAAAACGCCGCGCACGAGCACCGCGCTTGCGCCTTAAGTCCCGGCCCGCGCTGACATAAAGCTGGCTATTGCCGCGCAAGGAGCGCATGGTCGCGACCAGCTGGCGTCGGTTGGGGCCCCTTCTTTGCGAAAGGCAGGCGCGCATGACCATCCGTTCGCGGCGAGAAACCATCACCTTCAAGCATCCATTCCACATCCGCGGCCTCGAACGCGAATTGCCGGCCGGCGCCTATGAGGTCGTCACCGACGAGGAGATGATCGAGGGCCTGTCGTTCGCGTCCTATCGCCGCGTCGCCACCATGATCACGGTGCCCTCCGAAGGCGTGCGCGGTGCGACGGAGATGCTGTCGATCGGCTCGGTCGATTTGGCGGATGCCCAACGTATCGATGCGAGTGCGGCAAATGACTGACATCCCGGTCGACCTCGACAGCCACCGCGGCATGGCCGCCCAGAAGGCAACCGATCTGCGCCGCGCGCTGGCCGATGTCGAGGCCCAGGTCAGGGAGCTGCGCGAGCGCGAGGCCGATCTCGAAAACCGCATGATGTCGGTGCCGGCCGCGTCCTGGCCGGAGGCCGCCGTGAAGGCCCGCCATCTGCTCAACCTCTATGCCGCGAGCCTGCCCGCCGAGGACACCCGCCATCGCGCGCTGGTGGCCGCCCTGTTCGACGATTTCGCAAGGCTCAACGGCGACGGCTGACGGCGAGCCAAGTCGTGGCGCCATCGCGAAACGCTCGCAAACACACCCGTCGTCCCGGCGAAGGCCGGGACCCATAACCACCGAAGTCAGTTGTTGTGCAGGCTTGTGCCACAGCGTGCTTCGAAGGCTGACCGGCGCCCCGGTGCGCAATTGCACGCCGCGCGGACGCAGAAGGAGTACCCCATGACGCTCACCAGCAGCCGCTTCATCGCCCACGACCAGGACCGCGGCATCGTCCAGTTCTCGATGCAGGACGGCGCAAAGGAGATCGCCTGCGCGATCTCCACCTCCGCGATGGACGACCTCGAGCGCGGCCCGCGCGCCAGGCCCAGCGAGCGCGAAGAGCAGTTCACGCGCCTGCGCGAACGCATCGAAGCCTGCACCGGACGCAAATATCAGGCGACGGAGTTCGAAGGCACCCCGCCGGGGATCGTGCTGCGGAGCATTGATTTTCGGGGGTAGGAGGGCGGACCGCATCTCGGCTCCGTCATCGTGACTACCCTAGATCGTAGACCACGCTCGCTGCGCCGCGCCTGTCCGTCTTGCTGTCAGCCATAAAGCTTCAGGACTTGTGGAGATATCGCTGCCGGAGTCGCCACACCAATGCCGCCGATTTTCGGTGTGGTGTTGCGGTCGAACTCCACAGGTCAGTCCCTTCCAGAGACGCTCCCGGCGAATATCGTGTATCGATAGGGAATTGAGCAAGAGAACGCGTACTTCCCCCTTTGCCGCAAGTGTGTCGGGTAGCTCCCTACTTCAGTGATAGTTGCGTCGCCAGGGAGAGACGACCAAGCTTAGTTGCAGCAATCGTGACTGAATGAACAAAGTTGGTCTTAGTCATGAGGTGCACTATCTTTGATTTCGGGTCGCCGGCGGCGGCGTGCTCCTTCTCTTTCCGCTCGACATAGACTTCGAAATGTTCTGGATAGACTCCGTCGCGCCCTAGGTAAAACATCGCTTCCAGCTCGCTCAACTTTGAGCCCGAAATCTTTTGGTGGACCGCATCAATGACGGTGACCATCTCCTTCTGTTCCTCATTCATCCTTTCAACCCAAGCCCGGTCGAACGCTTTCACGGAGCCTCCTCCCTCGCGGACCTTGGGGTGTATTCGCCTCCACTGTTCTGCGGTCCACACGATCTCTTCGTCAGAGAGGTGGAGGAGGCCAGTCTCAATCCCAAGAATGGCTCTGGTCTCGCGCGCGGTTTGAATCGCGTCCAGTGCCTGAGAGAACTGTCGGTTTGAGAGATTAAATCTAATCTTGACTGATGCCTTTTGTATATCGAACGAAGCGCTGCGCCAGAACTCCCTTCTCGGCATGAGATGGGCAATTGCCACGAGATCTCGTCGAGAGCAGCCTTTTGTGAAAAGGCCGGTTCGGCGCTCCTCAGCGAAAGAGACGACTCGGTTCTTCAGCACGTCGATTATACTCGAGAGATCGGTGAGACTCGTCTGAATGACCTGGAGATTTGCAAGGGAATATGCAGAGAGACTTGGATCACTAAACTGATTGAGCGGATATCGAAGTTCCTGGCCATCACGGTCGATTCGCGAGAGGCTGTCCACGAACGGCTTGAGGGCTGCGAGTTTCTTGCAGATCACTTCGTCTCCCACCGATGCGCGATCGAGTCGCTCCCAATATGCGCGGATATTGTGCGTGGGACGACCTGAAGCTCGCGGTACCACCGCCGCCCTCTCTAGATAGCTTGTGGCAAATTTCAACACGAGTTCGACTGCGTGTCGGGCATTGTAGAGAATGGGTAAAATTAGTGTGTCGCGCTTCGCTAACAGGTTGTTCTCAATCACAATTTGAGACAACTGCAAGGCGGCATCGACGTATCCATCTAGATAATTCTCCTCATCACCCTGCTCGCCAATGCAGGCATTCCATTTTGGGTCGGGGTGCCGCTTGAAGAAGGGGTCATCCGCGTACGGGTCCAAGTCCGAGTCCGCCACGTTGATTCCTTCCGGCCCTGTCATGACGGTGGGGAATGGAGTGGTTGGATTAAATAGCCGGGAAAAATGAGCGCTTCGCAATCCAAGCCTACGATGATGCCTTTCAATAGCGTCAAATCCTCGCTCGTCGAAAAGATGACCTGTTGCCCTCGTGACTTTGCAGACGAAGCCCGCTGAAGCAGTTGTTGGAAGCTAACTCTTGCGGAGGATTGTTGCCTTGGTTCGTCAAACACGAGCAAGCCAGGATGGTTAGTTGTCTCCAGGCTGGCTAGCTCAAGCAAGCCGAGCTGATACGCCCACTTAAGCCGGATTGCGTCGCTTGCGGATGTTTCAAATCCAATTTCGAAGCCCTCCTTTTGGGGCCTATAACTATCGTCAGAAATTCCGACTTCATTGGGATCAAATGTGCTGAAGCCAAATTGTTTCGTTTGCTCCCGAACGATCCGAGTTAGCTGGGCCAGCTTGTAAGTGTCGTCTGAACTAAGTTTCTCGCGCGGTAGCGCGGCTTGTTCGGCCAATAGTCTCGTATATTCTTGGCAAGCAATCCCAAGTCGCTCGATTGCGCGTTGAAAAGCCGTTTCTATCTCCTCTAGTTCGCGTAGGCGGTTTTCAGTGCGAACTCGCTCTTCGACAGCAGCAAGTGATGGAGAGGTGTTCGGCGAGATCAGGTCGGTCCGAAGCGAGCGGATGCGCGCATAGAGTTCCGTTAATTCTTTATCTGAGGCTTCTGTATCTCGATTCAGTGATGTGCTGGCTTCTAGCTCTCGAGCGAGGATATCTTTGAACATTCTGAGCTCAGAGCGAAGGTACTCAATATTGTCTTCGATTGGCATTACTGCCGAGAGAGCCTCTTGTCGCAGAAGGGTGTCGATCAATGCCTGCTCGCACGTCGGGCAGCGGTCGGGAGTAAGCTCAACCATGCTGCCGGAGTAGCGTTGAAGCTTTTGGACATCGAGGTTCTTCTGCAAGTCCTCCTCCAACGACCTTATCCGCCGACCTAGGGAGGCCATGTCTGCATCTTTAAGCTGTTTGGTGCCATGAGCGGATAGCCTGGTGGCGTTCAGCTCATCTACTCTTTGGCTTAGGAGGCCCAATTCCTCACCTAGCTTATCGGCCGAGGCCCCCACTTCTGGAATCGGGGCATTGCCCAGCGTCGATACGCGGGCTCGGAGTCGAGTCATGAGAACATTAAGATAAATCCATTCCGTGTTGTCGGCGATTAGCACGTGGGCTTGGCGCAAGTCGTCAAGGATTGAAGTCTGTTTAAGGGGAAGGGCTTCAATCCTGCCGCCGATCCTGCGGACAGTACGATCAATGTCTTCCAAGCAAGAACGCCACTCGTGTGCGTTCGTAGCTAGCTGTTCGGTGATCTGCTGGCGAAGAAGCTCTAGACGAGGAACGTCGAGATCCATGATAAACTCAACCGCTCGTTTGTGCACTTCGCGAATCCGCAGATACGTTGGGATTGCCGCCGGAATAGCGGACCAGCCAATCTTCTGCTCCACCCAAAATAATGGGAATACTGTTTCCAGATACAGTTTGCCGTCAGCGGCATCGTATCGCTTAACCGTTGGAAGCTCCCATCCAATGAAATTTTCTAAGAAGCGGTGGAAGCCGTCCTCGCGCGAGGCGGCGCCAGGATCGCTAACAAAGAAGTTTCTACGAGCCGGCTTCGCGTCGGACGCCGTCAATGTCGGCCCGAAATCAACTGTGACTAGGCGGTTGTCGAGTTGTGATTTCACGGGTCGTTGGATTGTAATTATCTGGCCGGCGCCATTCTCGACTTCTAATGCGACGTTAGATTCGAGTACCGCGTGTCGTTCTCTATGGCTGTCCTCGACGTAGCTCGTCATGGCATGTGGCAGTGGTATTTCTCGTCGAGGGCTGAGCATTCGCTCCATACCCAAAACGTAAAGCATTGCTTGCATACAAGTTGACTTGCCTTTGGTGTTGTCCGCCCAGATCACGGTCAACCCAGCGCCAAATGCAAGGTCGGCGCCATATAAGCCTCCCGAAGTTTCAGCGCGCAACCGCAGGTGCCTCAGGCGTAGCATCAAAGCAGATCCTCCATTCGCCAGATTCGTCGGAGTAGGGCTTCCGTGACTCTAGGTGCCACATCCTTCAGGAACGCGCATTCTTCCGAGAGAGCGCCGCTCTGTTGAATTTGATCCGCAACCGCAATGCCTTTGTCAGTCAGGGAAACGGCTTTCCCCTTGTCGACGGAAACGACGCCAAGCGCGTAGCCGTAGGAAATCGCTCTATTCAGCCAAGGTTCTACTCGAACCGAGAGATCTGATGGCCGGAGTTCGGCGCGGAGCAGCGCCCTTACATCGTCACGCCCCTCAGCTATTCGAACGGAGTGCGCCAAGAATTGAAGCTTTTGGAAGCTCGCCTTTTTTCCTCGGCTGTAAAGCAGGCTTAGAAGAAGTACAGATATGCCCCAAGACATCCTCAGGTCGCCAGCGATTGGCTCCGGTCGAGGTTTGAATGAAAATGGAGCGTCGAACAATTTCCGTAGCGGGGTCTCAATTGGCATTGTGTTAAAAATCCAGTGGGCATCTCATGATCCATTCGGAGATTGTCCCTAACGCAATATGCTGCACGAGATCATCAGAAAGACTCGGCGCGGCAGTCGCGATGGAGCCGATCAAACTATCAATTTCAGTGTTGAGAATTGAGGTCGGCGTGGGGCCGCCTTTAGGTCCGGCGAAACTCAATCTTCTGGAATGGTTTGCTACGACCGAAACGATTTGTTCGTGAAGGTCCGGCGCGCTTGAACGCAGAGCATCGAGTACAGATTGTCCTTGAAGAAACGATTTCGCAGCTTCTGCGACCGCGTCTTGGACCTCTTTCGAGCCTGTTCGCTTAGCCAACTTGTGTGTTGCGTTGGCGACAAGATTTGCCGATCCAACTTGCCAGTGGTCCAATTCCTCAGGAGTTGGTGGAGGAACGTTTAATCGAATAGTATTCAGCGTGATCATTCCTGCCGCGACAGCGCCAGTCGCAAACCACGCGAGGTCGTGAATGCCGACTTCAATGCTGCTATCGAGGTGGGGACAATTGAGCTTTCGAAGCTCGGTAGTTTTCTTTGCGCAATGCAGATTGACTTCTTTGCTGTCATGCAAAGGCGCTAAGAGTATCCAATGCTTGATCTTGTTGCCTAGGAATAGCTTCGAGATATCCGACGAGTTCGCAACCAGCTTACTCGTGTCTGTCGTGATCTTGGTCTTCTGCCGATCCGCGCGAGTCGCAATGTCGATGGGTTCTCGAACTGCGTAACATTGATAGGCAGCCAACTCGGATACGCAGATGTAGTCGAGGCCCAGGTCACCTTTGTGAGCCGCAGGGATCTTGTGCACGCTCAGCGCACCGTGCCTGTTCTGCAATAGGCTCAGTGCGAACGTTTCCCAGTCGTCTGGATTCCAGACCTGAACCGCATTCGACACGCGGCTTTCCCCCCATGTTCTGAAACAGTTGCACGATTGAGGAGGCGGTACAACCCAGCCGAGTGGCGTAGCTTCGCGTGCTACATAACAAAAACGGCCGGATCTTCCGATCCGGCCGCAATGCAAAACTCTTCCGGCTAAGCCTACGCCTCGTGACGCAGACCCTCGCCCAATTCGAAAACTCTTAGCTCGCCTTCTTCTCCGGCGCCGGCGTCGGGCCGACCTTCTTCTGGATGGCGCGCTTCAGCTCGAGGGCGCGCGGCGACAGCACAGCGGCCTTGGCCTTGAGCAGGAAGGGGTCGAGGCCGCCATTGTGGTCGACGCTCTTGATCGCGTTGGTGGAGACGCGCAGGCGCACGTTGCGGCCCAGCGCTTCGCTGATGAAGGTCACGTTGACCAGGTTCGGCAGGAAGCGGCGCTTGGTCTTGATGTTGGAGTGGCTGACCGTGTGGCCGACCTGGGGGCCCTTGGCCGTCAATTCGCAGCGGCGAGACATGGCAAAATCCTCAATCTTTCCCAACGATGTGCGGCCGCCATTCGGGGCGCCACGGGCAAATTCTCTGTCCTTGCAGGGAGCGGGCGGACGTATAGGGGGGAAGCGGCGGGACGTCAAGGTTTTGGCTGCTGTTTTCGCCTCTCCCCGCCTTGCGGGGAGAGGCCGGAATGCGCGCGATTAGCGCGGATTCCGGGTGAGGGGGAGTCTCCGCGAGGGCGCTGTGGGTTGAGTGTACTCAATTCTCACCTCCCCCCAGGAGAGCCCCCTCACCCCGACCCTCTCCCCGCAAGCGGGGCGAGGGGGAAGAGGTGGCGGGGTGAGGTGCGCGGTTCTGACCCGCCCCCATCACCAAAACGGCAATGATTATCGCGCCTTACCATCACATAAAGGGCGTATTCGCGCCCGAAGAGTCCGGTGGAGTTCCGGACGCCGATAGGCCCGGACACATTGCTTGGCGCGGTTTTTGGCTTAAGTAACAACCGTTCGCGCCCCGATTGGATTGTTTCGTGCTCACAACGCCTCATCTTGCGCCAAGCCTGCGCTCAATGGAGCTACGCGCAAGTCATCCGCGCTCTGCCGGCCGCTGGGTCATGGCGGCCCTTTTCGGGCTGGTTTTGGCGTGGGCGGCGGAGCCCGCGGCGGCGCAGGGCAAGCTCGAGGCGCAATACGAGGCGACGCTGGCGGGCATTCCGGTCGGCAAGGGCGCCTGGAATATCGACATCCAGGATGATGTGTTCGCGGCCGCGGCCTCCGGCGGCACCTCGGGGCTGCTGAAATCGTTCGCGGGCGGGTCCGGCACCGGCGCCTCGCAGGGCCGCGTGGTCAACGGCGCGCTGGTCGCGACCGGCTACCAGGCCTCCACCACCACCTCGAAGAAGACCGAAGAGATCCGCATCACGCTCGACAAGGGCAATGTGAAGGATTTTGCCATCCTCCCGGAGCCGCCGGTCGATCCCGACCGCATCGTCGTCACCGACGCGCATCGCCGCGGCGTCTGGGACCCGATGACGGCCTCGCTGGTGCGCGTCTCAGGCACCGGCGACGTGCTGTCGGCGGACGCCTGCCATGGCAGCGCCGCCGTGTTCGACGGCCGCATGCGCTACGAGCTCAAGCTCGATTTCAAGCGCATGGAAAACGTCAAGGCGGAGAAGGGCTATCACGGCCAGGTCGTGGTCTGCTCGCTGTATTTTGTGCCCATCGCCGGCTACATCCCCGACCGTCCGGTGATCAAATATCTCGCCGCCCAGCGCAACATCGAGGTCGCGTTCGCGCCGATCGCCGGCACGCGCATCCTGGTCCCGTTCTGGCTGAAAGTGCCGACCCCGCTCGGGCCGGCCATGCTGGAAGCAACCAGCTTCATCACCACGGCCCAGCCGCCCAGGGTCGCGAAGACGCAGTAGGCCGGGCTGTCGTAGCCCGGCCCAGCTGCCGTAGCCCGGATGGAGCGCAAGCGTAATCCGGGGTTCTTTGCTTCGGCCCCCCGCATTACGCTCCGCTTCATGCGGGCTACGGCACTGCCTTCTTTGTGAAAATAAACACAAGCAATTTCAATGACATCCCTACTGTGCATGGGGTTGTTTTCGCGCTTTTGTTTTGGAAGGGGCGGGGAGCGGGAATCCAATTGACTCCTCCCCGATTCTGATTCGACTCCGCGCCGTCCCCAGCTTTAACGATTCCGCCATCGAAACGACGCTTGTGCGGCGGGGCAAAACTCCATCTAGTGCGAACCCAATAAGCCTCCCGCGACATCTTGCGAGAACGGAACAGGACTCAAGGGGGAGTCAGCGATTCGGCCGCGATTCGTTCTCAACTCGTTCCGAAGCTTAAAGCCAACGGGAAAAGCGTCGCAAAGTGAGACAGTTGCGCGGGATCTGGGGAGCTCTCTCGTCCCCCTCGCCCCGTTCTTACGGGGAGAGGGTTGGGGTGAGGGGCTGCTGCCACGGAAGCGGTGACAGACGGACTCGCGGAGAGCCCCCTCACCCGGCGCTTCGCGCCGACCTCTCCCCGCAAGCGGGGCGAGGTGACTTCCGAGACCTTCGCGCCACCGCCCCAAAACAGCACTGACATTCGCCCCAATCGCCATTACCTAGTCCCCCAGATGCCTTTTTCCTCCTCCCCCTTCGCTTCCGAGCGGCTTCCCGGCGCCGGCGTCACTGCGGTGCTTGGTCCCACCAACACCGGCAAGACCCATCTCGCCATCGAGCGGATGCTCGCGCATCCCTCCGGCATGATCGGGCTGCCGCTGCGCCTGCTGGCGCGCGAGGTCTACAACAAGATCGCAGCAAGGGTCGGCCCCGACGCCGTCGCGCTCGTGACCGGCGAGGAGAAGATCAAGCCGAAAGCGCCGCGCTATTGGGTCTCGACCGTCGAGGCGATGCCGCGGGATCTCGACGTCTCCTTCCTCGCGGTCGACGAGGTGCAGATCGCATCCGATCTGGAACGCGGCCACGTCTTCACCGACCGCATCCTCAACCGCCGCGGCCGCGACGAGACGCTGCTGCTCGGCGCTGCGACCATGCGGCCGATCATCGAGCGGCTGTTGCCGGGCGTCTCCATGATCACGCGGCCGCGGCTGTCGCAGCTGGAATTCGCCGGCGACCGCAAGATCACGCGGCAGCCGCGCCGCACCGCCATCGTCGCCTTCTCCGCCGACGAGGTCTACGCCATCGCCGAGCTGATCCGCCGCCAGCATGGCGGTGCCGCCGTGGTGCTGGGCTCGCTGTCGCCGCGCACCCGCAACGCGCAGGTCGCGATGTTCCAGAACGGCGAGGTCGATTACCTCGTCGCCACTGACGCCGTCGGCATGGGCCTCAATCTCGACGTCGACCACGTCGCCTTTGCCTCCGACCGCAAGTACGACGGCTACCAGTTCCGCCGGCTGACGCCGTCCGAATTCGGCCAGATCGCCGGCCGCGCCGGCCGCGCCACCCGCAACGGCACCTTCGGCACTACCGGCCGCTGCGCGCCGTTCGAGCCCGAGCTGGTCAATGCGCTGCAGAACCACACCTTCGACCCCGTGAAGGTTTTGCAATGGCGCAATTCGAAGCTGGATTTTGCTTCCCTCGGCGCGCTCCAGGTCTCCCTGAACCTGGCCCCCGGCCATGAGGCGCTGACGCGCGCGCCGATCGCCGAGGACATGCGCGTGCTCGACCACGCCGCCCGCGACGCCGAGGTGCGCGATGTCGCACATGGCAAGGACGCCGTGGAACGGCTGTGGGAGGCCTGCCAGATCCCGGATTATCGAAAGCTGTCGCCGGCCGCCCATGCCGAGCTGGTCACCACGCTCTACGGCTTCCTGATGCGGAAGGGCTGCATCCCCGACGCCTGGTTCAGGACCCAGATCGACCAGGCCGACCGTGTCGACGGCGATATCGACACGCTGTCGGCCCGGATCGCGCAGATTCGCACCTGGACCTTCGTCGCCAACCGTCCCGACTGGCTGAAAGACCCGGAACGCTGGCAGGGGATCGCCCGCGAGGTCGAAAATAAATTATCGGATGCGCTCCATGAACGCTTGACTGAGCGTTTCGTTGATCGCCGGACCAGTGTATTGATGCGCCGCCTGCGGGAGAACACGAGCTTGAATACGGAAATCGGCAAGACCGGCGAAGTCATCGTCGAAGGCCATGTCATCGGCCGCCTCGATGGCTTCACCTTTGCACCGGATGCGGCGGAAGCCGGCTCCGATGCGAAAGCGTTGCAGGCTGCAGCGCAGGCCGTGCTCGCCGGCGAGATCAACGCGCGCGCCGAAAAACTGGGCAATGCGCCGGACGAGCAGTTCGTGCTGACCTCGGAAGGCATGATCCGCTGGACCGGCGACGCCGTGGCGCGGCTGTCTGCCGCAGAGGACGCGCTGCATCCGCGCATCCGCATCATCTCCGACGAACGCCTCACGGGCGCCCCCCGCGACAAGGTGCAGGCCCGGCTCGAGCTCTGGCTCAAGACGCACATCGAAAAGCTGCTCGGGCCGCTGTTCGAGCTCAGCAAGGCCGAGGACGTCACCGGCATTGCCCGCGGCATCGCCTATCAGCTCGTCGAGGCGCTCGGCGTGCTGGAGCGCCCGAAGATCGCCAACGAGCTGAAGGACCTCGACCAGCCCTCGCGCGCGACCTTGCGCAAATACGGTGTCCGCTTCGGCGCCTATCACCTCTATTTCCCCGGCATGCTCAAGCCGGCCGGGCGTGCGCTGGCCGCGCTGCTCTGGGCGCTGAAGCAGGACAATGTCGATCCCTCCGCGCTGTCGGGCGCCCAGCATCTGGCGAGCTCCGGCCGCACCTCGTTCCCGGTCGACAAGCAGCTGCCGCGCGATGCCTATCGCGTGCTCGGCTACAAGCAGGCCGGCGAGCGCGCCGTGCGCGTCGACATCCTGGAGCGCCTGGCCGATCTGATCCGTCCAGCGCTGGCCTGGCGCGAGAACGCGTCCGGCGAAAAGCCCGCCGGTGCATTCGACGGCCGCAGTTTCGTGGTGACGCAGGCGATGACGTCGCTCACCGGTTCGGCCGGCGAAGACTTTGCGTCGGTGCTGCGTGCGCTCGGCTACCGCATGGACAAGCGTCCGCCGCTGCCGGCGAAGCCGGTTGTTGCCGAGGCGCCTGTTGCTGAAGCCTCCAGCGAAGAGACGCCCGCAACCGAAACGCCGGTCGAGGACGCCGCAGCGCCCGCCGAAACCGCGATCGAAGCCGCCGCCGAGCCTGTGACCGTCGAAGACGCGCCCGGCATGGAGCAGCATGACGAGCCCGCGCCTGAAGAGCCGGCGCTCGAAGCTTCCGTTACACCGGAAGACGCTCCCGGCATCGCGCCACCTGCGGAAGAGGCTGTTGCTGCCGCTGAAGCTGCTGAAACCGCTCCCGCTGAAACTGTCCCCGCCGAAACCGCTCCTGCAGAGACTGCTGCAACCGAAGCCGCGGCGTCGGCCGATGCGGCAGCACCTGTGGAAGCCGCGGCCACGCCCGCCGAGCCCGAGCTCATCGAGGTCTGGCGTCCCGCCGGCCGTCACGATGATCGCAAGCCGCGCCACGAGCGCCATCGCAACCAGCGTCACCAGCCGCGTCCGCAGGCGGCGGCTGAAGCCGGCGCTGCGCCTGCCGAAGGCGAAGCCGCGCCTGCCGCCGACGGCGAGAAACGCGGTGAGCGTCATCGCCATGGCGGCGGTCATCGTCGCGATTCCGGTCGCGATGGCGGCAGGGACTTCCGCAAGCCGCGCGAAGGCGGCACCGAAGCCGCGCCGCGTCCGGAGGGGCGCGACGACAAGAACCGCCGCTTCGAGGGCAAGAATGGCGGCAACAAGGACCGCGACAACAAGGATCGCAACAACAAGGGCAAGTTCGGCGGCGATCGCGACAAGGGCCGCGACAATCGTGGCCGTGACCGCGACAAGGGCCGCGACCGCCAGGGCGGGCCGTCGTTGCGCCCCTACGCATCGAGCGCCACCCCGCGCGAGCGCGATCGTCCGGTCGATCCGAACTCGCCCTTCGCAAAACTCGCTGCGCTGAAGGAGCAGCTGTCCGGGCGTAAGGAGTGAGCCCACGACCGAGCGGCAGCGCATCGACAAATGGCTGTGGCACGCGCGGGTGGTGAAGGCGCGCACCTCCGCTGCCGAGCTTGTCGAGTCCGGCCATGTTCGCGTCAACGGCGCACGCGAGAAGTCGCCGGGGCATGCGATCAAGATCGGCGACGTGCTCACCATCGCGCTCGATCGTACCGTGCGCGTCTTGAAAGTCATCGCCTTCAACGAGCGCCGCGGCGACGCCGCCTCGGCCCGTGTGCTTTACGAAGAGCTCAGCGAAGGCCATCCGAATTCTCAGCGCAATTAATTGCGCTTTGAATTCATTTCTTGGTCGATCAAGCGCATAAAGCCGTCATGATCGGCCGTTCCTGAGCTTGCGGCGCCGGGCCATCCGCGCTACGCAAGCCGCGACTTTTAAAAGAGCTTTTCGGAGCGTTGGATGACTTACGTCGTCACTGAAGCGTGCATCAAGTGCAAGTACACCGACTGTGTCGAGGTCTGCCCGGTCGATTGTTTCTACGAGGGCGAGAACATGCTCGTCATCCATCCTGACGAGTGCATCGACTGCGGCGTGTGCGAGCCGGAATGCCCCGCCGATGCCATCAAGCCGGACACGGAACCGGGCCTGGAAAAGTGGCTCACGGTCAACGCCGACTACGCCAAGAGCTGGCCGAACATCACCCAGAAGAAAGAATCACCCGCCGACGCCAAGGATTTCGACGGCATGGAGGGCAAGTTCGACAAGTATTTCTCGGCGAACCCCGGTTCCGGCGACTAATTCGGGTCAAACTTAACCCTATTAGCGGCGTTATCGCCGAAAACCAGCCCTTAAGACCCCTAAATCATTGATTTTTGCGGGAAATGTGCTATATTGGGCACATTGAGCCGAACCCTGGTTAGCCCCGTCGGCCCCGTTGGGTTCCCGTGAAACCAAATGTCGAACAGGGGCGTGGCAGTTTCCGCGCGCAGGCTGTGTCACAGAAAACGCGTAAAAAGAGTACTTCAGCGAAGGCTTCCCATAAGGACGCCAAGAAAGTCGCCGCGGCCAGCCGTAGCGCATCCAAGGGTCGGACCGCGACGAAGGCGCCGGCTGCAAAGTCCTCGAAGAACAAAAGAAGCGCAATGCCTAACAAGACTGCCAAGCCGGCCGCGAAAGCGACCGTTGCCAAGCCTGTGGCCGCCAAGCCTGCCGCCAAGCCCGCTGTTGCAAAGACGCCCGCTGCCAAGGCTCCCGCTGCCAAGCCCGCCGCGCCGAAGGCTCCTGTTGCTGCTGCTCCTGCCAAGGCTCCTGTCGCTGTCGCGAAGCCGGCCGTGAAGCCCGCGGCTGTTGCGCCGAAGGTCGAGGAAAAGAAGATCGTGACCCAGCGTCAGGGCTTCAAGGCCAACGAATTCGTCGTCTATCCCGCTCACGGCGTCGGCCAGATCCTGGCCATCGAGGAGCAGGAGATCGCCGGCGCGAAGCTCGAGCTGTTCGTCATCAACTTCATCAAGGACAAGATGACGCTGCGCGTGCCGACCGCCAAGGTCGCCAATGTCGGCATGCGCAAGCTGTCCGAGCCCGCGCTGGTGAAGCGTGCGCTCGAGACCCTCAAGGGCCGCGCCCGCGTCAAGCGCACCATGTGGTCGCGCCGTGCCCAGGAATACGAAGCGAAGATCAATTCGGGCGACATCGTCGCGATCGCGGAAGTGGTGCGTGACCTCTATCGCTCCGAGTCGCAGCCGGAGCAGTCCTACAGCGAACGCCAGCTCTATGAAGCCGCGCTCGACCGTCTCTCCCGCGAGATCGCGGTGGTTCAGCACTCGACCGAGACCGAAGCGGTCAAGGAGATCGAGGCCCAGCTCGCCAAGAGCCCGCGCCGCACCGGCGCCAAGTCCGAAGCCGCCGAAGGCGAGGCCGATGCGGACGCCGAGGGCGATAGTGACGAGACCGAGGGTGGCGCCACGGTGGCCGACGAGGCCGCGTAAGCGTCTCGCGCGTCGATCGCAACAGATCAAAAGCCCGGCCGGTTGGCCGGGCTTTTTGTTTCGGAGGGACCGTCAGCGGGCCGAATTGCCTCTGAGCCTATGCGGTCCTGAGCGGGATCAAATCCGCGATGCGCTTCCCGAAGCGCCGCGCCCGGTCTCGCGGCGGTCTCCGCCCGCGTCAGTCGCAACCGTCGACCACCAAGCGCCCAACGCATCGATCAACGGCACCAATGTGTGGCCGGCGGCGGTCAGATCGTACTCGACCCTCAACGGATATCCGTCGAATTCCGTGCGGGTCACGATCCCGGCGTCCTCCAGTTTGCGAAGCTCGAGGGCGAGCATCCTGTGCGAGATGGTTGGATTGTCCCGACGCAAATCGCTGAACCGTTTGGTGCCCTGCTTCAAATAGTAGATCAGAAGCGTAGGCCACCGGCCGCTCAGGATCTGCATCACTTCCTCGATGGGACATCTCGAAACGAGGTCTTTCATCGGCGGACTCCAGGTTACAAAAATGTTCGCAATTTACTTGATGGAGCGAGCGACTAGGGTTCGGGACCGCTGCGCAGCGTGATCATCAGAAATCACGGAGAATAGATCGATGGACCCAATCCTACTTTACGGCTTCCCGATGGGAAGCTCCATGGGACTCGTTGCAGCTCTTGAATGGCTTGGCAGGCCATATCGCCTGTGTCGCGTCGACATGCTGGGCGAGATGCTGAGCCCGTCATACGCCGGGATCAATCCCCGACACGAGACGCCTGCACTCATCACGGACCAGGGCAATGTGCTGACGGAAACCATGGCGATCGCGGCTTGGCTCGAAGCCCGGGACATCGAACGGCGCATCAGCTTTGATCCGTTGTCGCCGCAAGCCGATCGCATGCACCAGCTGATGGCGTTCGTGAACACCGGCTTTACCGGTGCCTTCGCGCCGCTTTGGGTCGCAATGGAAGGCGTGGCGATGGACGACACCATGCGCTCGGCTTTGCGGGACTTCGGAAGGAGAAAGGTGATCGAACGCCACGACAAGCTCGAAGCCATGATCGAGCCGGCAAGATTCCTGCTCGCCGACCGGCCGACCCTCGCGGACGCCTTGCTGGCAGGTGTGGCGCGCTGGCTCGACTTCCACGCCGTTGCGGACAGGAGCCGCTGGCCAAAGCTGGCGGCGCTGCGCCAACAACTCGAGGCCGATCCCGGGGTCGTCTACGCCACCGCTGTGGAGAGCGGGAGCCATGATCCGGGACCAGGATCCTGCGCAGGCCATATCGCGCTGGCCGACGTCATCGCGCGATATGGCAAGCAAGCCTAACCAGCGGAGGGGAGGAGCGGCTTCGATCCGCTCCTCCCTACTTCACCGGCCGCTTCTCGAGCTTCCGCGCCAGCGTCCGCCGGTGCATTCCGAGCCGTCTTGCCGCTTCCGAGATGTTGAAATCGGTCTCGATCAGGGTCTGGTGGATGCGTTCCCATTCCAGCGTCTTGATCGATGTCGGCCGGGCGTCGAGCGCGACCTCGGCATTGCCTGCGGCCTTGTTGAAGGCGGCTTCGATGTCGTCGGTATTCGACGGCTTGGCGAGATAGTGGCATGCACCGAGCTTGATGGCCTCGACGGCAGTGGAGATACTGGCAAAGCCCGTCAGCACCACGATCAACATCTCCGGATCGTGCGTGTGCAAGAGCTCGACGCAGGCCAGTCCCGAGGCGCCGCCGAGCTTGAGGTCGACGACGGCATAGCCGAACGATCGCTCCTCCAGAACTTTCCGCACGTCCTCGATCGAGGCGGCGAGCACGACCTCGTAGTCGCGGCGCTCGAACGAACGCTTCAGGGTGCGCGCAAAGCCGGCATCGTCCTCGACGACGATGAGCGAACGGTCAGGCGTCAAAGCTGCCTCCGATCGCGAGCGTTGCGAGCGGCAGCGTGAGGCGCACCGTAGCGCCGCGCTTCCTGTGGTTCTCGGCGGTCACGCTGCCCCCTAGCTTGCGCACCACATTCACCACCAGGAATAGGCCGAGCCCGCCGCCGGCGCGGCCCTTGCTCGATTGATAGGGCTTTCCGAGCTGTGCCAGCATCTCCGGCGCAAAGCCGGGGCCGCGATCGCTGATCGACAGCACGAGATGATCGCCCTCGCGCCCGGCAACGAGCTCGACCCAGTCGCGCGAGACCTCGTAGGCGTTGTCGAGCACGTTGAAGATCACCTGCTTCAGCGCGACGTCCGAGACGATCGCGACGTCCTCGCCGAAGGTGTTGACGAAATACAGCGTGCGCGCCGAGCGCGCGTCGCGCCACTCATCCACCAGCGCGGTGACGAAAGCCGCCACCGTCGTCGGCGACGATCCCTCGCCGCGCGCTTCGCCCGCCGAGACCAGGATGCCTGTCACGATCGACTTGCAGCGTTGCAGTGAGGTCTCCATCTCCGCGAGGTCCTCGGCCAGCTCCTGATCGGCGGCGAGGTCGGGCATGCGGCGCCAGTCGCCGAGGATGACCGAGAGCGAGGCGAGCGGCGTGCCGAGCTCGTGAGCCGCGCCGGAGGCGAGCAGGCCCATGCGCACGATATGATCCTGCTCGGCGGCATGCTGGCGCAGCGCCGCCAGATGCGCATCGCGCTCGCGCAAATTCCTGTTGATGCGGGTGACGAACACCACCAGCAGCACGGCGTTGAGCACGAAGCCCAGCAGCATGCCGGCAACCGTGAGCGTGTAGGTCTCGCTCAGCGGGTTCGGCGGCAGATCGAGCGGCCGGTAGGCGACGGTCAGCCAGACGAAGCTCGCGCAGGTCAGCGCGACCAGCGACCAGGTCGAGCGGCCATCGAGCAGCACCGCGCCCAGCGTCACCTGGAGCAGGAACAGCGAGGTGAAGGGATTGGTGGCGCCGCCGCTGAGGTAAAGCTGCGCGGTCAGCGCGGCGACGTCCAGCATGAGGGCGACCAGCAGCTCGTTGTTGGTGATCGCGGCGCGATGGCGCACCCAGACCAGGCTGGAGATGTTGAGAAATATCAGTGCGCCGATCACCGCGCCCATCCGGGTGAGGGGCAGGGGGATGCCGAGCCACATATGCACGCCGCCGATGGTCACGATCTGGCCGACCACTGCGGTCCAGCGCAGCTGGATCAGCAGCGCCATGTTCTTGCGGTTGGTCTCGTCGTCGGTCGGCGCAGCGCCAATCAGCTCGCTGCGCGCGTCCGCCTGCGATTGCAGCGTGACGGCGCCCTGCGTTCTTCCGTCGTCAGGTGGGCTCGACGATCGTTCCAGCATCTGATCCCGTCCTGCGGGCGCCGGCATCGGAGCCGCCGACCGCTTCGTGGACGAAGCCGCTCCAGGGCTCCTTGCGGCGGAACAGCCCGCCGCCGAATGTGACGATAAGTCTGCCGGCCAGCATGAAAGCCAGGGCAAACCACGTCAGCGCGTAAATCAGGTGGTTATTGGGAAAGCTGATCACGGTCAATCCGGCGATTGGGCCGCTGCCGGATTGTGATCCAGCATCGGCATCGACGAAGAAGGGCGCGACATGGTCGAGGCCGCGTGCCGCCGCAATGGCGGTGACATCCCGCGAGTACCAGCGATTGTGCTCAGGCACGTTGGTCCTGAGGAATCCGCCTTTTGGCTCCGTCACGCGCAACAGGCCGGTGATCTCGACGGGGCCTTGCGGATTGCCATCCCGGCGCGTCGAAGCGTCGCGCCGGTCGGACGGCACGAAGCCACGGTTGACCAGGACCAGCGTGCCGTCGCTACGCTGAAGCGGTGTCAGCACCCAATAGCCCGGGCCTTCTTCCGTGACGGCCTGAACCAGCGTCTCGCGGTCATGCAGGAAACGGCCGGAGACGCTGACATGCCTGTATTCGTCGTTTGCGGCGGAGACGGTGGGCCATGCCGCCGGCGAGGGGATCGGCTGGGCCGGAGCATGAACGCGCTGCTCGACGCGATCGATCAGCGCCAGCTTCCAGGCGCGGCGCTCGACCTGCCAGACGCCGAGCGCGATCAGAAGTGCAATGGCCGTGAGCGAGAGGACCGTGAGCCACAAGGACGGGCGCGCAGCGTCGCCGCGCGTCCCGTTTGCCTTGCTCGTCACGGTCCGGGTTTCGTTCATTTCATCCCGGTCATCTGGTGGATCGGCATCATGTTGCTGTTGAGGTGGTTCATCACCCACAGAGAACCGGACAGGGCGATCACCACCATGACGATGGTGAAGATCAGAGCCATCATGCTCCAGCCGTTCTCGGACGTCGTGTTCATGTGCAGGAAGTAGATCATGTGCACGACGATCTGCACGACCGCGAAGGCCATGATGACGAGCGCGGTGATCTGCTTGCTCGGAAGCGCGCCGCTCATCACCAGCCAGAACGGGATCGCGGTGAGCACGACCGAGAGCACGAAGCCGAGCATATACGTCGAGAACGAGCCGTGCGCGTTGGCGTGGCTGTCGCCGTGGTGATGATCGCCCGCATGGGCGGCGTGAGTATCGGTGTTCATCGCAGAACTCCCAGGAGATAGACGAAGGTGAAGACGCCGATCCAGACCACGTCCAGGAAGTGCCAGAACATCGACAGGCACATCAGACGGCGGCGGTTGGCCTCGATCAGGCCGAACCTCCAGACCTGCACCATCAGGGTCACCAGCCAGATCAGGCCGCAGCTGACGTGCAGGCCGTGGGTGCCGACCAGGGTGAAGAAAGCGGACAGGAAGGCGCTGCGCTGCGGCGTCGCGCCTTCATGGATCATGTGGGCGAACTCAGACAGCTCGATGCCGATGAAGGCGGCGCCGAACAGGCCGGTGATCGCCAGCCAGATCTGGGTCTGCGCGATCTTGTTCTGCTGCATCGTCAGCATCGCAAAACCATAGGTGATCGACGACAGCAGCAGCATCGAGGTGTTGACCGCGACCAGCGGCAGCTCGAACAGATCCTTCGGCGCCGGACCGGCGGCGTAATTGCCGCCGAGCACGCCGAAGGTGGCGAACAGGATCGCGAAGATGAGACAGTCGCTCATCAGATAGATCCAGAAGCCGAGCGAGGTGCTGTAGCCTTCCGGATGCGGGTGTTCGTCGGCGAGGTAGAACACCGGCTCGCCGGTTTGCGTGGGATTGACAGCGACAGTCATTACTTGGCTCCGGCGAGCAGTTTGGTGCGCGCGTCCTCGGCCCGGATGACGTCCTCGGCCGGAATGTCGAAATCGCGGTGATAGTTGAAGGTGTGACCGATGCCGACGGCGAGCATCGCGATGAAGCTCGCGGCCGCCAGCCACCAGATGTACCAGATCAGGCCAAATCCCATCGCGGTGGCGAAGCCGGCGAGGATGATGCCGGTGCCGGTGCTGCTGGGCATGTGGATCGGCTTGAACCCGGTGAGCGGGCGCTGATAACCGCGCCTCTTCATGTCCCACCACGCGTCATTGTCGTGAACGACGGGAGTGAAGGCGAAGTTGTAGGCCGGCGGCGGCGAGGAGGTCGCCCATTCCAGCGTGCGCGCGTCCCAGGGATCGCCGGTGACGTCCTTGAGCTGCTCGCGCCTGAGGAAGCTGACGGCGAACTGCATCAGCATCGAGAGGATGCCGAGGAAGACCAGGAAGGCGCCAATGCCGGCGACGATGAACCAGATCTGCAGGCTCGGGTCGTCGAACACACGAAGCCGGCGGGTTACGCCCATCAGGCCGAGCACATAGAGCGGCATGAACGCGAGGTAGAAGCCCGTGACCCAGAACCAGAACGACAGCTTGCCCCAGAACGGGTCGAGCTTGAAGCCGAACGCCTTCGGGAACCAGTAACCGATACCGGCGAACGCGCCGAACACGACGCCGCCGATGATCACGTTGTGGAAGTGCGCGATCAGGAACAGGCTGTTGTGCAGGACGAAGTCGGCCGGCGGCACCGCGAGCAGCACGCCGGTCATGCCGCCGAGCACGAAGGTCAGCATGAATGCGATCGTCCACATCATCGGCAGCTCGAAGCGGATGCGGCCGCGATACATCGTAAACAGCCAGTTGAACATCTTCGCGCCCGTCGGGATCGAGATGATCATCGTGGTGATGCCGAAGAAGGAGTTGACGCTGGCGCCCGACCCCATCGTGAAGAAGTGGTGCAGCCAGACCAGGTAGGACAGGATGGTGATGACCACCGTGGCGTAGACCATCGAGGTGTAGCCGAACAGCCGCTTGCCCGAGAAGGTCGAGGTCACTTCCGAGAAGATGCCGAAGGCGGGGAGAACCAGGATGTAGACCTCGGGATGACCCCAGATCCAGATCAGGTTCACGTACATCATCGGGCTGCCGCCGAAATCGTTGGTGAAGAAGTTGGTGCCGACGTAGCGGTCGAGCGAGAGCAGCGCGAGCACGACGGTCAGAACCGGGAAGGAAGCGACGATCAGCACGTTGGTGCAGAGCGCGGTCCAGGTGAACACCGGCATCCGCATCATGGTCATGCCGGGACACCGCAGCTTGACGATGGTGCAGATCAGGTTGATGCCGGAAAGTGTCGTTCCGACGCCCGCGACCTGTAGTCCCCATATGTAATAGTCGACGCCGACATCCGGACTGTAGCCGATGTTCGACAGCGGCGGATAAGCGAGCCAGCCGGTGCGGGCGAATTCGCCGATGAACAGCGAAGCCATCACCAGCACCGCGCCGCCGACCGTCATCCAGAAGCTGAAATTGTTCAGGAACGGAAACGACACGTCGCGCGCGCCGATCTGGAGCGGCACGACGAAGTTCATCAGGCCGGTGACCAGCGGCATCGCCACGAAGAAGATCATGATCACGCCGTGGGCGGTGAAGACCTGGTCGTAGTGATGGGAATTGAGATAGCCCTCCGAACCGCCGAAGGCGAGCGCCTGCTGCAACCGCATCATCAGCGCATCGGCGAAGCCGCGCAGCAGCATCACGATGCCGAGGATCATGTACATGATGCCGATGCGCTTGTGGTCGACGCTGGTGAACCATTCGCTCCAGAGATAACCCCAGACGCGGAAATAGGTCAGGCCGGCAACCATGATGAGGCCGCCGGTCGCCACCACGGCAAAGGTGCCGACGACGATCGGCTCGTGCAGCGGCAGCGATTCGAAGGTAAGCCGGCCGAAGATGAGCTTGAGAAGATCAGGAGACATGCGGGATCTCTTTACGAATCTGACTTCGGACGTTGTCCGAGGAAGAAGGACGAGGACTTCAGCGGCGTGAAGGTCGGCCGCTTCAGGCCGGCGCCGAGGAGCGGCGCGGTGTCGACAGGTGCCGTGATGGAGGCGGTGGTCCTGCCCTGCGGAGCCTCGGGCGTGCAGGTGCCGGCGACGAAGCTCGGCTCCGGCCCAAGCGCCGTGCCGCGACGGGCGTACTTGTCGTAGGCCAGCGGCAGGGTGTTGTTCAGGCCCTCATGGCCGAGGCCGCCCTTGGCGTCGATCGCCATCATCTCGCTCTGGCACATCTTGCCGGTCTCGACGCACATGTTGAGGATCAGGCGGTAGAGATCGGAATCGACGGTGCCGAAGCGCCGCACCGGCTCGTTCTGGCTGGGCTTTTCGAGCTGGAGATATTCGGCGCGGCCGAGCGAGCCGCCGCCGGACTTGGCGCTGGCGATCCAGGCGTCAAAGCCCTTGTCGTCGAGGCCCTGGAAGTTGAAGTGCATGCCGGAGAAGCCGGCGCCGCTGTAGTTCGCCGAAAAGCCCCGGTAGGTGCCGGCGTGGTTCACGACGGCGTGGAGCTTGGTCTCCATGCCCGGCATCGCGTAGATCTGGCCGGCCAGCGCGGGGATGTAGAACGAGTTCATCACCGAGGACGCGGTGATGCGGAAGTTGATGGGACGATCGACCGGAGCTGCCAGATCGTTGACGGTGGCGATGCCGTAGTCCGGATAGATAAAGAGCCACTTCCAGTCGAGTGCGACGACGTCGACCTCGAGTGGGGCCTTGGACTGGTCCACGGCGCGGTCGGCATGAATGCGGCCGAGCGTGCGATAGGGGTCGAGCAGATGCGTGCCCATCCAGGTCAGCGCGCCCAGGCAAACGATGATCAAAAGCGGCGCCGACCAGATCACCAGCTCGAGGCTGGTCGAGTGGTCCCATTCCGGCTCGTAGCGGGCGTCGGCGTTGGACTGGCGGTAGCGCCAGGCGAACAGCACCGTCAGCGCCATCACGGGCACGACAATCAGGAGCATCAGGACGGTGGAGATGATGACGAGGTCGCGCTGCTGCGCGGCGATATCGCCGGCCGGCGCCAGCACGACGTAGTTGCAGCCGCTGAGCGCAAGCGCCAGGGGTAGCAGCGCCAGGATCTTGAAACGGGACACGGGCCGAGCCTTATGAGAATGAGTTTCTTTTGCGGGGCCAAGGGGTAGCTGCGGCGCAGCAATCCGGACATTGGACAATTTGTCCAATGTTGCAGTGCGGGATGTTGCGCCAGACAGGGCTAGATTGCCTGGCGCCTTGCCGGGCGGTCGGCTTTGGTTTTCAGGACGTTAAGGACGCACGAATGGCGATGGCACAGACCCCCGCAATGGCAGATCACTCGGGCGAGCACGGCCACGACCAGGCCAGTCCAGGCGAGATCGCTATCGGCGTCATCATCGGCCGCACCTCGGAATTCTTCGACTTCTTCGTCTTTGCGATCGCCTCGGTGATCGTCTTCCCGCGCCTGGTGTTTCCGTTCACGAGCGAACTGACCGGCACCCTCTATTCCTTCATGATCTTCGCGCTGGCCTTCATGGCCCGGCCGATCGGCACCGTCATTTTCATGACGGTCGACCGCGGGTACGGCAAGACGGCCAAGCTGATCTCGGCGCTGTTCCTGCTCGGCACCGCCACCGTCGCGATCGCGTTCCTGCCCGGCTATCACGAGATCGGCGCTGCCGCGATCTGGCTGCTGGCGCTGGCGCGCATCGCACAGGGTCTGGCCTGGGGCGGCGCCTGGGACGGCATGGCCTCGCTGCTGGCGCTGAACGCGCCGCCCTCGCAGCGCGGCTGGTACGCGATGGTGCCGCAGCTTGGCGCGCCGCTCGGTCTGATCGTGGCGAGCGGCCTGTTCGCCTATTTCGCCGGAAATCTCTCGGCCGACGATTTCTTCGACTGGGGCTGGCGCTATCCGTTCTTCGTCGCCTTCGCCATCAACGTCGTGGCGCTGTTCGCGCGCCTGCGCATGGTGACGACGGAAGAATATGCCTCGCTGTTCGAGACCCGCGAATTGCAGCCCTCGCGCATCTCCGAGACGGTCGCGCGCGAAGGCCAGAACATCATGCTCGGTGCGTTCGCGCCGCTGGCAAGCTTCGCGCTGTTCCACATGGTCACGGTGTTTCCGCTGTCCTGGGTGTTCCTGTTCACCCGCGAAAGCCCGGTGCGCTTCCTGATCATCGAGATCGTCGCGGCCGTGTTCGGCGTCGGCGCGATCGTGCTCTCCGGCGTCATCGCCGACCGCGTCGGCCGCAAGTCGCTGCTGATGGGATCGGCGATCGCGATCGCGATCTACAGCGGCTTCGCCCCGCAGCTGCTAGATGCCGGCGCGTTCGGCGAGACCATCTACATGGTGATCGGCTTCATCCTGCTCGGTCTGTCGTTCGGCCAGTCGTCGGGTGCGATCGCCTCGAACTTCAAGCAGGCCTATCGCTACACGGCCTCGGCGCTGACCTCCGACATGGCCTGGCTGTTCGGCGCCGGCTTTGCACCGCTGGTCGCTCTGTTGCTTGCGACTAATCTCGGCGTCATCGCCTCGGGTGCGTACCTGCTGTCGGGCGCATTCTGGACCTTGCTCGCGCTCTGGCTCAGCGGCCAGCGCGAGGCCGGCGATATGGACGCGGGGCGCTGATCGGGCGGAGCTTGTAGGGGGGGCAAAGGCGCGTAAGCGCCGTGCCCACCATCTTTCAACAATCCTGATCGGGAATGGTGGGCACGCTTCGCTTTGCCCACCCTACGGCTACCCGCTACGCGGCAGCCTCAATCCGCCACGACCTTCACACGATCGCGCACCTTCACCTGCGCGTTGCGATCGAGCCCGTTGAGGACGCGAAAACGCTCGGCCGGGTGATCGACGCCGGCCATGCGATGGGAGAGCGATTCCACGGTGTCGCCGGGCTGCACGGTGATGACCTTGATGCGCAGCGGGCGGGCGGCCTGGATCTCGTCGAGCGTCAGGCGGCGGAATGAACCGACGGTCTCGCGCGCATTGCGCTCGCTCTCGGTCGACTTCTGCCGCGCCGCGAAGATGAAGCGGTAGACGTCGCTGCCGAAGCGCAGCGCATAGACCTTGAACTGCCACTGGTCGCCCTTGGCGGTGGCGGACGCAGCCGGAAAACCGTTGATGGTGATGTCCTCGGTGGAGGCCTTCTCGACGCCCTCCATCCAGCCGGAATTCAGGTAATCGCCGAGCGACTGTTCGGCCGGCACCCGCACGACGTCGAAACGCATCGCCTGCGAGCCGCCGTCGCGCACGCCGATCACGGCCTGCGCGGTATTGTCGAGCGTAAAATTGTCCGGTGCCTGGAAGGTGAAGCCGAGCTTCGGATGCAGGAAGCGCCGGCCGCGGACAAAACCTTCGCTGGGGTCTTCGCCGTAGACGAGATTGTCGATCGCGGCGAGATAGGTCTCGCGGTCGCGCTCGCCGCCCTCTGGCGCAGCGTATTGCCGTGCAATGGTTTGCGCGTTTTGCACGCGCTCGGGCGTCGCCGGATGCGACGAGGTGAAATCCTGCGCGCGCGGATCGAGCGAGGTCTTGCCGACCTTCAGCTCGGCATTGCGCTCCATCGCCGAGAGAAAGCGTGCGGCACCATAAGGGTCGAAATGCGCCTTGGCGGAAATGCCGACGCCGACGCCGTCGGCCTCGAACTCCTGATTGCGCGAAAAGCTCGCCATGGTCAGCTTGGTCTTGGCGAGCGCAAGCGCCGTGAGATCGGGATCGTTGCTCATGTCGGTGACGACGCGGGTGACGATCGCCGCCTGGCGGGCCTGGTCCTCGCGCATCGCGGCGTGCTTGGACAGCACATGCGCCATCTCGTGGCTGAGCACGGAGGACAATTCCGACGTATCGCTCGCGAGCGCAAGCAGGCCGCGCGTGACATAGAGCTGGCCGTTCGGCAGCGCGAAGGCGTTCACCGCGCCGGAATTGAGGATCGTGACCCGGTAACCCTGATCGGGGCGATCGGACGCCGCGACCAGCCGATCGACGGTCTTGGTGACGAGCGATTCGAGCCTGGGGTCGTCATAGGTGCCGCCATAGCTCGCCAGGATGCGCTCGTGCTCCTTCTCGGTGGCGGGGGTCTGCGCGACGGCTGGCTTCGGCTTGGGCATCGCGACGGTCGGCGGGGCCGCCGCAGTCTGGAAGCGGCCCATATCGCCGCAACCGGCGAGCGCTGAACCCAGCACGAGGCATAGCGCAGCCGGCGCTGCCCGCAGGCGGCGTTCACCTCGTCCGTGCCGTCCTAGCACCCCATTCACGTCGCTTAACCCGTGCCTGGCCCCTTTTAGGGCCTTACCCCTGTCGGCTCGTTTGCGCCCAGCAACTCGATCTGTCCCACGAGGCGTATATCGATACGCGGCCCCGTATTCCCCTCAGCCCAGCCCCGGACACGAATACGTTTATTTTCCAGAGACTTAAGGCCGATCCCGGCGCTTTCGAACGCGGGTACCATGCGCTTTGAAATAGTCACGGCGAAGCCGCGTGTCCAGTTTCGTCCGAAGTTGAGGTAGGTCATTGCCCCAGCTTGCCGGACCGACAGGACTTTGCCCTCGACCACCACAAAACGCCCGATCCCCGCCAAAATATCGTCCGGACTTTCCGCGTTTTTTATGGCCGACGGGTCAGCCCAGCTGCCCTTTTTTTGGCGCCTCGCCTCGGCCTCCGCCGCCATCAGGGCGGCCGCGCAGTCCTTATCGGCGATCTCGGCGGAGACGATCGCGTCGCCCTGGGCGAGGAGTATCGCCTGCACGGAGATGTCGCTCTCGCCGACAAAGACCAGCGCGCCCTGACGGCCATAGCGGTCGGGCGTGTCGTCAGCGCTGCGCAAAATAACGTCGCGACCGACGAGCAGCGTGGTCAGCGCCTGCCTCGTGGTCGCGGTCGGCTCGATTCCGGTCAGACGGATTTCCCGGCCGTCATCGAGACGCAGACTGCGCGCATCGATCGCGGTGACGCGGCCTTCGCCCTGAGACTCGAACTGGCACGGCGTGGCGGACGCACCGCAAGCCGCGACCAGAAGACATGCGACGATGAGATGAAGCAGTCGCGTCACGTTGCCCGGAAAGGTTGCGTTGCGCTCCAACCATAACTCAAGCGCGGTGGGGCGCGAAGACTGTTTGTTCATACTCCGTCATTGCGAGCGCAGCGAAGCAATCCAGAGCCCCTCCGAGGAAAGATCCTGGATTGCTTCGCTGCGCTCGCAATGACGGCAGAGGCACTCTTCCGCATCTCGTCATTCCGCTTTGCGGAAAGCGCGTGTCGATCGTTCATCTGCATCGTCCCGCGCGCTTGCTGCGCTGTCGCGCATGCGGCATGATTGCGACAACACAAATAACCAAGCCGCCATTAGGGACAGGCGATCAAGGGAGGTCTTTTTCGATGAAGCATGTTTTGTCGGGCATTTTCGCTGCTGCGCTGGCGCTGAGTGCAAGCGCCGTGCAGGCGCAGGACAAGCCGCCACTGAAGATCGGCGGCATTCTCGACATGTCGAGCCTGTATGCCGACATCACCGGCCCCGGCAGCGAGACCGCGGCCAAGATGGCCGTGGAGGACTTTGGCGGCGAGGTGCTCGGCCGCAAGATCCAGGTGCTGGCCGCCGACCATCAGAACAAGGCCGATCTCTCCGCCAACATCGCCCGCGACATGCTCGACAATCAGGGCGTCGAGATGATCTACGACGTCGCGGCCTCCGCGACCGCGCTTGCCGCCGGCGAGATCGCCAAAGCGCGCAACAAGATCATCATGTTCAACGGCCCGGGCTCGATCCGCCTCACCAACGAGGCCTGCGGTCCCTATACCATTCACTACGTGTTCGACACCTATGGCCAGGCCAATGTGACCGGCCTTGCGGCCGTGAAGTCGGGCCTCGACACCTGGTACTTCCTCACCGCCGACTACGCCTTCGGCCAGGATCTGGAGAAGGACACCAGCGCGGTCGTGACCAAGACGGGCGGCAAGGTGCTCGGCAGCGTGCGCCATCCGCTCAACACGTCGGATTTCTCGTCGTTCCTGCTTCAGGCCCAAGCCTCGAAAGCAAAGGTGATCGGGCTTGCGAACGCCGGTGGCGACACCGTCAACGCCATCAAGCAGGCGGCCGAGTTCGGCATCACCAAGGGCGGCCAGAAAGTCTCGCCGCTGCTCGCCTTCGTGACCGACATCGATTCGATCGGGCTCGAGACCGCGCAGGGCCTGTTGCTGGCGGAAGCCTTCTACTGGGATCTCAACGACGACACCCGCGCGTTCTCGAAGCGCTTCCAGGAGCGCATGAAGCGGCCGCCGACCTCGGCGCAAGCGGGCGTCTATTCCTCCGTGACTCACTATCTGAAAGCGGTGAAGGCGGCCGGCACGACCGACGCTGCGACCGTGATGAAAGTGATGAAGGAGACGCCGATCAACGACTTCTTCGCCAAGAACGGCAAGATCCGCGAGGACGGCCGCATGCTGCACGACATGTACCTGTTCGAGGTCAAGAAGCCGTCGGAATCCAAGGGCCGCTGGGACGACTACAAGCTGCTCGCCACCGTGCCCGGCAGCGAGGCGTTCCAATCGTTGGAGCAGTCGCGCTGTCCGCTGGTGAAGAAATAAACCTCGTCACTGCGAGGAGCGAAGCGACGAAGCAATCCAGGCTGTCTCCGCGGAAACATTTCTGGATTGCTTCGCTTCGCTCGCAATGACGAGCGTTGATAGACCGAAGCAAACAACAACAAGGGAGACGTCCCATGAGCAACGACATGGTCCTGCAAAAGCTCGAAGGCGGGCTGCTCACCATCACCATGAACCGGCCCGAGCGGAAGAACGCGCTCAACCCGGATATGGTCGCCGGGCTGGTCGTGGCGGCACGGCGCGCGGCTGATGATCCGGAGGTGCGTGCGGTCTTGTTCAAGGGCGCGGGCGGCAGCTTCTGCGTCGGCGGCGACGTCAAGTCGATGGCCGAGGGCCGGGCGCCGCTGCCGTTCGAAGTGAAGATGGCGAACCTGCGCCGCGGCATGGAAGTGTCGCGTATCCTGCACCAGATGCCAAAGCCCGTGGTGGCACAGCTCGATGGTGCTGCGGCCGGCGCGGGTCTGTCGATGGCGCTGTCATGCGACCTCCGCGTCGCCTCCGAATCCTGCAAGATCACCACCGCGTTCGCAAAAGTCGGCTTCTCCGGCGATTACGGCGGCACCTATTTCCTCACCCAACTCCTCGGCAGCGCGCGGGCGCGCGAGCTCTATCTGACCTCGCCGGTGCTGACGGCGAAAGAAGCGCATGCGATCGGCATGGTGACGAAGGTCGTGCCCGACACCGAGATCGACGCGGCCGCGCACGAGCTCGCGATGTCGCTGGCGCAGGGCCCGTCGATCGCGCTCGGCTTCATCAAGCGCAACATCAATAATGCCGAGCATCTGGCGCTGGAGGATTGCTTCGACGGCGAGGCGATCCACCACACCCGCTGCAGCGACACCGAGGATCACAAGGAGGCCGCAAAGGCGTTTGTCGAGAAGCGCAAGCCGACCTTCAAGGGCGCATGACGATGGCGTCCTATATGCGGTTGCGGCAGATCTGCCTGGTCGCGCCGCAGCTCGCGCCCGTGATCTCTGACGTCGCGGATATCATGGGCCTCGCTGTCTGCTACCGCGACGGCAATGTCGCGAAGTACGGCCTGGAGAACGCGCTGCTGCCGGTCGACACGATCCTGCTGGAGGTGGTCGCGCCGTTCAAGGACGGCACCACCGCCGGCCGCTTCATCGAGAAGAGCGGCGGGCGCGGCGGCTATATGGCGATCTTCTGCTGCAACGATCCCGACGAGCGCGGTCGTAACGCCAACGCGCTGGGCGTGCGCACCGCCAACGTCATCGACCACGCGCCCTATCACGGCGTGCAGCTCCATCCCCGCGACTGCCGCGCCGCCTTCATCGAGTTCAACCACACCGAAGGCAGCGACGACATTTTGGGGCCCTATCCACCGGCCGGCCCCGATTGGCAAAAATTCATCCGCAAGGACGTGACGCAGACGTTGACGAGCGTGGAGATGCAGAGCCCGGACCCGCAAGGGCTGGCCGAGCATTGGGGCAAGATCATTGGCGTTGCGCCGAGTGGCGGTGCTGACGGTGGGGCCGAGCTGAAGTTGCCCAATGCGAGCTTTCGCTTCGTCAAAGGCGCCAGCGAAATCATGAGCGCGCTGGAGTTTCGGGTGACAGATGTGGCCGGCGTGCTGCATGCTGCCAGGGCGAAGGGATATGCCGTGGCGGGTAACGAGTTTTTGCTCGGTGGGGTGACGTTCCGCGTCAGTTGAGTGCTTGGTTGTGATCCGTCACTCTGAGGTGCTCGCCTCTTCGGCGAGCCTCGAAGGGCGACGGCCACCAGCGGGGCCGCTCATCCTTCGAGGCTCCCAGCGCGATGCTAGGCATCGCGCTACTCGCACCTCAGGATGACGGATTGAGAGAGGGCGTGCGGCGCGACCCTGCCGCAATCACCTTCCCTTGAAATTCGCCGTCCGCCGTTCTTCCGTGGCTTTCACGCCTTCCTTGAAGTCTTCCGTCGCGCGCAGGCGGGTCTGCTCCTCGAGTTCGTGATTGGTCGCGGCCATGACGCGGTCGGCCAAGCCGGCGCGCATCGTGGCGCGGGTGGAGACGAGGCCGAGCGGGGAGCATTCGGCGATTTCGCCGGCGAGCTTCAGTGCGGCCGCCTTGACCTGGTCCTGCGGCACCAGTTCGTTGGCGAGGCCCCATTTGAAGGCTTCTTCGCCGGTGACGCGGCGGCTGGTGTAGAACATCAGCTCGGCGTTGTTCTTGCCGATCAGCTCGGGCAGCGTCACGGTCAGGCCGAAGCCGGGATGGAAGCCGAGCTTTGTGAAGTTTGCGGAGAACCGCGCTTCGGGGCAGGTGACGCGGAAGTCTGCCGAGACCGCAAGGCCCAATCCGCCGCCGATGGCGGCGCCCTGCACGGCCGCGACGATCGGCTTCTTGGCGCGGAAGATGCGCACGGCCTGGATGTAGAGATGGTTGATCGCCCCGAGGCTGTCGGCCGGATCGCCCTTGGCCGTCTTGTCGGCTTCGCGCGCCTCCTGAGCCTGCCGTGCCGGGTCCTGGAAATTCGCGCCGGCGCAAAACGCCTTGCCCTGCGCCGACAGTACCGAGGCGCGAATCTCGATGTCGCGATCGAACGCGTCGAGCGCGTCCGCGATCTGGTTGATCAGCGAAATGTCGAAGAAGTTGAGCGGCGGGCGGCGGATCTCGATGGTGCCGACGTGACCAACTTTCTCGACGCCGATATCTTTGTAAGTACTCATGATGTCCTCGAATGATTAGCGCAAACCAAGCCCGCGGGCGATGATGCCGCGCAGCACCTCGGTGGTGCCGCCCTGGATGGTGAGTTTCGGCGCGGTCTTGATGGCGAAGTCGAGCTGCCGCTCCAGCGTCTCGCGGTTGGTCGCGGTCTCCTCGACGAAGGCGGCGAGATCGCGCACGCGGTGCGGCAGCTGCTGTTCCCACACCGTGCCGATGTCCTTGACGATGGAGGCTTCGACGACCGGCTCCTTGCCGGCTTGCAGCATGCCCGCGACCGAGACCGACATGCGCCGCATGGTGTGGAGCTGCGCCACCAGCCGGCCGATCCCTTCGGCGCTGCGCGTGTCCGGATTGGGACCAACGGCGCGAACCAGCTCGGTCAGCACGTAGTAGGTCTCCAGGAAGCGCTCGGGGCCCGATCGCTCATAAGCGAGCTCGCTGGTGGCCTGCTTCCAGGCGCCGTCGACTTCGCCGAGCACATGATCGTCGGGTACGAAGAAATCGGTGAACACGACCTCGTTGAACTCGTACTGGCCGGTGATCTGGCCGATCGGGTTCACCTGGATCCCCGGCTGCTTCATCTTGACCAGGAACTGGGTCAGGCCATGGCGCCGGTTCTCCTTGGTCGGCTGCGAGGTCCGGAAGATCGCGATCATGTAGTCGGCGATATGCGCCGACGAGGTCCAGATCTTGGTGCCGTTGATGAGATAGCCGCCGTCGGTCTTGGTCGCGCGCGTCTTCGCGGCGAACAGGTCCGAGCCGGAGTTCGGCTCGCTCATGCCGATCGCGAAGCAGATCTCGCCGCGGCAAATGCGCGGCAGGATGTCCATCTTGATGTGCTCGGGCGCGTACTTGATCAGCACCGGCCCGCTCTGGCGGTCGGCGACGAAGAACCGCCGCGTCGGCGCGTTGGCGACGCGCATCTCCTCGGTCACCACGTAACGTTCGAGGAACGAGCGCTCCTGGCCGCCATATTTTTTCGGCCATGTCATGCCGAGCCAACCCTTGGCGCCGACCCGGCGGGAAAATTCCGGCGCGTCGGTGTCTTCGCGGTTGGGCTTGTGCGGATCGAAGGTGCCGGCGGCGATTTCCTCGGCGAGGAAGGCGCGCACTTCCTTGCGCAATTGCTCGCATTTCTCGGGCAGGCGGATCGGATCGAAACGGAGGGCAGCGGTCATTGTTGTCTCGTCCCTGATCAGCGCGAAGCCACGAGCGGCCACAATTCGTCGGCGCCGCGGTTTGCGACCAGCTTGCCGAGCTCGACGGCCCAGTGGCTTTCCGAACCGAAATCATCGCGCCAGGCCAGTGCCCGCAGCGAATAGCGGTGCAGGATGTGCTCCAGGGTGAAGCCGATCGCGCCATGGACCTGATGCGCAATGGCGCCGCCCTTTTCCGCGGCTTCCGCGCAGCGGATCTTTGCCGAGGCGGCTTCGAGGTAGACCGCGTCGTCGAACGACTTTGCGTTGGCGATGGCGTCGGCGGCCGAGGTCGCCGCGGCAAGGGCAGCGGCCGACTCGCCGGCGAGGCGGGCGAGGTTGTGCTGCACCGCCTGGAATTTGGAGATCTTCTTCTCGAAGGCGACGCGCTCGTTGGAATAGCGCACGGAGATGTCGAGCATCGATTCCAGCGCGCCCGCGATCTGAAGGCTGCGCGCGACGACGCCCATCAGCATCATTGTGGTCTGGTCAAAGCCGTTCGGGGCGGGCTTGATGGTGACGGGCTGCACCTTGTCGAGCGTGACGGTGTCGCTGTGGTCGTAGCCGACGTTGAGTCCGGTCTCGATCCGACCCCTGCTCGCGTCGACCAGCGCGATCGAGGCGCCGTCCTTGCCGTGGGCCAGCACCGCGAAGTGCTTTGCCGCCTTTGCGAAGGGCACGCCGCGGGCGCGGCCGGAGAGCGCGCCGTCGGCGTCGCGGGTGATGCGATCCTTGGGCGACGCCGGCAGCACCGTCATCTCCCCTTCGGGGGATGCGATCTTCGCCTGCGCCAGCAGCCAGCCGGCCAGCATGGTTTCGGCCAGGGGAACCGCGACGGCGAAACGGCCGGCGGCGTTCAGCAGCGCAAAGCCGTCGGCAAGGCTCGCGCCGGAGCCGCCGAGATCGTCCGGCACCCAGGACAACGGCAAGCCGGCCTCGCTCAGCGCCTGCCACAGCGGCGCTTGCCACGAATCCTTCTTGTCGTTGTTGACGGTCTGCGGATCGGCGAGATCGGCGAAGATTTTCTCCGCAGTCTCGACGACGATATTGTCACTCTCCGCCACAGCGTTCCCCGTGTTTTGCCATTGGCGCTTCCCGCCCCGTGGGCGGACGCGCAGGTTCTTCTTGCGCCCGATGATCCAAAAAAGCCATGGCCCTGACAAGCGCTGATCGCAGGTCAACCTGCGGCGCGGGCATGGGCGCAAGGGACTATAGAAGGCTAATTCCGCTTAGCGGAGTTTTGCTCGATTTGCAGGGCGCGGCAAACTCGCTAAACAGAACGTCGATACTCAATCAAGGGGAAGGAAATCCGGATGGCAAAGGACAGTTTGTGCGCAATCGTGACGGGGTCCGCCTCCGGCCTGGGTGCTGCGACCGCGGAAATTCTCGCACGGAGCGGGGCGCGGCTCGTCATCAACTATTCCTCGAGCCAGAAGGAAGCGGAGGCGACCGCTGAGCTGTGCCGCAAGGCGGGCTCACCGGAAGTTCTGGTCGCGCAGGGCGACGTCTCGAAGGATGACGATTGCCGCAAGATCGTCGCGGCAGCTGGCGGCTGGGGCCGGCTCGACGTGCTCGTCAACAATGCCGGCACCACCAAGCATGTCGCTCATGCCGATCTCGATGGATTGTCGGCAGAAGATTTCCAGCGCCTGTATGGCGTCAACACCATCGGCCCGTTCCAGATGGTGCGTGCGGCGCGCAGCCTGCTCGAGGCGGGCGCCAAGGCCTCTGGGCGGCCGTCCGCCGTGGTCAACATCTCCTCCGTCGCCGGCATCAGCGGCGTCGGATCGTCCATCGCCTATGCCGCGAGCAAGGGCGCGCTCAACACCATGACGCTGTCGCTGTCGCGCGCACTGGCACCGCTGATCCGCGTCAACACGGTGTGTCCGGGCTATATCGACACACCCTGGTTCACCAAGGGCCGCGGCGAGGCTGGCGCCAAGCAGGTACGCGACAGCGTCGTGGCGAAGGTGCCGCTGAAGGTCGCATCATCGGCGGAAGACATCGCGCAGCTCGTCTGCTTCCTGGCGATGCCTGCCTCCAGCAACATGACCGGCGAGGTCGTGCGCATGGATGCAGGGATGCATTTGGTGACGTGAAGTCGCGCGGCGAGTGCGGCAAATAGAGCGTCGTCCCGGCGAAGGCCGGGACCCATAACCACCGAATTCAGTTTGGCGAAGACTGGCAATTCCCGGTTTCGCGCCTCACCACCTGTTGTGGTTATGGGTCCCGGCCTTCGCCGGGAGGACACCGAACTTGTGGATCGGCCACACCGCAAAGCGACTGTGCTACCCCTTGATCACACCGCTCGCCACCAGCCGGTGCCAGATGAACAGCACCACCACGGCGCCGATGGTGGCCATGATGAATCCCGCGCCCTGGTCGGGACTGTAATGCCCGATGGCCTGGCCGATGAAGGTCGCGAGAAACGCGCCGGCGATGCCGAGAATGGTGGTGAGGATGAAGCCGCTCGGATTGTTCGGTCCCGGCGCCAGCCAACGCGCGATGAGGCCGGCGACGAAGCCGACGACGATGATCCACAACAAGCCACCCATGCTCATGTCCGTGCTCCCCTCGTTTGACTAAACCAAATCAGACTCTGCCCGCGATCTCTTGCTCGGTCGGCAGCCGTCCGTCCGGCGTCAGATGATCGACCACCTGCGGCAGATACTGGCTGAGGCCGGAGAGCAGCTCATCACGCGACAGGCCGCTCTGGGCCGACAGGCTCTCGATCTGGTCGGCGCCGAGCGCATTGGCGAGATCGCCTGGTGCGATCGCCTTGTTATCGCCCTTGCCGACCCAGGTATTGGCAGTATCGCCATGACCGCTCTGCTGGAGCTGGTTGAGGAGATCGCCGAGCCCGCCGCTGAGCACGCTGCCGGCCGCGCCGCCCGCAAGCAGGCCGCCAAGGCCGCCCTTCAACAGGTCACCGAGGCCGCCGCCAGCGCCTGCATTCACCGACGGGGGGAGATGCGTCGGTGCCGGGGACGGCTGCGGCGCGCTGCCGCTCTGGTTGCCGCTCAAATGTTTGAATGCCTTCCAGGCGAGCAGGCCAAGCAGCGCCATGGTCATGGGCGACATGCCGCCGCTGGAAGAGGATTGTGAACTCGGCGTGCTTGGCCCGCGCGGGCCGTTCTGCATGCCGTTGAGGACGTCGAGCAAACCCATGGCGTTCTCCTTTGGCGCTTTCTTGCCTAACAAGCCCCGATCGAAAACATATGAGCCTGTCATGACGGTTACAAGGCGATTGCGCCGCAACTGCGGGAATGGGCAGCAGGCACAGCCTCTGCTATCGAGGGCAGATCGTTAAAGGGAGCAAGCCGAGGTGATGACGGATCGACCGATCGTGGTGGCCGGCGCAGGCGCCATCGGATGTTTCGTCGGCGGCACCCTGGCGGCTGCCGGCCGCCGCGTCGCGTTCCTGGTGCGGCCGCGGGTGAAGACCGAGATCGAGCGGTTCGGCCTGCTTCTGACCGATTTCGACGGCTCCGAGACGAAGCTCGACCCGGGCCGCCTCGCGCTGTCGGAAGATCCCGCGATCTTCCACAGCGCCGGCATCGTGCTGGTCGCGGTGAAGAGCGCCGACACGGCAGGTGTCGCGGACCTGATCGCGCAGCATGCGCCGCAGGACGCCGTCATCGTCTCGCTGCAGAACGGCGTCGGCAATGTCGCGGTGCTGCGCGAGCGCATGGGCGACCGCCGCGTGCTCGCCGGCATGGTGCCTTTCAACGTGGTCGGCATGGGCGAGGGCCGCTTCCACCGCTCGACCTCCGGCGACATTCATGTGGGCCAAGATGATGCGAACACGGCCGCAGTGCTGTCGGTGCCGGGGCTCGCCATGCGCGCGAGCCGCGACATCACCGGCGTGCAATGGGGCAAGCTGATCATCAATTTGAATAACGCGCTCAGCGCCTTGTCCGATATGCCGCTCGCCGCGCAATTGGCGAACCGCGACTGGCGAAGGCTGTTCGCCGAACAGATGGCGGAGGGGCTGGCTGCGATGAGGGCCGCCGGCATCACGCCGGTTTCGGCGACGCCGATCCCATCGTCCTGGACGCCCACCTTGCTGAGGCTGCCTGATCCGATTTTCAAGCTGATCCTGGGACGGACCATGAAGATAGATCCCGAGGCGCGCTCCTCGATGTGGCAGGATCTGAAGCAGGGCCGCAAGACCGAGATCGACTATTTCCAGGGCGCGATCATCGCGCTCGCCGAGCAGAACAATGTCGACGTGCCGCTGTCGCGCCGCATTGTTGCGCTGATCAAGGAGGCTGAGGCCGCGGGCAAAGGTCCACCGCGGCTGACGCCGCAGCAGGTTCGCGGGTAACGCATGAGTGCAGGCTGCGCGACGGGAGGAGCAACGATGAAGCGTCGTCTGATGAGCGGATTCGCGTTTGCCGTGCTCTGCGCCGCGTCCTCGGTCGCGGAGGCCCGGCCGCCGACGGTCATGAACTCTCCCGGCTATGACAGGCGATTGCAGGAGAGCAGGTCGCAATTGGGCAGTTCTCCGATCACGACGGCGCCTGCGAATGCGCGGGTAGCTCAACCGAAGCGCAGCAAGAAGAAGCCTCCGAACTGAGGCTAGGAGACGGATCTCCATCCACTTCGTCATTGCGAGCGTAGCGAAGCAATCCAGACTGGCTCCGCGGAGAGATGCTGGATTGCTTCGCTGCGCTCGCAATGACGGCGCAACTCAGCCCTTCTTCGCGGGCTTGCTCGGCGTCGGGCTGAACAGCTTCTTGATGTCGTTCAATCCATCCGACAGCCGCGGCCATTCGCAGGAGAACGAGCCCTTGGTACAGGGTGCGCCCTTCGGCCGCGGTCGTGCGTCGCCGATGGCGGCCTGCTGGACTTTCGGTCGCTCGACCGGCACGGGCACGCGCTCGACCTCGGTTCGCAACGCGACCCGCTGGAGCTGCTGCAGCTGTTGTTCCTGCTGCTCGCGCTGCTGGCGCGCGGTGGCCTGCGCGGCTTCATTGCTGCGGCGCTGATTGGCGAGATAGGCGGTGTAGGATTCGTCGATCTTCTTCTGCTCCTCCGGCGTCGGATTGGGGCCGGCGATGTCGAAGGTGCGATCCTGGAGGAAATCGTAATAGGAATAGCCGCCACCTGCCTTGCGCCGGCCGGCGAATTTGGCGTTGCAGTCGGCAAGCGCAGCCGTCTTCTCGGATTTGGTGGTGGCTTTCTCGGCGGCGTCGGCGCAGGCCTCGAAGTCGACAGGCGCGCGCTTCCACCATTGTGCCTGGGCATGCGACGGCGCCAGCAGGAAAAATCCTGCTGCGGCAACCACAAGCGCCGCACGACGCGATGCAACTACGTCCGACATTCTACGAGAGCATTCCTTGCAAAACTCAACCCGAACTGAGTCGGACTGATTTTTGCCCCTTTATGGCCGGCTTGTCACCCATGGAACCCGGGAATTTCATGGCTGCGATGCTGACATTTTTTGCTTGACGTGGCGCAGGAGTCACAGCGTCACTTCATCCTGCGCTCGCCTCATTGGCGACGCCAAGAAAACGAAGTGGAAACGCCTGATGCTGCTGCCCCTGTCCGACGTGCCGCGCTGGTACGCCGAGCGCAAACCGCAAGGCACGATCGCCGTCCGTCACGGGCAGGACACGCTGACATGGGACGCGCTCGAACGCGGCGCCAACCGGCGCGCGCGGGCGTTCATGGCCAAGGGCGTCAGGCCCGGCGACTTCGTCGCAATCGGTTTGCCCAACGGCAATGCGTTCTTCGAGACTTCCTTTGCGGTGTGGAAATGCGGAGCGACGCCGACCTCGCTGTCATGGCGGCTGCCGCGCGGCGAAGCCGCCGCGGTGCTCGACATCCTCAAGCCGGCGCTGGTGGTCGGCGGCGAAGCCGACTGGAACGCGCCGAACCGTCTGCCCGCGGATTTCGTGCCGGAAGGATTTTCGGACGAGCCGCTCACCGCACCGGTGGCGCGCTATTGGAAAGCCATGACCAGTGGCGGATCGACCGGGCGGCCGAAGGTGATCCTCGATCACCAACCGGCGGTGATCGACACGGTCGCCGCGCCGCCGCTCAACATCCCCTTCGGGGTCTCGCTGCTCAATCCCGGTCCGCTCTATCACAATGCGCCGTTCATCGTGTCGCATTACGCGCTGTTCACCGGCGGCCAGCTCACCGGCCTCGTCAAGTTCGACGCCGAGGAGGCGCTGCGGCAAATCGCGCGCGAGCGCGTGCAATGGGTCAATTTCGTGCCGACCATGATGCACCGGATCTGGGCGCTACCGGAGCACGTGCGCAACGCCTATGATGTGTCGAGCCTGCAAACCGTCTTCCACATGGCCGCTCCGATGCCACCCTGGCTGAAGGAGAACTGGATCGCCTGGCTCGGGCCCGAGCGAATCTGGGAGCTCTATGGCGGCACCGAGCGACAAGGCTCCTGCATCATCTCCGGCACGGAATGGCTGACGCACAAGGGTTCGGTCGGCAAGATCGGCGAGATGGCGCGCTTGCGCATCATCGGCGAAGACGGCAACGACGTCGCGCCCGGTGAGACCGGCGAGATCTATTTCCTCAACAATGACGGCAAGGATGCCACCTATCATTATCTCGGCGCCGAGCCGAAGCGCCGCGCCGACGGCTGGGAATCGCTCGGCGATATCGGCAGGCTGGATGCGGAAGGCTACCTTTATCTCGGCGACCGTCTCGCCGACATGGTGCTGCGCGGCGGTGCCAACATCTATCCCGCCGAGGTCGAAGCTGCCGTCTCCGCCTGTCCGGGCGTGCGCTCCTGCGTCGTGGTGGGATTGCCCGATCCGGAATTGGGCCAGCGCGTGCACGCCATCATCGAGCCGGAGGGCGATGCGGACGGTCAGGCGATCGCCGACGGCATGGCGGATTTTTTGAGAGACCGGCTCAGCCGCTACAAGCATCCGGAGAGCTTCGAGCTCGTCACCGCCCCGCCGCGCGACGATTCCGGAAAAGTTCGCCGCACCCTGTTGCGCGACGAACGCGCGGCGTGGATGAAGGAGGGGCGCGCCTTCCGGATTTGGCCGGCGAAGGCGCGGGCGGACGCAGAGTAAGAGAATTCACGGGAAGGACTGAAATTATGACCATCACCATTGCTGCGAACGCTGTGCCGAAGCCGCCGGCTGCGATCATCGAGGGTTTTCGCGGTGTGCCGACCTCGGTCATTTCCGACAATCTCGGCCGGTTGCCGGGCGCAGTGGGGCTCAAGCCCTATCATCGCGGCGCCAAGCTGGTGGGCACGGCCTTCACGGTGCGCACCCGTCCCGGCGACAATCTCGCCATCCATCGCGCACTCGAGCTGGTGGGCCCCGGCGACGTCATCGTGGTCGATGGCGGCGGCGATGAGACCCGCGCGCTGGTGGGCGAGATCATGAAGAACATCGCGCAATGGCGCAAAGCCGAAGGCTATGTCATCGACGGCGCGATCCGCGACGTCGCGGCGTTCGCGGCCGATGATTTTCCCTGCTACGCCCGCGCGGTGATCCACCGCGGGCCCTACAAGAACGGCCCCGGCGAGATCAACGTGCCTGTTTCGATCGGCGGCAGCGTGATCTCGCCCGGCGACATTGTCGTTGGCGACGAGGACGGCGTGGTGTCGTTTGCCGCCGCCGGTGCCGCGGCGCTGCTGGATGCCGTGCGCGCCCAGGTCGCGCGCGAGGAGGAGACTCTGAAGGCGATCCGCGAGGGCCGCTATCAGGGCTCGTATGGCAAATCCTGAACAGCGCGAGGCTTAGGTCAAAGCAATGGTCGAATCGATCGCACGTCGACGTTGGCCATTGCCTCTTTCGAAAGTGATTTCACGACTTTGTTTCGGTCAGACTTGCTTCATGCTTTTTGCTGCTGGGGATACTTCACGTGACGAGGAATTACGCGATCGTCCTGCCTAGCTTCTTCGTTCTGTTGGTCTCTGGAAGCAACGAGGTTGGTTCGTGGAAGATGCCGCCTTTTGGCTCCGGCCGCGGGGCAGCGCCCATTTTCAATCGCGATCGCGTCACTGATAGTCATCTGGCAGTCAAGGCCGCTTCGATCGATACAGAGCGACGACTGACTGAAGGGGTTTACGCAAAAGCCAACGGTCTCCCCTCAGGTGAGGTGGAAAAGCGCTTTGCGGCAAGTGGAGCCCTGCGATGTCCTGGTGGAGATAGCAGCGCTCAAGTGACTGGAGCGCGCGACGTGATTACCACGGCGGCTCACGCGTTTCGGGACCTTTGCAAACCCCATACGTCACCTGACAAGTGCATATTCGAGTACTATCTCGGAGCCGAGAGGCGTACCATTCCTCTGTCAGCGACCCTATGGATGGGCACATGCGTTGAGAGTGCGCCCAAGGCGATTGTCAGCGATTGGGCAGTCGCAAAGCTCGAGTCTGCCGCGGAAGTGACGCCTTACGAGATCAATGATCGGGCTGAAACTGTGGTCGCGTTGGAGCGTGTCCTGGCGGTTGTCGGTTACGACATCGAAGCCACGGGAAAGAGGGACAGGTACGGCCCCTTCAACAAGACGATTCAGGAGTGCCAGATACGCGACGTAAGGGACTGGTCGATATTCGAAACGAGCTGCGAATTCACAGTAGGGGCATCAGGTAGCGCTTTGTTTCGTCTGTTGGACGGTCGAATGACTCTGTTCGGCGTCCTCAATGGAGACTATCACGACAAAGAATATTGCCCACGAGGCAGCTGCGAGTTCAAGAGCCGGCATTGGTCGAGCGTGTATGTTACCGTGAAGGGTGAGTTCAAAGACCGCCTTCTGGCCGCCGTGAGCCAGTCTGCTGCAAAATAAAGCGTAAAGGGGAGGATCGCGTGAGCCAGAAGGACGAATTCCACAATCTCGACGACGCCAGCGACGGGCTGTTTCGCGAGCTCGCGGCAGGGGTGACCACGCGCATCTTCTCCGGCGAGCAGGCCATGCTGTCGGTGGTGACGCTGGCGCCGCATGCGCAAGGCACGCTGCACCATCATCCCGAGGAGCAATGGGGCGTGCTGCTCGATGGCTCCGCCATCCGCGTCCAGGGCAGTGAGGAGATTGCCGTGAAGAAAGGCGACTTCTGGCGCACGCCGGGCAATGTGCCGCACACCATGCGCGCCGGCCCCGACGGCGCCCGCGTGCTGGACATTTTCAGTCCGCCGCGGCCAGAATACAGAAAAGTGGGATCCGGTTTCGGGACCACTTAAAGCGCCAAGAGCAAAAGCCAGGCGCGAGAAAACAGGGGAGGGATACCATGACGATCACACGACGGACGCTGCTCGCAGCGCCGGCTATTCTCGCGATGACGCCGGCGTTGGCGCAGGCTTCAAAAATCACGCTGGTGGTGCCGTTCCCGCCGGGCGGATCGACCGATGCGATGGCGCGGCTGCTCCAGAGCCATCTGCAAACCAAGCTCAACCGCATCGTCATCGTCGAGAACAAGTCGGGCGCCGCCGGCGCGCTCGGCGCGGCGCAGGTCGCCAAGAGCCCGCCGGATGGCTCGACGTTCCTGGTCACGTTCGATTCCCACGCGGTGATCCCCTCCATCCTCGACAAGCCGCCGGTCGATGTCGAGCGCGAGCTGATGCCGGTGTTGCTGGTCGGCACCGCGCCTTACGTGATCGCCGCCGGTGCCGGCCGTCCCTACAAGAGCTTTGCCGACGTGGTGGCGGCCTGCAAGGCGATGCCCGGCGCGGTGAAATATGCCTCCGTCGGCATCGGCACGCTCGGCCATCTCGCCATGACCGTGCTCGGCAACAAGGCTGGCGTCGAGATCATGCATGTGCCCTATCGCGGCGGTGGCCCCGCGATGAACGACGTGCTCGGCGGCCATGTCGACCTGATCGCGGGATCTGCGGCGCTGGTCGCAGCCCAGCTCGGCACCAACATGCTGCGTCCGATCCTGCAGCTCGGCCGCGAGCGGCTGCCCGGCCTGCCGGATACGCCGACCGCGATCGAGGCGGGCTTCCCGGATTTCGAGACGCTGGCCTGGTGGGGCATCTTCGCGCCCACGGGCACGCCGCCGGACATCGTCGCAGGCCTCGCGGCGGCGTCCAAGGAGATCCTGAGCGAGCCCGCAACCGCCGCGCAGCTCAAGGAGACGCAGCAGATGACGCTGCTGCTCGAGGACGGTCCCGCCTTCAAGACCTTCTTCGACAAGCAGGTCGCCATTTGGGGCAAGGTGGTGAAGGACAACAATATCCGGGCGTGACGGCAGCCCCCCGCATTGAGCAACGCGGAGGGCTTCCGATCCCGCCTCCGCTTTGATATGAAGCCCCGGTAACCCGCTCTGCGGGTTCCGCGGTCCCGTAGCTCAGCCGGATAGAGCGACGGTTTCCTAAACCGTAGGTCGGAAGTTCGAGTCTTCCCGGGATCGCCAGTTTTTCATCAGCCGCAGTCATGGTTTGCCACGCCGATCGGCGCAAAAATTGCTAGAAGCGAACGGCTTCCTTCCTTGCTGGCCCGGCTGATGTGCCCGCCAGCCACGCCCCACTATCCCATCCGGAGACGACAATGCCTTTCGACTTGATCCTGCGCGGCGGCCGTGTGGTCGACCCGTCCCAGAAGCTCGACGCCGTGACCGATGTCGCCTTTGCCGGCGGCAAGGTCGCTGCGATCGGCGCCGGGCTCAAGGCTGATCCGGGCACTGACGTGCGCGACGTGTCTCGCTACATCGTGACCCCGGGGCTGATCGATCTCCACACCCATGTCTATTGGGGCGGCACGTCGCTCGGCATCGACGCCGAGGAATTCTGCCGCCTCTCCGGCGTCACCACCGCGGTCGATACCGGCAGCGCGGGGCCGGGCAATTTTGCGGGCTTCCGCAAGCATGTGATCGAGCCGAGCCAGGTCCGCATTCTCGCTTATCTGCATGTCTCGCATGCCGGCATTTTCGGCTTCTCGCACCGGATCATGGTGGGCGAGAGCGAGGAGCTGCGGCTGATGAATCCGATCGAGGCGGCCAAGGTGGCCGATGCCAACCGCGACCTCATCGTCGGCATCAAGGTGCGCGTGGGTTTGCACTCCTCGGGCACGTCGGGCGTCGTGCCGCTCGATATCGCGCTCGAGGTCGCGAACGAGGTCGGCATGCCCCTGATGGCGCATATCGATCATCCGCCGCCGAGCTACGAGGAGGTGCTGGCGCGCCTGCGCCCCGGCGACGTGCTCACCCACGCGTTCCGGCCCTTCCCCAACACGCCCGCGACCGCGCAGGGCACGGTGAAGCGGGCGGTGCTCGACGCGCGCGAGCGCGGCGTGCTGTTCGACATCGGCCACGGCAAGGGCTCGTTCGCGTTCAAGACCGCGCGCGCCATGCTCGCCAACGGCTTCTATCCGGACACCATCTCGTCCGACATCCATCAGCTCTGCATCGACGGCCCGGCCTTCGACCAGGTCACGACCCTGTCGAAATTCCTGTGCATGGGCATGCCGCTGTCCGACGTCATCGCAACCTCGACCGTCAACGCCGCGATGGCGCTGCGGCGCCCCGAGCTCGGCAGCCTCAAGCCGGGCAGCGTCGGCGACGCCACGCTGATTTCGATCAAGCAAGGCCAGTTCGACTATGAGGACGTCGTCGGCGAGCACCTGATCGGTGACCGCAAGATCGTCTCCGAAGGTGTCGTGATCGGCGGCCGCTGGTGGCATCCGAATTGAGCGGCGCTAGCCCCGCTCGCGATAGAATTGCAGCAGCCGCGCGCCTGCCGGAGAAAGCCAGTCGGGCGCACCGGTGATGTAGCCCTCGACGTGACCGCTCGCTCCGACGAGATAGGTGATGGGCATGCCGACGAGGGAGAACGGCGCGATCGACGCTTCGGCCGCCGCGCCATAGGCGTCGACATAGCAAGCGAGTTTCTGCACGGCGAGGCCGCCGAGGAACGAGCGGATCTTGCGCAGGTCTTTGGTATCCGTGCAGATCGCGACAACATCGAGCCGGTCGGGCCGCGATCCCGCGAGACTTGCGAGCACAGGCAGATCGAGCCGGCAGGCCGCGCACCAGGTGGCCCAGAAATTGACGAGGGTGATGCGGCCCGGCGTCGCGCTCAACGCGACGTCCTTCCCGCCAGTGTCTTGAACCCTGAGCGTTGGCATCGACGCGCGCGGCCGCACCAGCGTGAACTGACTGCGGCCGGCCTCGAGCACCGGCGGCCAGCCTTCCTGCGCATCGGCCGCGCGCAAGGAGGCAAGAAGCGCCGGCATGGCCATCAAGATCGATCGCCGCGACGGCAATGGACCGCTTTCGCGCGCCTCGTTACGCATGGATGTAGGCCCAGCCCTTGAGCTGCAGATCGACCACGCGTCCGATCCCGAACGGCACGAGGCTGGCACCTGCTATCAGCGGAATCGGGACCTGCTCCTTGGCTTCGGCGATCGCTTTTGACGATGCGCACATGCTGTAGGTGAGATTGGGCACCGACTGCCGCAGCGTCGCGAGCGGCTCGACCAGCGGGGTCTTGTCCGCCCGGAAGACGTCGATGCCCTTGCCGTTGGCGACGACCTCGATCAGCAATCGCGCGCCCCTGTCCGCAAAGTGCTTCGAGAGGTTAGCCGAGTAGCTGATCGCGTGACCCATGACATAGGGCTCGTTGCTGTCGATCAGGATCACGACGCCGTCGGCGAGACGATCCTCCTTGGCCGCGGCGGTGCCGCCGGCCGTGAGGATCGCGGTGCCGGCGAGCAGGCCCCTGCGGGACCATCCGTTGGCGGAGATCATGGCCGCGGCGCTCGCCGATCAGAACCGGCGTGGCGCGATCGGCGCCTTGCGGTCGCGGCCCCAGAGCACGAACAGGCTGAGCGCGAGCAGAACGACGTTGAGCGGCGTGACCGGCGCCTCGCCGCGCGAGATGTGGAAGACGAGCGCCAACACCTGCAACATGGAGCAGCCCAGCGCGGCCAGCACCGTCAGCCGGGGCAGGACCCGCGTCAGCGCCGGCAGCAGGATGCCGATTCCGCCGGCGAGATCGACCAGCCCGATGAACCGGACGAACGTTGCGGAATACTGGCCGGCCCAGGGCATCATCGCGGCAAGCTCTGGAATCGGCGTCAGCAGCTTGACCAGCCCGGCTGCGGTGAAAACGAAAAAGAGCAGGCCCTGTGCGATCCAAAGGCCGATACGAATGGCGCGGCCGGGGGAGGCAGTCTCGAATGCGGTGGTGGACACGGTGGTTCTCCAAAAGGTGACGGTCGCCACCATTTGATAGTTTCCTCATATTTGATCATTATGCGTCCCAGGATTAGTTCATTTCCTGGGTGTTGATGATTTCATGGATTCTTTGGTCAGCATGAGGGTGTTCTGCCTGGTCGCCGAGCTGAAGAGCTTCGCGACCGCGGCGCAACGCCTGCGCATCTCGCCCGCGATGGCGAGCAAACACGTGATGCAGCTCGAGAAGCGGCTGGGCACGAGACTGCTCAACCGCACCAGTCGGCGCGTCAGCCTGAGCGAAAGCGGAGCGCTCTATTTCGAGCAGACGCGGCAGATGCTGGATTCGCTTGATGAGGTCGAAGCCGCCGTCAGCAATGCGACGGTCGTTCCGCGCGGCACGCTGCGGTTGACCGCGCCGGTGTGGATGGCGAACACGATCTTCGCGGGCGTGCTGGCGGACTACCAGGCGCGCTATCCGGAGGTGCGCCTCGATGTCGATCTCAGCGGACGGATGGTCAATCTGGTCGAGGAGGGATTCGATCTCGCCCTTCGCGCAACCGGCGCGCCCGATGAGGCGCTGATCGCGCGGCCCATCACCAAGGTTGCGTTCCTTATGGTCGGCGCGCCCGCTTATCTCGATCGCGCGGGGCGCCCGACCAAACTTGCCGATCTCGCCGGCCAGGCGATGCTGCACTACGCGCTGTACCCGGGTGAAAGCGTCTCCTTCGAGGGCGAGCACGGCACCGAGACCGTCAAGCTCAATCCGGTGCTGCGCAGCGGCAACGAAACGCTGCTGCACATGGCAGCGCTCGAAGGCATGGGCCTCGCCTTCCTGCCGAAATGGCTGGTCGCGGAGGATATCGCCGCCGGCCGCCTCGAGCACGTCATGCCCGAGCAGGTCCTGTTCGAGGGCAAGCTGTTCGCGGTCTATCCCAGCCGCAAATACCTTTCCGCCAAGGTCCGGACGTTCATCGACTTCGTCGCGGCGGACAAGCGGATGAGATAGCCGGCTATAGCGATCTGATTACAGCGACCTCGCGATCAACAGCTTCATGATCTCGTTCGTCCCGCCATAGATCTTCTGGATGCGGGAATCGATGAAGATGCGCGAGATCGGATATTCCTGCATGTAGCCGTAGCCGCCGAACAGCTGGAGGCATTCGTCGGCGGTCTCGACCTGCTTCTCCGAGCACCAGTATTTCGCCATCGACGCCGTGACGGTGTCGAGGTCCTTGGCGACCAGCCGCTCGATGCACCAGTCGACGAAGACGCGCGCGATCATCGCTTCGGTCTTGCGCTCGGCGAGCTTGAAGGCGGTGTTCTGGAAATCCATCAGCGGCTTGCCAAACGCTTTCCGCTCGTTGGTGTAGTCGACGGTGAGTTTTATTGCGCGCTCCATCGCGGCGACCGCGCCGACCGCGAGCGCGAGGCGCTCCTGCGGCAATTGCTGCATCAGCTGCACGAAGCCCTGGCCTTCCTCGCCGCCCAGCAGGTTCTCCGGCGGCACCGCGACGTTGTCGAAGAACAGCTCGGACGTGTCGGAGGCATGCAGGCCGATCTTGTCGAGGTTGCGCCCGCGCTTGTATCCATCCGCGCCTGAGGTTTCGACCACGATCAGCGAAATGCCCTTGGCGCCGACATCGCCGGTGCGCGCGACCACGATGACGAGATCGGCGGCCTGGCCGTTGGTGATGAAAGTCTTCTGTCCGTTGATGACGTAGGAATTGCCCTGCTTCCTGGCCGTGGTCTTGATGGCCTGCAGATCCGAGCCGGTGCCGGGCTCGGTCATGGCGATGGCGCCGACCATCTCGCCCGACGCCATCTTCGGCAGCCAGCGCTTCTTCTGCTCCTCGGAGCCGTAATTGAGGATGTAGTGCGCGACGATGGCGCTGTGCACGGAGACGCCGGTCGTCAGCTCGGGTACCGTGCTTTCGAGGTCGTCGAGCACGGCGGCGTCATAGGCGAAGGTCGCGCCGAGGCCGCCATATTCCTCCGGCACGCTCGCCAGCAGCGCGCCCATCTCGCCAAGCCCGCGCCAGGCAAAGCGGTCGACCATCTTCTGCTCGCGCCATTTTTCGGCATGCGGGGCCAGATCCTTGGCAAGGTATTTCCGGAACTGATCGCGGAAGATTTCGAGCTCTTCGGTCATCCAGGAGGAGCGGTAGGACATGAAAACCTCGGTTGATGCAGTGTTCCGGCTTGGTAGGCCAGTCGGCAGCGGCAATTATTGTGTTTTCAGGCTGCGCCGGTGACGCTACCAAGGCGGCCGGAGCAGCATCTGTCGGGATGGTTGATTGTGGCTGTCAAAACTCAAACCGTCAAAACCAAAGAGCTCAAGCTCGACATCGCGCGCATCGGCACGGTCTCCGCGATCCTGATGCAGCCGGACAAGGCGCGCGCCTGCTACGTTCTGGCGCATGGTGCCGGTGCAGGAATGCGGCACGCATCGATGGACAGGATTGCGGAGGGGCTCGCTGCTCGCGGCATCGCGACCTTCCGCTTCAATTTTCCCTACATGGAGAACAAGCTGGGCCGTCCCGACCAGCCGGCGGTCGCCCATGCCACGATCCGCGCGGCAGTCGAGGAAGCCGCGCGGCTCTGCCCCGGTGTGAAGCTCGTTGCGGGCGGAAAATCCTTCGGCGGGCGCATGACCTCGCAGGCGCAGTCCAAGACTCCACTGCCTGGTGTCAAAGGGCTCGCCTTCCTCGGTTTTCCCCTGCACGCCGACAAGAAGCCGTCGACGGAGCGCGCCGAGCATCTCGCCCGTGTCGAGATCCCGATGCTGTTCCTGCAAGGCACGCGCGACGGGCTTGCCGATCTCGGCCTCCTCAAGCCGGTCATCGCCGCTCTTGCCCCCAAAGCGACGCTGCACGAGATCGAAGGCGGCGATCACTCTTTCGCGGTGCTGAAAAAATCCGGCCGTAGCAATGAAGAGGCGCTTGCGGAGGTGCTTGATGCGCTGGTGGTCTGGATCGACCAACTCGCCTGAAATCTCACGACGAATATAGCCCCTTGTCGCGCGCCTTCTGGATCGCCAGCGCGGCGATCAGGTCGAGCGTCGGCGTCGACAGGCCGGCGGTGCGCGCGAAGGCTTGGGGCGCCTTCACCAGGACGTCGATCTCCATGGCGCGGCCGAGCTCGTAGTCCTGCAGCAGCGACGGCTTGTGATTGGGGGCGGGGCCGCTGCGTGATACGCGCTTGACCTCGGGGATGAAGTGCTGGGCGATCTCGTTGGCCTCGTTCAGCATCCGCGGGATGACCTCGGCGAACGCAGGATCGTCGCGCACGCCGCGCGCGGTCTGGCCGGTGAGCAGGCACAGCACCGACAGTGACATGTTGGTCAGCAGCTTTGACCAGATCGCCTCGCGGATCTCGGCGACCGGCGGCGATTCCAGCCGCGCGTCGGTGAAGACACCGCGCAGCGTCGTGATGCGCTCGCAATTGCGGTCGTCGCATTCGCCGATCAGCAGGCGGTTGCGGTCGGGCGTCAGGTTCTGCACCACGCCGGGCGCGATCACCTCATTCGAGGAGAAGACCACGCCGCCGACGATCCGCTCCTTCGGGATGCAGGCGCGCAGGCGTCCGCCCGGGTCGAGGAAGGAGATGTCGGGCGGGGTCGGGTGCCGCGGCGGCAGGCCGATCCCGTACCACCAGGGAATGCCGTTCTGCGCGAACACGATGGCGGTGTCGTCCTGCAGCAGCGGCTTGAGACTGGAGACCAGCCCGGTCAGCGCGGTTGCCTTCAAGGTGCTGATCACGACGTCCTGCGGGCCGAGCTGGGCCGGATCGCCGGAGGCGTTCACCTTGGCGGAGACCTCGGAATCGCCGACGCGCAGCTTCAGGCCGTTGGCCCGGGCTGCCTCCAGGTGCGCGCCGCGCATCACGCACGCGACCTCGTGGCCGGCGCGGGCCAGCCTGACCGCGAGATGGCTGCCGACGGCGCCCGCGCCGAAAATGCAGATGCGCATGTGATGTCCGTCCCTGATCCCTTAATGCCGCCCCGCGGCAGCATGACACAAGCCGCCATGCGATGGACGCGGCCGCCCTACGCTCGAAAGATATGGATCAAGGCGCGGAGCCTCGGTCATAGTGCGCGCCAAACAAACGAGCGGAGGAACAAAGATGACCGACAGCCCCGTCCTGTGGACCCTGGATGCGCGTGGGGTTGCGACCGTCACGTTGAACCGGCCGGAGGTCAACAACGCCTATGACGGCGCGTTGATCGCGGGCGTGCTCGCGGCCATGGACGATCTCGGCAGCAAGCCCAACCTTCGCGTCGTCGTGCTCAAGGGCAACGGCAAGCATTTCCAGGCCGGCGCCGACCTCAAATGGATCAACGGCGTGCGGCCGCAATCGACTGATGCGAACGAGGCCGCGTCGCGGGCGACATTCGAGGCCGTGCAGCGGCTCAACACACTGCCGATCCCGACGGTCGCGCTGGTGCAGGGCGGCTGCTTCGGCGGCGGCACCGGCGTGATCGCAGCCTGCGACGTCGTGATCGCGGCCGACAACGCCCTGTTCTCGATCACCGAGGTGCGCTGGGGCCTGACCGCGGCCATCATCATCCCGCAGCTCTGCGATGCCATTGGCGTACGGCAAGTCCGCCGCTACGCGCTGACAGGTGAACGTTTCGGCGCCGAGGACGCCCGTCGCATCGGCCTCGTCCACGAGGTGGTGCCGCTCGCCGATCTCGACCCCGCCGGCGCGAAGGTGATCGAGCAGTTGCTTGCCAACGGACCTGAAGCGATGGCCGAGACCAAGCGGCTGGCACTGGAGAGCTCGTTCGGCGGAATGGCGGTGGACGATGCCGCCTACGAGCGGCTCGTGCACCTGCATTCGGTCAAGCGCCAGAGTGCGGAAGCCGCGGAGGGGCTGGCGTCGTTCGCGGAGAAGCGCGCGGCGAATTGGAGTGGCGGCAAGGCCTGAGCGCGCCGCTCAGCAGCAAGCCGATACGATCTGCATCGTGCACCATCCCCAAATCGTGCACGCGGGATCGATCCGAATCCCCGTAATTCCGCGGGGCCATCCTTAAGAGTTCAATCATTCCCGACCATTATGGTTACGACAATTGTCACGCCATGGTGTCGGATGCACAGAGAAGTTCTGGGATTTTGGAAGGCCGGATCGATCGTCGCGGCGGCAACGCTGCTGGTCCTGCATCCGGTTGCCGCTTCACCTCGGCTGGTCTCTCTGGCGTTCAATTCCCAGCTTGGGAGCCCGCAGCAGATCGGGGCGGATGAGTTTCGCCAGAAGCTGGTGGCATTGCCCGGCAAGCCCATCGTGATCGACCAGCGCGCCACCAATGCAGTCGGCAGCGAGAACGCCATTCTCGCAGCGACGCAGTCCGGCGCTGTCGATATGGCGGTGCTGTCGGGTTCGGTGGTCAGTGCGGTCGTCCCCGAACTCGGCGTGTTCGACATTCCCTTCCTGTTTCGCGATACGGCTCACGCCAAGGCCGTGGCGCAAGGTCCGGCCGGCGCGGCAATCGCCGCCAAATTCGGCGACAAGGGGCTGACCTTGCTGGCGATTGGCCGACAGGGCTTCCGCAACATCACGAATTCCAAACGACCCGTTCGCAGCCCCGAGGATATCAAGGGTCTGAAGATTCGTGTCATCCCGAACCCGATCTATCAGATGACGTTCAAGGCGCTCGGTGCCGAAGTGGTCCCGATGGAATTTCCGCTGGTCTATACCGCGCTCAAGGACGGCCGGCTCGATGGGCAGGAAAATCCGGTGCCGACCATAGCCGGATCCCGTCTCTATGAAGTCCAGAAATACCTCACATTGACCGGCCACTTCTTCGCGCCGGTCGTGTTCATCGCCAACCGGGCCATGTTCGAGCAGCTCACTCCGGCCGACCAGGCCACGCTGATCGCGCAGGCAAAGGCGGGAGCGGAGGCGACATGGCAGGCGAAGCTCGATGCCGCGTCGCTCGAGCAGGTGCGCAGCGGCGGCATGGACGTGATCGAGAAATTCGATCGCCAACCCTTCGTCGACGCGGTCAAGCCGCTCGATCAGGAATTCGAGAAGCGGTTCGGCAAGGATCTGCTCGCCACCATCCGGTCCACCCAGTAAGGATTTCGGAATTCCCATGAAATTATCGCACATGATGTCCCGGGTCGGTGTTCGTCCGCGCGTGTTTGGCGGTTTCGCGCTCGTTCTCAGCTTTCTGGTCGTGCTGGCGGGCTTCGCCGTAGTCCAGGTCGAGCGGATTGGCGGAACGGTCAATGACCTCGTGACCAGCGCTGCCGGCGACGCCGGCATGTCACAGGCGCGTGCCGCGCTTTTGGAAGCGAACTCGGCGGTCGAGAAATTCATCCGGACATGGAATGTCGGCGACAAGGATGCCGCAGCCAAGGCGATCGACGGCGTGGGCAAACTGGCCGATCAGGCCGATCGGCAATTCGGCAAGCTGCAAGCGATCGCGGAAGGCATCGGCCCGGTCAAGACGGCGCTGGAAACCTATCGTTCGTCGTTCACCGCGGCGGCGGATGCGGCGGATCGGCTGCGCGCCGCCACCACGAAGACTGACGCCCAGGGCGCGGCCGCCGGCCTCAATGTCAGCGGCATTCAGGTTGCGCTTGCCAATCGCTCGGATGATGCGGAACGGCTTGTCAACCCGATGCGGCTGGCCGGCGTCGTCGACGCGTTGCGCGTCACCGTGATGCGCTATGGGTCCACTTTGTCGACGGGCGATGCGGACGACGCCAGGCAGGCGTTGTCCTACGCCCAGTTGGCGATCGCAGACACCGAGGCCGAGCTGGCGACGGCGGACGCCCCCAAATTGAAGACGCTGGTCGCAGCACTCAAGACCGCGATCGCCGCCGACACGACGGCGCTCGAAGAGGTCATCAAGGTTGCCGCCGATCTGCGCGCCAGGCAGGCCGAACTGAAGAAGGCGAGTGCAGCGATCGACGATCAGGTCAACAAGATCAATGCGAAGCTCGGCACCGTGCGCGCCGAGCAGGGTGACAAGACCTCGGCGGCGGTCGATCAAACCAAACAGACCGTCATCGCGACCGCGGCCGGCGCGCTGCTGCTGGGAGCGGTGCTCGCATGGCTGATCGGAGCCAGCGTATCCGGCCCGATTCGCGGCATGACGGACCGGATGCAATCGCTGGCGGCGGGCGAGCTCGATGATGCCATTCCGGGCGGCGAATCGCGCGACGAAATCGGCCGCATGGCGCGTGCCGTCGAGGTGTTCCGCGAAAACGCGCTGGCGGTTCGTCGTATGGAAGGCGAGGCCACGGCACAGCGCGAAGCCACCGAGGCCGACCGTGCCCGCATGATGTCTGATCTTGCCGGCCGCTTCGAGCAGGGCATGCAGGGGGTGATTGCCGGTGTCGGTGGCCGCGCCGACGACATGGGGCGCAGCGCCGAGGAGTTGGCAAAGGTCGCCGAGCGTGGTCGCGGGCTCGCCGAAGCGGTCGCGACCCGCGCCGAGCAGGCATCGATGAACGTGCAGACCGTCGCCTCCGCCACTCAGCAACTGGCGGCTTCGATCCGCGAAATCTCGAGCCAGGTGCACCGCTCCGTCGCAGTCTCGAACCGGGCGACTGACGAGACCAACCGGACCTCTGATTTGATCCATGGGCTGTCGGATGCGGCTGAAAAGATCGGCACTATCATTCAATTGATTCAGGCCATCGCCAGTCAGACCAATCTGCTGGCGCTGAACGCGACCATCGAAGCGGCGCGCGCCGGTGACGCCGGCCGGGGCTTCGCGATCGTCGCCAGCGAGGTCAAGAGTCTCGCCACCCAGACAGCGCAGGCGACCGAGCAGATCGCCAGCCAGATCGCGACGATCCAGAGTGCGACCGGCCAATCGGTCCAGGCGATCAAGCAGTTCGGCACCACCGTCAAGGAAATGGCCGACATCGCCACCGCGATCGCCGCGGCGGTCGAAGAGCAGGGCGCGGCAACGGGCGAAATCGCGCGCAACGTCGAAGAGGCGGCTAACGGCACCACGGCGGTGACGCAGGAAATCGGTCAGGTGCGCGCGGTGGCGGGCGAGACCGACGCGGGTGCCGAGGCCGCTCTTACGGTCGCGGCGGCCCTCAAGCAGCAGGCGGATTCGATGAAGTCGAACGTCGACGATTTCCTCCACACTATCCGCTCGGCGGCCTGAATTCCCGTTGAAATAGGCGACGCCGCCGGTGCAAACGAAACGGGCTTACAGCACCGGCAACAGCGAGCTCTTCAATTCGCGCAATAGCGCCTGAACCGCTGCAGCCTGGACCCGTCGCTCGGGAATGGTGGCCTTGACCCATAAATCGGGGATTGGAAAATCCGGCAACACGACCTGCAACGTGCCTTGGCGTAGAGCCTCTTCCGCAAGGTAGTGCGAGATGAAGGCGATGCCGTTGCCGGCGATCGCGCTTTTCACGAGCACGTGGCCCTCGTTCGAACTCAACAGCGGCCGGACCTGAACGGTGATACGGTCGCGCGGCCCGTCGAACACCCAGTCCGGGCCGGTGGGAAGAAAACTCAGGCAACGATGATCGACCAGATCGCGCGGGTGTCGCGGCATGCCGTGCGCGCTGAGATAGGCCGGCGACGCGCACAACAGGCGCTTCAATCGGCATAGGGGCTCGTCGACCACGCCGCCAAACGAATGCGGGAACGCGCCGATGGCGATATCGAAGCCTTCCGTCACCGGATCAACGGGACGATCGATTAAGACGATTTCGAGCTTCAGCTTCGGGTTTTGGGTCTGGAACGCACTGAACACATCGGCAAGCCGGGCGATGGTCAGCGATGTCGGTGCCTTGATACGCAAATGATCGATAAGATCATGTCCTTTCTCGCCCATGCGCGACAGGAGATCGCCGACATCGGCGACCACGCTCCGCGCCCTCTGGACATATTCCTGGCCGGCCGCGGTCAGCCGCAATTGCCGCGTCGAGCGATGAAACAGCGGCGTGCCGATCCGCGCCTCCAATTGGGTGACCCGCTTTGCGACCACCGAAGTTGCGACATTGAGTTTTCTCGCCGCGGCGGAAAATCCGGCGGCGTCTGCGGTGGCGAGGAAGGCTTGGAGGTTCACGAGGACGTCCATTTCCCACCTTTCTCGATTCGTGAAAGCTGATCGTGTATTTTGGTGGATTGTAGCCCGGCACGCGTTAATTCATAGTCGGCCCAAGCAAGAGATTTCGGGAGCAGGACGCGCCATGCGGGCCACGACGATCGAAGAACCGGCACGCCATGTGCCGATCTATGGCGAATATGAAGTGGTCGTGCTCGGCGGCGGTCCGGCCGGCATCGTGGCGGCGGCCTCAGCTGCGCGCGCTGGGCGGAAGACGTTGCTGATCGAGCGCTACGGCTTTCTCGGCGGCATGGGGACCGCTGCCGGCGTCACCAATTTCTGCGGCCTGCATGGCAATGTCTACGGCGAGGCTCATCGGCTGGTGCAAGGCATGGCATCGGAGCTGCTGGCGCGGATCGACCATTTGAACGGACTCAATGCGCCGCATCTGATTCTCGGCAAGGTCTTCGCCCAGGCTTACGACACCGCCGCCTATAAGATCGCGGCCGACCAGCTGCTCGCCAGCCACAAGGTGCACATCCTTTTCCACGCGCTCGGTGCCGGCGTCGTGATGGGCGATAACAGCCGCATCGACGCGCTGATGGTCGAGACCAAGGCCGGCCGGCAGGCGGTGCGATCCGAGATCTTCATCGATTGCTCCGGCGACGGCGATCTCGCGGTTTGGGCCGGCGCGCCGTTCGAATTCGGCGACGAGCACGGCCATCCGATGTATCCCTCGATGATGCTCCGTCTCAACGGCATCGATCCCGCGAAGGCGGGCGATGCCTGGCGCACCATCCCACAATTGATGGAGCAGGCCACCGCCGCCGGCACGCACACATTCCCGCGCAAGAGCGCGATCGTGCGGCCGCAAAAGTCCGGCATCGAATGGCGGGTGAACTTCACCCAAGTGGCGCGCGAGGACGGCCACGCCATCAACGGCATCGAGCCTGACGATCTCACCCGTGGCGAGATCGAGGGCCGCAAGCAGGCGCTGGCCGCGTTCGAATTCCTGCGCACCGTGCCGGGCTTTGAAAAATCCTACATCGTCGACCTGCCGCCGCAGCTCGGCATCCGCGAAACCCGCCGCATCAATGGCGGCTATCAGCTCAGCGGCGCGGACGTGCTCGGCTGCGCCTCGTTCGAGGATTCCATCGGGGTCAATGGCTGGCCGATCGAGGCCCATGTCCCCGGCGACGTCGTCTTCACCTTCCCGCCGATCCCGGAATCGCGAGGCTATAACGAGCTGCCTTACCGCATGCTGGTGCCCGAAGGCGTCGACAATCTGCTGGTCGCCGGCCGCTGCGCCTCGATGACCCATGAAGGCCAATCGGCGGCCCGGGTCTCCGGTGCCTGTTTCGTGATGGGGGAGGCCGCCGGTTCCGCCGCCGCGCTGGCGCTGTCCGGAAACCGGATCCCGCGTGACATCCCCGTTGAAAAGCTGCAGGAAACGTTGAAACAACAGGGCGCCTTTATCGGCCGGGACCAGCCCGTGCCCGAAGGGCTCTGACGGACTGCAAAAACGACCAAAAGAACCACTGGAGGAAACGGGATGATCGGGATTGTACGGCTCGCGCTAGCTGGCCTGATGGCGATCACGGCGATGGGCACGGCGCGGGCCGAGGACGCGCTGAAGGCCAGGATCGGCGTGCTCCGCCTGTCGTCCTCCGCGCCCGTCTTCATCGCCCAGGACAAGGGCTATTTCCGCGAGGCCGGCCTCGACGTCGAGCTGAAATTCTTCGATGCGGCGCAGCCGATCGCGGTCGCGACCACATCCGGCGACATCGATTTCGGCGTCACCGCCTTCACCGCCGGTCTCTACAATCTCGCCGGCAAGGGCGTGCTCAAGGTGATCGGCGGCATGAGCCGCGAGAAGGCCGGCTATCCCCTGATCGGCTATTTCGCCAGCAACAACGCCTATGCGAGCGGCCTGAAGACGCCGAAGGACCTCGCGGGCAAGCGCGTGGCGATGACGCAGGTCGGCTCCTCCTTTCACTATTCGCTCGGGCTGCTTGCCGACAAATACGGCTTCAAGCTCGCGGACGTGAAGATCGTGCCGCTGCAATCGCTGTCGAACGCGGCGGCCGCGCTGAAGGGCGAAACCGTGGATGCCGCGCTGCTGCCGATCTCCACCGCGCGAAAGCTGATGGACGACGGCGGTGCGAAGTTCCTTGGCTGGGTCGGCGACGAGACACCCTGGCAATTGGGCGCGGTGTTCGCCTCGCCGAAGACGCTGACCAACAAGGTGCTGGTGACGAAGCTGCTCGGCGCTTTGGCAAAGGCCGACCGCGAATATCACGACGTCATCCTTGCCGCGATGAAAGACGGTGTCGCGCCGATCAATGACAAGACAAAGCCGCTGCTGGAGATCATCGCCAAATATACAAATCTCCCGGTCGAGCAGGTGGTCGGCAACTGCGCCTATATCGATCCCGACGGCAAGCTGGATGTGAAGAACGTCGACAACCAGATCAAATGGCTGCAGGAGCAGGGCTTTGCCGACAAGGGTTTTGACGCGAATGCGATCATCGCAAAGGAATTTGTGAAGGCGGATTGATGATGCGCGCTCGCAACGATCTCCGTCATCCCCGCGCAACGGCAAAGCCGTTGTCGCTGGAGGTGCTCGCGAAGCGAGCCTCGAAGGATGCACAGCCCGGATGCAGTCGCGCCCTCAGTGTCGTCCCGGCGAAGGCCGGGACCCATAACCACCGAATTGAATTTGGCGAAGACAGGCAATGACCACTTTGCGCCACACTGCCACTCGGCGTATGGGTCCCGGCGTTCGCCGGGACGACACTGAGGCCATGACATGGACCTGATCGCCAACCACATCACCCATCGCTTCGGCGAACTCGCCGTGCTCGACGACGTCTCGTTCACCGTCAGCGCGGGCGAGGTGGTGGCGATCGTGGGGCCCTCGGGCTGCGGCAAGAGCACGCTGCTGTCGATCCTCGGCGGGCTGTTGCTGCCGACCTCCGGCGCGCCCGAGCTGCGTGGATCGCCGCCGGCGGACAGTCTCAATCCGCTCACCTTCGTGTTCCAGGACTTTGCGCTGTTGCCCTGGGCCAATGTGGAGGAGAACGTCGAATTCCCGCTGCTGCACACCCAGCTCTCGGCCGTGCAGCGCCGCGCGCTGGTCGACGACGCCTTGCGCCGCACCGGCCTGACCGATTTTCGTAAAACCTATCCAAAGCAGCTGTCCGGCGGCATGCGCCAGCGCGTCGGCATTTCGCGCGCGCTTGCGGTACGTCCCGCCATCCTGCTCATGGACGAGCCGCTCTCGGCGCTGGATTCGCAGACCCGCGAACTGCTGATGGAGGATTTCGTCCGGCTGCTCGCCGATGGCGGCATGGGCGCGGTCTATGTCACGCATAATCTCGAAGAGGCGGCGCGGCTTGCCGACCGCATCGTGGTGCTGTCGCGGCGTCCTGGCCGCATTCGCGAGGTCGTGAGCGTGCCGATGACGCGCACGGAGCGCGGTGACATTGCAGCCCGTGAAAAGCTGCTCGCGCTTCAGAACCAGATCTGGTCGCTGATCCGCAACGAGGCGATCGATGCCGAGCGCGAGGTCCAGCATGCTTGATCGCGCGCCAGTGGGACCATCTGCGAAGGATGAAGCGGTCCGGCGCGTCCGCTTTCGCGGCGCCGGCTTCGTGCCGGCGAGCAGCCGCTTCGGCGGCTGGATCGCGCTCGCGCTGGTCATTGCGATCTGGCAGGCGGCGGGCAGCACCGGCCTGGTCAATCCGCTGTTCCTGCCGCCACCATCGGCGATCGCGCGGGCGATCTACCAGCTCGCGATCTCAGGCGCACTGTGGCAGCACCTTTCCGCGTCGCTCCTGCGCATCGGTGTCGGCTGGCTGCTCGGCACGGCGGCCGGTGTCGCGGTCGGCTTTGCCATCGGCCTGTCGCGGCTGGCGCGCAGCGTCGGCATCACCTTCATCTCCGCGCTGTTCCCGATCCCGAAGATCGCGCTGCTGCCGCTGTTGATCCTCTGGCTCGGCATCGGTGAAGAGCCCAAGATCGCGACCATTGCGCTCGGGGTGTTCTTCTCGACCGCGATCTCGGTCTATAGCGGTGTCGACGCGGTGCCGCGCAATCTGATCCGCATGGCGCAAAGCTTCAACGTGCCGTTCGCCACCATCGTGCGCAAAGTGGTCTGGCCGGGCGCGCTGCCCGCGATCCTCGCCGGCTTCCGCATCACGTCGTCGGTGGCGCTGCTGCTCGTCGTCAGCGCCGAGATGATCGGCGCGCAATACGGCATCGGCGCGTTCGTGCTGCAGGCCGGCAATTTGATGCAGACGGATCAGCTGCTCGCGGGCGTGGTGATCCTGTCGGTGTTTGGGTTGATCGTGGGAAGGGTGATCAACTGGCTGGAGACACGGCTGCTGCACTGGCGTTAGCCATAGTCGCTGCTGCCGTAGGGTGGGTTAGCGAAGCGTAACCCACCACCTTGTGTCGACGTGGAGAAACCGATGGTGGATTACGCCTTCGGCTAATCCACCCTACGACATTCACGCATTCCCCCGATCTTCCCGGAACAAATCCAGCTTCTGCTGCACGGGCCGATCCGAGAAGCTGAACAGCACCGCATCCATGTCCGCCTCGTGCGTGACCCATTGCCAGCTCGGCACCACGAACAAATCGCGCGGGCCCCATTCGAAGGTCGCTTCCCCGATGCGGGTACGGCCGTGGCCTTCGATCGGACAGAACACCGTTGCGTCCGTCGCACGATAGCGCGCGGTCTTGAAGCCCTTGGGCAGCAACTGGATGAAGGTGCCGATGGTCGGCATCGCGAAGTCGCCGGTCTCGGGGTTGCTGAATTTCAGCTTCAGCCCGTGACAGGCGTCCCACTCCTGACTCGTGCGGGCTTTCTCCAGTGCTTCGCGCGTGTAGGCATAGGGATAGCTGAAGATCGGCGAGGTCTTCGAGCTCCGCTTCACGTCGACCGGCAGCAGATTGTGGCCGTAGCGCGCGAAGCTGTCGCCGGCGGGCCTCGTAATCTTCTGCTGGTCCTCGTTGGAGCCTTCCGCGAAGGAGCAGTCGAAGAACTGCACCAGCGGAATGTCGAGACCGTCGAGCCAGAACATCGGCTGGTCGGTCTCGTTGGAATGATCGTGCCAGGTCATCGACGGCGTGATGATGAAGTCGCCTTGCTCCATCGCGGTGCGCTCGCCGTCGACCGCGGTGTGGGCGCCCTTGCCTTCGAGCACGAAGCGCAGCGCCGATTGGCTGTGCCGGTGGGCGGGCGCGACGTCGCCGGGCACCACCATCTGCACGCCGGCATAGAGCGACGTGGTGATCTTCGACTGCCCGCGCAGGCCGGGATTTTCCAGCACCAGCACGCGCCGCTCGGCTTCTTTCGCCGTGATCAGCCTGCCGGCTTCAGTCATGTAGTCGCGGATGATGTCGAACTTCCACAGATGCGGCCGGCAGGCGCTCTTCGGCTCCGGCGTGATCAAATCGCTCATGACGGTCCAGAGCGCGGTGAGATTCTCGCCGTCGATCTTCTTGTAGAACGCCTCGCGTTCCGGCGTCTTGGTCACGGCTTCCATGGTGCGGCTCCCGTCGTTTTGTTGATTGACAGTATACTTACGATCTAGGTAGCGTCAATGTGCGAACAAGAACGAAACGGGAGGTTTCCGATGAAGCTGCACGGCTATTTCCGCTCCAGCGCCGCCTACCGGGTAAGGATCGCGCTAAATCTCAAGGGTCTCGGTGCCGAGCACCTGCCGCATCATCTTCGCAAGGGCGAGCAATGCGCGCCCGCCTATCTCGCCATCAATCCGCAGGGCCTGGTGCCCGCGCTGGAGAACGATGCGGGCGCAGTGCTGACCCAATCGCTCGCCATCATCGAATGGCTCGACGAAACCCATCCCAACCCGCCGCTGCTGCCGCAGGATGCGTTGCAGCGCGCCAAGGTGAGGGCGTTCGCGTTGGCGATCGCCTGCGACACTCACCCCGTGCAGAATCTGAAAGTGCTGGCGCGGCTACGCGAGCTCGGCCTTGCCGAGGAGAAGGTTCAGGACTGGGCGGCCTGGGTCAACCGCGAGGGGCTCGCGGCCTGCGAGACGCTGATCAGAAACGAGTCAGGCCCGTTCTGCTTCGGGGAAGCACCGACGCTCGCCGATCTCTGCCTCGTGCCGCAGCTCGCCAATGCCCGCCGGTTCGGCGTCGAGGTTTCCGCCTATCCGCGCCTGCTTAAAGCGGAAGCTGCGGCCAAGGCGCTGCCGGCGTTCGTCAACGCCGCGCCGGAGAAGCAGCCCGATGCCGAGTAAGCCCGCCCCTCCAATCACGATAGATGCGGTCTATACCGCGCCGGGCTATCTGTTCCGGCGCATGCAGCAGATCGCGGTCTCGATCTTCATGGAGGAGTGCAAGGCGTTCGACCTCACGCCGGTGCAATACGCAGCGCTGATCGCGATCCACACCCATCCCGGCATCGACGCGACGCGGCTGTCCGCGGTGATCGCCTTCGACCGCTCCACGCTCGGCAGCGTGATCGAGCGGCTTCAGGCCAAGGATTTCGTCGAGCGCAGGCCGGCGCCGGAAGACAAGCGGATCAAGCTGCTCTATTTGACCAAATCAGGCGCGGCGATCCTGCGCGACATCATTCCCGCCGTCGAACGCGCCCAGATGCGGATGCTCGAGCCGCTCAAGCCTGCGGACCGCAAGGCGTTGATGGGGCTCCTGGTGCAGCTCGTCGATCTCAACAACGAGGCATCGCGGGTGCCGCTCCGGGCGGAGGACGCGCTGGAGCATCTGGGGAAGACGGGGTGAGGGGCGGGCGTCAAATACCGCCGTCGTCCCGGCGAAGGCCGGGACCCATAACCACCGAGTTTGGTTTGGCGAAGTTAGGTGGTGACCAGCTCGCGCCAATAACTCCCACTCGGCGTATGGGTCCCGGCCTTCGCCGGGACGACAGCGAGAGTGTGGCTCACATCCGCAACAGCGCCTGCCGGTCGATCTTCCCTGTCCCCGTCTTCGGCAGCTCGTCGATGAAGATCACCTCACGCGGATATTTGTAGGGAAGCAGCTTGCCTTTCACGTAATCCTGCAGCCTGCGGGTCGTCTCGCTCTGATCCGCCGCGCGGCTGTTCATCACCACGACTGCCTTCAGCGTCATGCGCCGATCCGGCAGCTCGGCAGCGAACACTGCGCATTCGCGGATGTCCGGATGGTCGGCGAGGCACAGCTCGACCTCGAGCGGGTAGACCCACTGGCCGGAGATCTTGATGAGGTCGTCGGCGCGGCCGCGGAAGAAGTGAAAGCCGTCGGCATCGCGGACGAAGCGGTCGCCGGTGTAGATCCAGCCGCCTTCGCGGATGGTCTCGACGGATTTGTCCGGCCGGTTCCAGTACAGCGGCGTGTTGGAATCGCCGCGCACCCACAAGATGCCTTCCGCGTCGTCGGCGACATCGCGGCCGTCCTTGTCGCGCAGCGCGACCTCGTAGCCGGGCACACGCAAGCCGGCGGCGCCGAGCTTCTTCCGCTCGGGGCGATTGGAGAGATAGATGTGCAGCACCTCGGTCGAGCCGAGGCCTTCGACGATCTCGAGACCGGTGAGCGTCTTCCAGCCGTTGAAGACGTCGGCCGAGAGCACCTCTGCGGCTGAGAGCGCCATGCGCAGCGACGAGAAGTCGGTCTGGTCGGCACCCTCGGCCCTGGTCAGCGACGTATAAAGCGTCGGCAGGCCGAAGAAGACCGTCGGCTTGTACTGCTCGATCGCCGCGAAGATCGCCGCGGGCTTCGGCTGGCCCGGCAACAGCAGCGTCGTCGCGCCCGCCGAGAACGGGAAGGTGATCGCGTTGCCAAAGCCATAGGCGAAGAAGATTTTCGGCACCGAGAAGCAGATGTCGTCCGGCGTCAGCTTCAAGACGTTCTGCGCAAAGGCGACTTCGCTATAGGCCATGTCGTGCTGGAGATGCACGATGCCTTTGGGCCGGCCAGTCGATCCGGACGAGTACATCCAGAACGCCATCTCGTTGCGATGCGTATCGGCTTCCGCGAGTTCGGCCGAGAATTGCGGGAGCCAGCCGGCGGCAGAGACGGCGTTCGGTGCTGCGTGATCGCCCACCGCGCCATTGACGACGATTAGCGTGCGCAGGCTCGTGTCCTTGCAGGCCTCAGTGTTGAACCGTGCACAGAACTCGGCATCCGCCACCGCAACAGCCGCGCCGGAATCGGCGAGATAGAATTGCAGCAGATCCGGCGGCGTCAGCGTATTGATCAGCAGCGGCACGAAGCCGGCGCGCACCGCGCCGAAGAACGCGGCCGGATAGGCCGGGGTATCATCGAGGAACAGCAGCACGCGATCGCCGCGCGCCAGGCCCAGCGAGGCAAGGCCGTTGCCCCAGCGGCAAGCCTCTGAGCAGAGTTCCGCGTAGGTGCGCGTACCCGCGGGGCCGATGAGCGCGAGCTTGTCGCCGCATCCTTTCGCGAGATTGTCGAACAGCACGCGGCTGGCATTGTAGGCCTGCGGAATGGCGAAGCCGATCTCGCGGGCACCCGCGCCGTCCGCGGGCACCTGGTCACGAATCTCGTTGCTCATGCCTCGTCCCCACCGTTCTTGGCGGCTTCGTAGCGCGCCATGAAGGCCGGCGACATCGCGCGCAGGCGGGAGTCATCGATGCGGCCGGAGCGGGTGATGTAGCTGTAGGCAAAGTCCATCAGGCCCTGCTGCATGTGCTGAGCAAAGTGCTCGTACCAGAAAGCGCTGGTCCGCGCGGCGTTGACGAGCTTCTGCACCACCGGCTTTCGTGCGGCCTGGTAGCGATGCAGGGCGGTCGAGAGATGGGCATCCGATTCCAGCGCCTTGACCAGCGCAATGGCGTCCTCGATCGCGAGCCGCGTGCCCGATCCGATCGAGAAATGCGCCGAGTGCAGGGCGTCACCGAGCAGCACCATGTTCTTGAACGACCAGTGCTCGTTCCAGACCCAGGGGAAGTTGCGCCAGACTGATTTGTTGGAGACCAGCGAGCGGCCGCCGAGCGTGTCGGCGAACACCTCCTCGCAGACACCCTTGGACTGCTCCACGTCCTTGTAGGCGAAACCGTAGGCCTGCCAGGTCGCGTGATCGCATTCGACCAGGAACGTGCTCATGGTCGGCGAGTAGCGGTAGTGGTGGGCGTTGAAGGCGCCGCGGTCGGTTTTGACGAAGGTCTGCGACAGCGTGTCGAAGCGCTTCGAGGTGCCGTACCAGACGAACTTGTTGGAGGAGTAGGACAGCGAGGTGCCGAAATCGCCCTCGAAGGCGCGGCGTACCAGCGAGTTCAGCCCGTCGGCGGCGACGATCAGATCGTGCCCGTTGAGCTGGTCAATCGCATGAATCGGCGTATCGAAGCGCGGGGTGACGCCGGCATCGAGCGCGCGCTGCTGCAGGAATCGCAAGAGCTCGAGCCGGCCGATCGAGGAGAAGCCGACACCGTCGATGGCGACGCTGTCGCCGCTCAGGTTCAGCGTGATGTTCTCCCAGCTCTCCATGTGCGGCGCGATCGCGTCGACCGTCTCGGGGTCGTCGGCACGCAGGAATTCCAGGGCCTGGTCCGAGAACACGACGCCAAAGCCCCAGGTCGCGTCGGCCGGGTTCTGTTCGAACAGCTCGACCTGATCCTCGGGGTGACGCTTCTTCCAGAGATAGGCGAAGTAGAGCCCACCGGGCCCCCCGCCAATCACGGCGATCCGCAACGTCTGTCCTCCCTGATTGACAGTATACTTACTATCTAGGGGTAGACTAATGTGCTCCGGCTTCCCGCGCCAGCGGAATTATCGGCGAAGCGCGCGGCACGCCGAAGCTCATGTCCGGACGCGCGTTTGGCGCGCGTCCGAAGCAGTGACCTCGCGAAGCATAGCCAAACCGCGCCGGCTTGGCCATCCGCCCCGTCAGACGCAGCGCTTCACGTAAACCCCGTCCACCAGCAGCCTGGTACAGCGGACCACCGGATCGCACGCCTCTCTAGCGTGCAGCGAACGGCGCCAGCACGTCCTTGCAGGCGGGCGACAACGACGCGGCGTTGCTGGCAACGCATTGGATGATCCGACCGCCACCTGGCGCCACGCTGCCGCACAGCGTGCGGACATCCTCGCGACATGCGGACTGGACGATGAACAGCTCTTCGCGTGGCCGCAGCGGGCGCAGCACGATCACGGCGGGCGCGGCCGCCGGTGCTGCTGCCGCCGCAGGAGCCGCGCCCGCAGGTGCTGCCGTTGCTGCCGCGCCACCGCCCCCGGCCGCGGCGGTCACGGCCTTCTCGCAGGCCGGCGAAACCTTTGCCTTGTTCTTCTCCAGGCATTCGAGTGCGGGCGCGCCGCCCGGCGGGACGCTGGCGCACACCTTGGGATAATCGGCGCGACACGCGCTCTTGACGGCAGCGACCTGAGCGCTGCTTGGCTGTTTGGCTGCAGCGGCCTTGGGCGCGGCAGCGGCAGCGGGCTTTGCGGCGGGAGCGGATTCAGCCTTCGGTGCGGCAGGCGCGGCCTCCGCCTTGGGTGGAGCCTCTTTGGGTGCAGCCTCGGTCTTCGGTGCAGCTTCGGTCTTCGGCGCCGCAGCAGGCTCGACCGCGCGAACCGCGGTTTGGCATCCCGATGACAGGCCCGACATGTTCTTCTGCAAACATTGATACGCTTCCACACCGCCCGGCGTGACGCTCGCGCAGTGCGCCATGAAATCCGAGCGGCATGCGGAGCGGATCGCGCTCTTCTGCGCCTCGGTCGGTGCTTGTGCGAACGCGCCTGCTGCAGTTGCGAAGAGAGCCGCCGCCAGCAACGTCCCGCGTGCCGACGCATGTTTCAACATGTTGAACATCTGAGTGAATTCCCGCCCTGTCGGTAACGCCGACAATTTTTCAAATGTGATGCAAACAATCGTCGCGGGTGATGCCGCGCGCGGCATCATTGGCCGCCGCGACCTCTACCGCAAGTAGATATTGGCTTTGCAATTGCGACCTAACTACGTCGTCAGAGCTTGACCATCCGCTTGCCGCGGTTGTCGCCCGCCAGCAATCCGATCAGTGCCTTCGGCGTGTTCTCGAGGCCGTCGATGATGTCCTCCTGCACCTTCAGCTTGCCGGATGTGACCCAGGCCTGGAGGTCGGCGAGCGCACGCTGGCTCTCTTTCATGTAGTCCATCACGATGAAGCCCTGCATGACGAGCCGCTTCACCACGATCAGGCCGGGCACGCCGCGCGGGCCGTGTGCCGAGGGCGCGCCGTCATATTGCGAGATCGCGCCGCAGCAGGCGATGCGGCCGTAATTGTTCATCTGCGGCAGGCAGGCTTCGAGAATGTCGCCGCCGACATTGTCGAAATAGACGTCGATGCCCTTCGGAGCCGCCGCGCGTAACGCCTTGAACACCGCGCCGTCCTTGTAGTCGACGGCGGCATCGAAGCCGAGCTCGGAGGTCAGCCAGCTGCACTTGTCGGCGCCGCCGGCGATGCCGACCACGCGGCATCCCTTGATCTTCGCGATCTGCCCGACGATCGAGCCGACCGAGCCTGCGGCCGCGGAGACCACGACGGTCTCGCCCTCCTTGGGCTTGCCGATCTCCAGCAGGCCGAAATAGGCCGTGAGGCCGGCAATGCCGAACACGCTCAGCAGATGCGTCATCGGCTCGAGCTTCGGCATCTTGGTGAGATGCTTGGCAGGGACTGCCGCCAACTCCTGCCAGCCGGTGTCGCCGAACACGAGGTCGCCCGGCGCTAGCCCCGGCGCCTTTGAGCTGACGACCTCGGCGATGGCGCCGCCGGCCATCACGCTGTTGGCTTCGACTGCTGAGCGATAGGTCGCGCCGTGCATCCAGGCGCGGTTGGCGGCGTCGAGCGAGATGTATCGCACGCGCAGCAAGGCCTCGCCGTCCTTCGGCTCGGGTACTGCACCTTCGACCAGCTTGAAGTGCTCGGGGCCGAGCTTGCCGCTGGGCTTTTCCACCAGAAGAATCTGACGATTGACGCTGCCGCTCATGATGTTTCCCCTCGGTCGTCTGACGATTATTGATGCAGCTGCCGCAAGAAAAACGTGCAAGCCGCATTCGTTGTGCGCTGCATGAAGCTAGATCGCGGGCGCCAGTTGCGCAACGGGAACATCCGCTCCGGCGATCGCACGCCAAGCGTGTTGCGTCATCGTCATATCTGCGACATCATGAAGCGGTCGGTGTAGCGGGGGTGTTCAATGTCGAACAGGTTTACGCAATTTATTCTGGTGGCGATGGTGCTGGGCATCATCATGGGCGCGGCGATCTACAATTTCCTGCCCGACACACGGGGCGACTGGGCCTCGTCCATCAACCTGATCGCCGTGATTTTCCTGCGCCTGATCAAGATGATCATCGCGCCGCTGGTGTTTGCGACCCTGGTCGGCGGCATTGCTCATATGGGTTCGGGCTCCAAGCTTGGCCGCATCTTCGCCAAGACCATGGGCTGGTTCGTCAGCGCCTCTTTCGTCTCGCTGATGCTCGGCCTCGTGATGGTCAATCTGCTCCAGCCCGGCGCGAACTTCCCCGGTACGTTGCCTGACAAGGCGCAGTCGACCGGCCTGCCGGTTTCCGCCTTCTCGATCGAAAAATTCCTGACCCATCTGATCCCGACCTCTATCGCGGATGCGATGGCGCAGAACGAGATCCTGCAGATCGTGATCTTTGCCGTGTTCTTCTCGGTGGCGATGGGCTCGATGCCCGAGCGCTCCAAGCCGATCCTGGCGCTGATCGACGACATCGGCCACATCATGCTCAAGGTGACGGGCTATGTGATGCTGTTCGCGCCGTTCGCGGTCTGGGCCGCCATCACCGCGACGGTTGCCAAGAACGGCCTGCTGGTGCTCTGGAAGCTCATCGTCTTCATGGGCGGCTTCTATCTCTCGCTCGCGCTGCTGTGGGGCATCCTGGTGGTCGTGGGCTTCATCGTGATCGGGCCGCGCTACGCCCATCTGCTGAAGCTGATCCGCGAGCCGCTGATGATCGCGTTCTCCACCGCGAGTTCCGAAGCGGCCTATCCGAAAACCCTGGAGGGGCTGAACAAGTTCGGCGCCTCGTCGCGGATCTCGAGCTTCGTGCTGCCGCTCGGCTATTCCTTCAATCTCGACGGCACGATGATGTACTGCACCTTCGCGAGCGTCTTCATCGCGCAGAGCTACCACATCGACATGCCGCTCGGCACCCAGCTCGCCATGCTGGCAACGCTGATGATCACCTCGAAGGGCGTCGCCGGCGTGCCGCGCGCCTCCCTCGTGGTCATCGCCTCGACGCTGTCGCAGTTCGGCATCCCCGAGGCCGGGCTGTTGATGATCATGGGCATCGACACCTTCCTCGACATGGGCCGCAGCGCCACCAACGTGATCGGCAACACGCTCGCGACCTCGGTCGTGGCCAAGTGGGAAGGCGAGCTCGGGCCCGAGCACGAGCTTGGAGCGGGCGATGCCGTGCCGGGGGACATGATCCCCGGCGAAGTGCCTGCGATGGCCGGCCATTGATCGGAGTGCATCATGCGCCTTTCAATGGCGATATCGGGCGGCTTGTTTTTGGCAGCGTGCCAGCTGGCCACGGGTGCCTCCGCCCAGACCGGTGGCAGCGAAGGGCTTAGCCCGACGCTGTCAGCGATCAAGACCGCGCACACCGTGCGGCTCGGCTATCGCGAGAGCTCGCCGCCGTTCTCCTTCCTCGATCAGGCCAACCGGCCGATCGGCTACAGCCTCGAGCTTTGCGAGGCCATCGTCGAGGAGATCGGCGTCGAGGTCGACGATCCCAATCTCAAGATCGCTTACGTCAAGGTCACCTCGGATGACCGCATCGACGCCGTGCTCCAGAACAAGATCGACCTGGAATGCGGCTCGACCACGGCCAATGCCGAGCGCGCCAAGCGCGTCGCCTTCTCGCCGCTGATGTTCGTTGCCGGCACCAAACTGATGGTGCCGAAGGCGTCCAGCGTCCAGTCAGTGGCTGATCTGAAGGGCAAGACCATCGTGGTGACGAAGGGCACCACCAACGAGCAGGCGATCCAGGCGGCCGACAAGAAGTCCTCGTTGGGACTGACCATCGTTGTCGGTGCTGATCACGAACAGTCGTACCAGATGCTCGTCGACGGCAAAGCCGATGCGTTTGCGACCGACGACATCCTGCTGTCCAGCCTGATCGTGCGCCACAAGGCTCAGGACAAGTTCCGCGTCACCGGCGATTACCTGTCCTACGACCCCTACGGCATCATGTTCCGCAAGGGCGAGCCGCAACTGACGGCCGTGGTCGATCGCACCTTCCGCAAGCTCGGCTCCAACCACGACCTCGTTCCGCTCTACAACAAATGGTTCACCGCAAGGCTTCCGACCGGCGAACGGCTGAACGTGCCGATCTCGCTGCAGCTGGAGGAAGCCTTCAAGGCGATGGACGATTCTGCGAGCGCGAATAACTAGTGCCTGTGCGACGAGCGCCGCTGCGCCCTTTCCCTTTACAAGGGAGAGGGCCTGGCAACGATCAGCGCGTGCTCACGCGCCTGCGGGCACCTGGTCCAGAAATCCCGTGATGCTCCTGATACGGCCGTCCTTCAGCACGGCGAAATCCGTCCCCTTGATCGGGCTGTCGATGCCCTCGGGACCAAGGCCCCAACTGAAGCGGACATGGTCGCCGTAGCCGTTGGGCTCGCCGATCAGCTTGAACTTGAAATCGGGAAAGCGCTGCTGCACGCCTGCGATCAGCGCATCGACGCCGTCATGGCCGTCGCCCTTCATCAGGGGATCGACATAGCTCGCATCCGCCGTCCAGTTCTGGCTCAGCAGTTCGCGCCGGCGGCCGGCTGCACGTTCGTTCCAGAGATCGATGTAGCGGCGGGCGATGGTGATGGGGTCGGTCATTGTAGTCTCCTTCGATGGCGCCGTGTCGTTCGGCTGACCTGACTATCGAAGGTTCACGCGCGCTGATCGATTACCTCTGAGGTCATCAGCGCGCGTAAATTTTCCGCGGTTACTTCGCCGCAGTGACCATGATCTCGACGGTGTATTGTGCTGCCGCGAGCTTGGCTTCGACGGTGGCGCGCGCCGGCGTGTTGCCGGGCGAGACCCAGGCGTCCCACACCGCGTTCATCTCGCCAAACGTCTTCATGTCGGTGATGTAGATCGTGGCCGAGAGCAGCTTCGACTTGTCGGTGCCCGCTTTGGCGAGATGGCTGTCGATGGTCGCCAGGATGTCCTGGGTCTGCTTCGTCACGCTTTCGCCGGCGGCGTTGTTGGCGACGACACCGGCGAGATAGACGGTGTTGCCGTGCACGACGACCTGGCTCATGCGCGGGCCGGTTTCAAGACGCTGAATGCTCATTGGGAGTCTCCTTTGAATGGCGGCCCTGTCTAGCGCAGCGGCCTGCCCTGTGCCACCCCAGGCAAGCATGCGTTGCCGGGGACGCATGCGTCGCGCTTCAAGGAAACTGGCCGAAGAACGTCCAGATCGTCTCGGCGGCGTCGATGTCGCCGTTCTGCGATCCCAGCAAGCTGGCGGCGACCTTCGGGAAACGCGCATCCGGAGAAAATCCGGGCATGCGGTGACCGCCTTGATTGATGCGATAAAGCACGACGTCGTGCCCTCCAGGACAGCGCGAGGAGATCCGTGTCACCGTGGACTGGTCTGCGGGCGCCCTGTCGGGCAAATCGGTTATGTCGGAATTGTCGGTCTCGCAGCCGTTGAGCTTGCGCCAGAACGCAAGCGTCTCGTCGGTGGACCAGAATCCGTCTGCGGCATAATAGCTCGATCCGCGGCCGCCCTCGTAGGGGACCAGCGGATCGGCCGTGCCGTTCATCAGCAGCATCGGTAGCGGCCGCGACGGATGGCACGTGACTGCGGCCTCATCGGTGAGGTTCATGCTCACGCTCGCGGCGGCAGCAAACAGATCGGCGCGGGCGCAGACCAGCGTCATTGCCATGGCGCCGCCATTGGAGATGCCGGTGACATAGACGCGGCGAGGGTCGGCGGTGCCGTTCGCCACCAGCTTCTCGACGAGCTTTGCGATGAAGGCGACGTCGTCGGTGCCCGCGGGCGGGCCACGGAGCGCCGGTCCCGCCTTGGTCCTCGCATCGGCCCAGGCGTGGTTGAGGCCATCGGGAAAGACCACCGCAAACCCTTCGCGCTTTGCGACCTGCGGCCACGCCGTCCGCGTCATCATGTCGGCGCCGCGCTGGGTCTTGCCATGCAGCACGACGACGAGCGGCACGAGCCGCTTCGCCGGCAATTGCACAGTGTAGGACCGCTTCACGCCGTCGACGTCGATCGTATCGGCGGACGCAGCCGAGGCGGCGGCCAATGCCGCAACAAACGCCGCGATGCGCAGCCGCCACCGCATGTCTAGCCCACGGCCTTCGCCGCGGCGCGGCCCGCATTGCGGCCCGAGAACAGGCAGCCGCCGAGGAACGTGCCTTCCAGCGAACGATAGCCGTGCACGCCGCCGCCACCGAAGCCGGCGGCCTCGCCCGCTGCATACAGACCAGGGATGACGCTGCCCTCCTCGCCGAACACGCGCGAAGAGAGGTCGGTCTCGAAACCGCCCAGCGTCTTGCGCGTGAGGATGTTGAGCTTGACCGCGATCAGCGGCCCTTGCGCGGGATCGAGGATGCGGTGCGGGGAGGCGGTGCGGATCAGCCTGTCGCCGATATAGCGCCGCGCATTGTGGATGTTCATCACCTGCGCATCCTTGACGTAAGGATTGGCGATCTCACGGTCGCGCGCCTCGATCTGCATCCTGATGTGCTCGAGCTTGAGGAGGTCGCTGCCGGCCAGCTTGTTCATGGCCGCAACGAGGTCCTCGATCTTGTCGCGCACGATGAAGTCGACACCATGGCTTTTGAACGCTTCCACGGGCGCCGGTGCGCCCTTGTTGGTGGCGCGCTTGATCGTCATGCGCCAGCTCTTGCCGGTGAGGTCGGGGTTCTGCTCCGAGCCCGACAGCGCAAACTCCTTCTTGATGATGCTCTGGGTCAGGATGAACCAGGAATAATCGTAGCCGGTGGACATGATGTATTGGAGCTGGCCGAGCGTGTCGGAGCCGGGAAACAACGGCGCCGGCAGGCGCGTGCCGGTGGCGTCGAACCACATCGAGGAGGGGCCGGGCAGGATGCGGATGCCGTGGCGCGGCCAGATCGGTGACCAGTTCTGGATGCCTTCGACATAATGCCACATGCGGTCGCGGTTGATCAGGCGCGCGCCTGCTTTCTCGGTGATGCCGATCATGCGGCCGTCGACATGCTCGGGCACGCCGGAGATCATGAATTTCGGCGGCGCGCCGAGCCGCTTCGGCCAGTTCTGCCGCACCAGCTCGTGATTGCCGCCAATGCCGCCGGACGCCACGATCACGGCTTGGGCCTTCAACGCGAACTCGCCGACGATTTTGCGCGATGAGCTCTTGCCGCGCTCGACATTATCCGGGGCGAGAATGGCACCGCTGACGCCATCCACCGTACCGTTGGTGATCGAGAGCGCGTCGACGCGATGGCGGAACCGAAAGCTCAGCCGGCCGCTCCTGACGGCCTCGCGCGCACGGCGCTCGAACGGCTCGATGATGCCGGGCCCGGTGCCCCAGGTGACATGAAAGCGCGGCACCGAATTGCCGTGGCCCATTGCGTCATAGCCGCCGCGCTCGGCCCATCCGACCACGGGGAAGATGCGATGTCCCATCGCACGCAGCCACGCGCGCTTCTCGCCGGCCGCGAACGCCACATAAGCCTCGGCCCATTGCCGTGGCCAGAAATCCTCGTCACGGTCGAAGCCGGCGGTGCCAAGCCAGTCCTGCATCGCAAGGTCGAAGGAATCCTTGATGCCGAGTCGTCGCTGCTCCGGCGAATCGACCAGGAACAATCCGCCGAACGACCAGAACGCCTGGCCGCCGAGCGACTGCTCGCCCTCCTGGTCGACCACGATCACGCGCTTGCCGGCGTCCGCGATCTCGGTTGCGGCCACGAGGCCCGACAGTCCTGCGCCGACAACGATGACGTCAGTCTCTTCAGTCATCTGTTCGGCCATATGTTTCCCCCTTCATGTGTTTCCCCCTCCACAGGTTCCCCCCTGTAGTTGCCCGGATTGAAGCCGGCGGTTGCAACTGAGATCAAGAGGACGGCGCGCAAGACATCGTTAACTTGTTCCACTTCGGGAAAAAGACCGGCTGAGTGCAGCGCCGGCGCAACACTGGATTTGAATTTGTTTTGAGCGAGCCGGCATGCCTAGACAAAACCGCGGTTACGACGGACCCTAGCAGGGCATCACCACCTGACACACAGATTCGAATTCGACTGGGGCGGGGGCCAATGAAGTTTCTGACGGGGTTGCTTGCGGCGGTTCTCCTGATCGCGAGCATGGGCGCTTCTCACGCGGTGGTTCGGATCGCGGATGACCGCGGTGGCCGGATCGGAACCTACGTCGACAAATACCAGGACCTGCGGCAGTCGGGCGACACCGTCATCATCGACGGTCTCTGCGCCTCTGCCTGCACCATCGTCCTCGGCGCCATCCCGCCTGACCGCATCTGCGTGACGTCGCACGCGACACTGGGCTTCCACGCCGCGTGGGATTTCGGCAGCAACGGTCGCGCGGTCACCAATACCGAAGCGACCCAGATGCTCTATGCGATGTATCCCTCGCAGGTGAAACGCTGGATCAATCAGCGCGGCGGCCTCACCCCGCACATGCTCTTCCTGAAGGGCAGGCAGCTCCAGGCCATGTACAAGCCCTGCTACCTCGACGCGCAGGCCTCGGCCAATAAGCCGTCGCCGCGGTAGGCCGCAGTCGGTCGTTTTCAGAGCTGATCTCTATCCTTCGTCATGGCCGGGCTTGTCCCGGCCATCCACGTTTTTGGCCCGAGCGAGAAGTACGTGGATGCCCGGGTCTTCGCCTCGCCGGAGCGGCTTCGGCCGCGCAGGCGGGACAAGCCCGGGCATGACGGAGATCCTCCGCACCAATTGATCTCCGGCCGCCTACCGCGCTTGCCCGGCCCCGCCCCAACGCCTATTTGAGAGCCAAGGGAACCCTTCACCCCGATCGTTGTCATGGCTCAACCACTGCACCCCGCCCATCCTGTATCGGACAATTCGCCCACTGCCGGCCGGATGCCGTTCGTGCTGCTGTTGGCGGGTGCTGGCGTCGGCGGCCTGGTCGTGCTCGGCGTGCTCGCGCTCTGGTTCCACTACGGCAGCCAGGTGTTCTTCGAAATGATCAGGACCGGTTTCGCCGCCTGCTTCTGATCCCGCGACAGGAAGTTTTCCGCCCATGAGCTCCGCCGCCCGTCCCCTGGTGATCGCGACAGCCTTCGCCGCAAGCCTCATCCTCGGGCTGCTGATCGTATTCTGGGCCATGGGCGGGGTCAGCAAGGTGGCGCAGCCGGCCGCGATCGGTGGCCCGTTCCAGCTCACCGACCAGAACGGCAAGGCCGTCACCGACAAGAACCTCAAGGGCAAGCCGACCCTGATCTTCTTCGGCTACACCCATTGCCCCGACGTCTGCCCGACCTCGTTGTTCGAGATCTCGGAAGTGCTGCGCGCGTTGGGCAAGGACGCCGACAAGGTCAATGCGGTCTTCATCTCGGTCGATCCCGAGCGCGACACGCCGGCGGCGATGAAGGACTATCTGTCGAGCTTCGATCCGCACCTCGAGGGGCTGAGCGGCGATCCTGCCGAAACCGCCAAGGTGATCACCTCCTATCGGGTCTACGCCAAGAAGGTCCCGACCAAGGACGGCGACTACACCATGGACCACACCGCGCTGATCTATCTGATGGACCGCGACGGCCGCTTCGTCTCGCCATTCAACCTGAAGCGCACGCCGGAAGAAGCCGCGGTGGACTTGAAGCGGTATCTGTAGGCTCCCTATTGGCCGCAATACGCGCTCGCGTTCCCGGCCGGATGGGCTATAAGGCCCTCCGATCCCAACGAAAATCGTTCATTTTCAGCCGATGGCCCCATCGCAACAGGCGAAATCGTCCAAATCCGCCCGTGGCTTGCTGACCGGGCTGGTCGTCGGCGTCTGCCTGCTCGCTGCTGCGCCACGCGCGCAGGCGCAGGCCCCGGCCAAGCAGCCCCCAACGGCGCCGCAAGCCTCACCCCAGGTCGCGCCGCAAGCCGCCCCGCAGGCGGTGCCGGGCTTCTGGGACCCGCGGCGGCGGCCGGAGCGGCCGGATTTGTCGCGCCTGACCGTGATCCGTTTCCTGACCGAGACTGACTATCCGCCGTTCAACTATACCGGCGCCGACGGCAATCCGGCCGGCTTCAACGTCGATTTCGCACGCAGCCTGTGCGAGGAGATCAAGGTCACCTGCACGGTGCAGATGCGCCGCTTCGAGACGCTGGTCGATGCGCTCGCCTCCAACCGCGGCGACGCCATCATCGCCTCAATGGCGGTGAGCCCGCAGCTGCGCGCCCGGGTCGACTTCACCGACCCCTATTACCGCGTGCCGGCGCGCTTCGCTTCGCGCAAGGACGCGGTGATGCCGGAGATCCGGCCCGAATATCTCGAGGGCAAGAAAGTCGGCGTCATCGCCGGCTCCGCGCATGAAGCCTATCTCAAAGCGATGTTCACCGACGCCGAGCTGCACCCCTATCCCAACGACGACGCCATGCGCGGCGCCTTGCGCAAGGGCGAGGTCGATTTCATCTTCGGCGACGCCATCGCGCTCGCGTTCTGGATCAACGGCACCGATTCCGGCGATTGCTGCGCCTTCTCCGGCGGTCCCTTCGTCGAAAGCCGTTTCTTCGGCGAAGGCATCGGCATCGCCGTGCGCAAGGGCAACGACGTGCTGCGCCAGGCCCTGAACTGGGCGATGTTCCGCGTCTGGGAAAAGGGCCGCTACACGGATCTGTGGCTGCGGTATTTCTCGGTGAGCCCGTTCTAGTTTCGCTGCCTGCTCTGCCGTCATTGCAAGGAGCCCTTTCGACGAAGCAATCCAGGCTGTTTCCGCAGTGGCAGTCTGGATTACTTCGCTTCGCTCGCAATGACGGCGCGGTGGCAGTACCCCGCAAAATTGCATTCTGCCTGGAAATCGCTATTTTCCGCGCCCCGGAGGCCCTTAGATGTCCGTTGTCGATCTTGCCGCGAACCCGAGCGATCTGCGTGCGCTCGCCGAACAATCCAACGCCTGGCCGTTCGAGCAGGCGAAGGCCATTGTCGCGCGGCTGAAGAAAAGCCCGAAGGACGAGGTGCTGTTCGAGACCGGCTATGGGCCATCAGGCCTGCCGCATATCGGCACCTTCGGCGAGGTCGCGCGCACCTCGATGGTGCGGCACGCATTTCATGTGCTGACCGAGAACAAGATCAAGACGCGCCTGCTCGCGTTCTCCGACGACATGGACGGGTTTCGGAAAGTGCCCGACAACGTCCCCAACAAGGAGATGCTGGCCGCGCATCTCGGCAAGCCGCTGACGCGCGTGCCGGATCCGTTCTCCAACGAGTACCCGTCGTTCGGGCACCACAACAATGCGCGGCTGCGCGCCTTCCTCGATCATTTCGGCTTCGACTACGAATTTGCGAGCTCGACCGACTATTATACGTCCGGCCGTTTCGACGCGACGCTGCTTAAAATGCTCGCGGCCTACGACAAGGTGATGGCGATCATCCTGCCGACGCTCGGACCCGATCGCCGCGCGACCTATTCGCCGTTCCTCCCCATCAGCAAGACCACGGGTGTCGTGCTGCAGGTGCCGATGATCCGCCGCGACGTAGCGGCCGGCACGGTGACCTATCTCGATCCCGATACCAACCAGGAAGTCGAGACGCCGGTCACCGGCGGCAACGTCAAGTGCCAATGGAAGGCCGACTGGGCGATGCGCTGGGTCGCGCTCGGCGTCGATTACGAGATGGCGGGCAAGGATCTGATCGACTCGGTCAAACTCTCCGGTGCGATCGCGAGGGCGCTCGGTGCCACGCCGCCGGAGGGCTTCAACTACGAGCTCTTCCTCGACGACAAGGGCCAGAAGATCTCGAAGTCGAAGGGCAATGGGCTGACCATCGACGAATGGCTGCGCTACGCCTCGCCGGAATCGCTGTCGCTGTTCATGTACCGCGAGCCGAAGGCGGCCAAGCGGCTGTATTTCGACGTCATCCCGCGCAATGTCGACGACTACCAGCAGTTCATCGACGGCTTTGCCAAGCAGGACGCCAAGCAGCAGCTCGGCAATCCGGTCTGGCATGTCCACAGCGGCCATCCGCCGAAGTTCGACATGCCCGTCACGTTCCAGCTCTTGCTGACGCTGGTGTCGTCGTCGAATGCGGAGAACGCCGAGACGCTGTGGGGTTTCATTGGCCGCTATCGGCCCGGCGTGAGCCCGCAGACGCATCCCAAGCTCGATGCGATGGTCGGCTATGCCATCAATTATTATCGCGACTTCGTCGCGCCGACGAAGACGTTCCGCGAACCGACCGAGACCGAGCGCGCGGCGCTGCAGGATTTGCGGGATGCATTATCGCAGCTGCCGCAAGACGCCTCGGCCGAGGACATCCAGAACGTCGTCTACGAGATCGGCCGCCGCGAGCCGTTCCTCGACCAGGTCAAGAAGGGCAAGGACGGCCGTCCCGGCGTGACACTCGACTGGTTCAACATGCTCTACCAGGTGCTGCTCGGCCAGGAAAAGGGCCCGCGCTTCGGCTCCTTTGTCGCGGTGTATGGCGTGCAGAACGCAGTGAAGATGATCGACGGCGCGCTGGCGCGGAGTGCGTGACGCGACAACTTCCGTTCTAGCGACCTCGTAGCCCGGATGAGCGAAGCGATATCCGGGACCGTCGGTGCGGCTAGCTAGCAAAAACCCCGGATGTCGCTTCGCTCATCCGGGCTACAACCTTCAGCCCCCGCTCAGATCGACCGCAGCACGTAGCGACGGTTGTCCTTCTGCACCGGGCGCGCGTTCATCGGATAGAGCTTTGCGAACGCGGCGACATCGGTGGCCGACACCTGGATCGGGTTGGTCAGCAGCAGCCATTCGACCACTTCTGAGCAGGGTGGCGTCGTCAGCGAGCCGGGATAGCGGAAGTAGCTGAGCTTCGTGGGCAGCATGGCGTGGGGATCGATGGTCGTATCTGCCTTCACGGCGGGGCCTTCCGCGGCCGGCATGGTCTTGACGATCTTGCCGAAGGCCGGGTTCGGCCTGCCCTCGGCCATCAGCACGCCGACCACGGCGAGCCCGCCGGCCTCGTTGCGATGGACGAAATGTGCCTCCATCGGAAAATTCTTGCCGCCGATCATGTGCTCGCTCGGCCGGTGGAAATGCACCTGGAGCAGCTTGTATTTGACATCGCCGAGCGTGAGCGTGCTGCCCTCGGTGAAGTTGAGCTGGATCGTGTGCCCGTTGTTGACGATGGTGTCGGCGCTCTTGCCCCAGTTCAGCTTCAGCGCGGGCAATTGCGATTTGACCGTCGCCTCGATGTCGATCGGCGATTGTTGCAGGCCGACCGCGCAGGCCTTGTTGGCCGCGTCGAGATCGCCCCATTTGGCGCCGGCGCCTTCGTAGCTCCAATGCGCACCTTCGGCGGCGAAGGCCGGCTTGCAGAGCGGACAAAGCGCAAGACCCGCGAGGGCCTTCAATGCGTGACGGCGATTCATCATATTCCCCCTGACATGAATTTGCACGGCAATGAGTGGCGGCAACCTATGCGAGAGAGATGATGAGTCGCAAGGCTGCCCGCGGCGAATGCGGCGCGGCTGACGTCATCGCCCGGTCACGACGCCAGGCGAGACGCGATCACTGGCTCGCCCACACGATCCGCGCGATCCAGCCGACCTCGCTCGCCGCCATCCTGCGTTCGGCCTGAGAGGTATCGAGCGGCTGCAACTCCAGAGCTTTTGCCGTGCGGCGCTTCAGCGTCGTCACCGTCACCTCGCCCGCCTTGGTCCTCACCACCACGCGATCCCCTTTGCGGATCGGCGCGCCGGGGGCGACCAGGATGATGTCGCCGTCGCGATAGGCGGGCGCAAGCGCTTCGCCGGAAATCTGCAGCGCGAAGCTGTGGTTGCCCTCGACGTCGGGAAGGGCAAACTTGGTCCAGCCCTTGCCGGTGGGAAAGCCGGACTCGTCGAAGGCGCCGCTCGCGCCGGCCAGCGCGAAGCCGAGCAGCGGCACCGAGCGGCCGCCGCCTGCCTCGTCGGCGACCAGCCTTGCAAAAATGTCGATCGACGAATCTGCGGCCGCCAGCGCTTTCGCGATCGATTCGGTCGAGGGCCAGCGCTCGCGGCCATCGGAGGTGACGCGCTTGGACTTGTTGAAGGTGGTGGGATCGAGCCCGGCGCGCTTGGCGAGGCCGGACGGCGACAGGCCGGCATGCGCCGCCAGCCGATCCAGCGCGCCCCAGATCTGGTCGTGGGTGAGCATCCTCTGCGCTTTGGCCTGCTTGACCATGGAAGGTCCAGCCCGTCGCAACTCAGGAAAACTATCCTCAAATCAATCGGTTTTCCGTTTTCGGTGCAAGAGGCGGCGTCTAAGTCTTGAGTTCGGCAGGGGTGGCCTTTACGGTCCCGCCCGGGATTTAACGACCCACGAGAGACGAAAATCCCCAGGAGACTCAAAGAGCTGTCTCCACGGGCAAACAGGACTGCGTAAGCGGTGGTCAAGATCTACAAAATCTGTCCGGCCTCGGCCTGGCGTGAGGCGGAACGGCAGGGTGTCTACCGCGGCAGCGCGGACGATTCGCGCGACGGATTCATCCATTTCTCGACCGCCGCCCAGGTTCCCGAGACCCTGCAGAAGCATTATGTCGGGCAGCGCGCGCTGTTCCTGGTCGAGGTCGACGGCGATGCGCTCGGCAGCGCATTGCGCTGGGAGCGTTCGCGCAATGAGGAGCTGTTTCCGCATCTCTATGGCGAGCTCGATCTCGGCGCTGTGCTTGCGGTGATCAACCTCAACACGCGCTCCGACGGCGGCCACGACGTTCCGGAGCTTGCCCCGTGATCCGCGCTTTCGACGCTCTCTCGCTGCCGGTGTTGCGTTGGCTCGATCCGGAGGATGCGCATCGCCTCGCGATCCAGGGCCTGCGCTTCCTGCCGCCGGGCAAGCCGCACGCTGACGATCCCAAGCTTGCGGTGCGTGCGTTCGGGCTCAACTTCCCCAATCCGATCGGCATGGCCGCGGGTTTCGACAAGAGCGCCGAAGTGCCGGATGCGCTGCTGCGGCTCGGCTTCGGCTTCATCGAGATCGGCTCGGTGACGCCGAAACCGCAAAGCGGCAATCCGCGGCCGCGGCTGTTTCGTCTGGAGCGCGACGAGGCCGTGATCAACCGCATGGGTTTCAACAATGACGGCGCGGAGACCGCCCTGCGCCGGCTCGCGGCGCGCGCGCAGCACGGCGGCATCGTCGGCGTCAATGTCGGCGCCAACAAGGATTCGCCCGATCGGGTCAACGATTACGTCAAGCTGATCGAGACCTTTGCGCCGGTCGCGAGCTATTTCACCGTCAACGTCTCCTCGCCGAACACGCCGGGCCTGCGCAATCTGCAGGAAGGCGCGCTGCTCGACGATCTCCTCGCCAGGGTGATCGACGCGCGTCAGCGGGTGCGCGAGAGCGCCGGCGACACGCCGGTGCTGCTCAAGATCGCGCCGGATCTGAGCCTCGCCCAGCTCGACGACGTCGTCCAGGTCGCGCGCTCGCGACGGGTCGACGGCATGATCGTGTCGAACACCACGATCGCGCGGCCGAGCACGCTGCGCGAGGAGATGCGCGCCAAGGAGCAGGGCGGCCTGTCCGGCCGGCCGCTGTTCCGACTGTCGACGCGGATGGTCGCCGAGACCTATGTGCGCGTCGAGGGCGCATTCCCCCTGATCGGCGTCGGCGGCGTGGACTCGGGCGGTGCCGCGCTGACGAAAATCCGCGCTGGCGCGAGCCTGATCCAGCTCTATTCCTCGCTGGTCTACAAGGGCCTCGGCCTCGTCGACGAGATCAAGCGCGACCTCACCTCGACCCTATTGCGCACCGGGCGGGATTCTCTCTCCGAGATCGTCGGCTCCGACGCCGCCACGCTGACGGCGGAAGCCTGGCCGGGGATGTAGGGTTTTCTTCACCTCGCCCCGCTTGCGGGGAGAGGTCGGATTGCATCGAAGATGCAATCCGGGTGAGGGGCACTCTCCGCGAGTCCCACTCTCACCGTTCCTGCCGAGACTCCCCCTCATCCCGACCTTCTCCCCGCAAGCGGGGAGAAGGAGAAGAAAGAAACGTCTTCCTGTACAGCGCCGGATAGCGCGCGGCCTGCAAGCCGCCGCGCGAGACGTAGGAGGCGATCAGCGCGCTCCACAGCCCGGCATTGCCGAACGATTGCAGCGCCCACCATGTGGCGAGGAAGATCGCGAGCGAAGCCAGCATCAGATTGCGCATCTCGCGCGCCCAGGTCGCGCCGATATAGATGCCGTCGAAGCCGAAGGCGAACACGCCGGGAATGGGCGCAAGCACGACGAACGGCAGGAATTCCCGGGCGCCGCGACGGACGGCTTCGCTCGCCGTCATGACATCGATCAAGTTCGGCCCGAACAGCGCGAACAGCGCGGACACGACCAGCGCGAAGCCGAGCCCCCATAGCAGCACCAGCCGGGTCGAATCCGCAAATCCCCTGGCGTCGCGTGCGCCGAGCGTACGGCCGCAAAGCTGCTGGGCTGCGTTGGCCAGACCATCGAGGAAGAAGGCGCTGACCAGCAGAAAATTGTTGAGCACGGAATTGGCGGCCAGCGTGACGTCGCCGGCCCGCGCGCCCTTGGCGGTGAAAAACAGAAACACGGCGATCAGCGCCGCGGTGCGGATCAGGATGTCGGAATTCACCGCCAGCAGCCGCATCAGCTTGGCCCGGTCGAACAGCTCTGCGTATGGCACCGCGAACCCGCCGTCCGCATAGCGGCGGCAGACGATCATGCCGAGCCCGAATCCGGCCGCTTCAGACAGCAGTGCGGCGATCGCAGCACCCGCGATGCCGGTGTCGTAGACCAGCACCAGCAGGATCGTCGCCGCCGCGTTTACGACATTGATGACGACCTGGAGCGCGAGCGCCGGATTGGCGCGGGCCTGGCCGACCAGCCAGCCGAGGATGACGTAGTTGGCGAGCGCGAGCGGCGCCGACCAGATCCGGATCACGAAGTAGGTTTTCGCCGCGCGCGTAACGCCTTCGCTGCCGCCCATCAGGTCGAACAGTATTGCCGCCAGCGGCAGTTGCAGCGCGATCAGGGCTACGCCGATCAGGCCCGCGACGATGAAGCCGCGCACCAGGATCGCGGTCAGCTCGCGCGTCTCGCCGGCGCCGAGCGCCTGCGCCGTGAAGGCGAGCGTGCTCATGCGCAGGAAGCCGAATAGCCAGAACAGGCAATCGAAGATGACGGACGCGATGGCGACGCCGCCGAGCAGCGCGGCATCGTCCAGCCGTCCGATCGCGGTGGTCGAGACCACACCGATCAGCGGCGTGGTGAGGTTCGCGACCATCGCGGGGCCTGCGATGGCGAAGACCTGACGGGAACCGATCTTCAAGTGAACGGGTGCGTGCATGTCAGAACACGAGCACCATGCCGTCTTCGGCGGCGAGATGGGCGATGTCGTCGAGGCGCGACAGCACGTCTTCGCTCATATGGGTGAGCACGAGGCGTTTTGCGCCGATTTCGGGAAGATGCTGTTCCAAGGTCTTCAGGCTGAGGTGATTCTTGACCACCCTCTCGTACATATAGGCTTCGGCGATGAAAAGGTCCGCGCCATGCGCCAGCGGAATGAGCGCCTCCGTCCATTCGGTATCGGCGCTGTAGGCCAGCGTGCGGCCTTCCGCTTCGATGCGATAGGCGAGGAACGGTCCGCCGGATTCGCCGTGCACGACGGGATAGGGCATCACCGTCACCGCGCCGAAGCTTTGGCTCTGCTCGGGCGCGAGCTCGATGACCGTCTGCTCGAAGCGCTGTTTCGTCTTCGAGGAATGCTCGAACAGAGCCTCCATCACCGCACGCAGCCGCATCTCGATGCCTTTGGGGCCGGCGATCGTGAGCGGCCGCGTCCGCCGCGAGAACTGCGCGTCGAGCAGAACAAACGGCAGCCCGGCAAAATGGTCGCCGTGGAAATGCGTGATCAGGATGAGATCGATCTCATTGCGGTCGATCTCGAGCCGCTTCAGCGCCGGCAAAGCCGACGCGCCGCAATCGATCAGGAAGTTGGCCTCGCGCCCCGAGACGTGGAAGCAGGTGTTGAGCCTGCCGCCCGATCCGAAGGCGTCGCCGCAGCCGACAAAGCGCAATTGCATCGGCTGCGGACCTCCAAAACCTTACCGGCCGCGCGGCGTGCCGAAAACACGCATTAGCAGCCAGATCGGGATCACGATGACTGCGCCGAGCAGGAAATAGCGCCACAGCCAGTTCACGGTATCGAAGCCGAGATCCCACAAGCGCTGGAACAAGAGGCGAATGCTGTAGATGATATTCCAGGGATCGAAACCGATCGCCGCCAGCACGACGCCGACGAGGATCGAGAGCAGCACCAGGCGAAACGCGACCGCCAGCGGCGAGCCGCCGAGAAAGCGGTGCAGGCCGTCACTGCGGCCGGCCGGCAAATCTCTGACGTCTTGGACCATCTCAAACTCCTCAGCGGATTCGGCCCCAGTATAGGGCACGGCGGGGGACATGGGGAACCCGCAACGGTGCGTCAATCGGCTTACGGGATTTTAATTCGGGCAAGCACACGCCCGGGGCTTCTTAAGCCTCAATCTCCGCCGCCTCCGCTTTCAGCATCTTTTCCAGCGTTTCCAGCCGGTCGGCTTCCCGCGGCGGCTTGTCCCAGCGCAGCCGGCTGATGCGGGGGAAGCGCATCGCGACGCCGGATTTGTGTCGCGGCGAACGCTGCAGCCCCTCGAAGGCGACCTCCAGCACCAGCCCCTTGTCCGGCTCGTGCACGACGTGGCGGACGGGGCCGAATTTTTCGGTGGTATTGCGACGCACGAAGCGGTCGATCTGGAGCAGCTCCTCGTCGGTGAAGCCGAAATAGGCTTTTCCGACTGGCACCAGTTCGTCACTGCCCGCGCCTGCGGTCCAGACGCCGAAGGTGTAGTCGGAATAGTAGGACGAGCGTTTGCCGTGGCCGCGCTGCGCATACATCAGCACGGCGTCGATGATGTGCGGATCGCGCTTCCACTTCCACCACTGTCCCTTCGGACGTCCCGGCAGATAGGGTGCATCGCGCCGCTTCAGCATCACGCCTTCGACGGCGTCCGCGTCTTCGCCCGCACCGGCGCTCGCGGGATCGGCGCGTGCGGCGGTCAGCGCCTCCCAGCTTGCGAAGGCGACGGTGGGCGAGAGATCGATGCGGGAATCGTCGAGCTTGCCGATGAAGGTCTCCAGCCGTTCGCGGCGCTCCGCGAACTGTAGCTCGCGCAAATCATTCTCGTCGTCGCCGAGCAGATCGTAGGCGCGCAGATGAATCGGAAACTCCTTGATCAGCTTCGGAGACACGACCTTGCGGTTGAGCCGCTGTTGCAGAACATTGAAACTCTGCACGCGCCCTTCGCGCAGGATCAGAAGCTCGCCGTCGATGGCGCCTGGTAGCCGCAAGGACGGGACCAGGTCCGGAAAGCTGCCGGTGATGTCCTCTCCGGTGCGCGAATAGAGCCGCGCCGTGATGTGGCCGTGCTCGTCGCGGCCGGCGACCGCCTGCACGCGGATGCCGTCCCATTTCCATTCGGCGATGTAGTCGGCGGGGTCGAGCGCGGCGAAATCGGCGTCTTCGATCGCGTGCGCCAGCATCACGGGGCGGAACGGCGCGGGATCGCGATTGACCGGCTTGTCGCCGCGGCCTTCCAGCCAGGCGAACAGGTCGAGATAGGGCGGCGCGAGACCGGGCCAGATCAGCTCGACCTCATGCGGGTCCTTGTCACCGAGCGCCGCGGCCGCGGTCTTGGCCAGGCGCGCGGAGATGCCGATGCGCAAAGCGCCAGTGACGAGCTTCAACAACGCCCAGCGGCCGGTCTCGTCCAGCTCGTCGAGCCAGCGTTCGAGCTGCTTCGGCAGCTCCGTCTTGCCGAGCGTGCGCAGCGTGGTGACGACCTCGGTGAGCGTCGGGGGCGGTGGGTTGTTGTGGACACCCACGGCCTTCGGCCACATCAGCGCGATCGTCTCGGAGAGATCGCCCACATAGTCCCAGGATAGGCCGAACAAGACCGGGTCAGTTCGCTGGGCGATAAGATCGCGCAGCAGAGAAGGTTTGGCGTGCTTGAAGCTCAGCGCGCCGGTCAGCGCGGCCAGCGCGTAGCCGCGATCAGGGTCGGAAACCTCGCGAAAATAGCTCGTGATCAGCCGCAGCTTGTTGTTGCGGCCGGGCTCGTAGGCGAGGCGGTCGAGAAGTTCGGCGAAGCGGTTCATGCTTCGGCCTCGTCAGCGAGCGGCGTCTCGGTCTCCTCCTCGTCGCCATAGCCGACCAGATCGAGCGGCCGAGCCCGCAAACCCTTGCTTTGGCACCAGTGCACCAACGCGTCTTCCTGGCCGTGGGTGACCCAGATCTCGCCGGCGCCGGTCGCGGCGATCGTGGCGGTGAGGCCGTCCCAATCGGCGTGATCCGAGATCACCAGCGGCAGCTCGATGCCGCGTTGCCGCGCGCGGGCGCGCACCCGCATCCAGCCGGAGGCGAATGCCGTGACGGGATCGGGAAACCGCCGGGTCCAGAGATCGGACGTCGCTGAGGGCGGCGCCAGCGTGATGGTGCCGGCAAGCGCCGCCTTCTTGACGCCCTTCACCGGCCGCAACTCACCGAGCTCGATCCCGCGGCTCTGATAGTAATGCGTGATCTTCTCCATCGCGCCATGCAGATAGATCGGCGCGTCGTAGCCGGCTTGGCGCAGCAGCGCGATCACGCGTTGCGCCTTGCCGAGCGAATAGGCGCCGACGAGATGCGCGCGCTCCGGAAACAGCGCGACCGAAGCCAGCAGCTTCTTGACCTCGTCGGCCGCATCGCCATGGCGAAACACCGGCAGACCGAACGTCGCCTCGGTGATGAAGACGTCGCAGGAGACCAGCTCGAACGGCGTGCAGGTCGGGTCGGGTGCATCCTTGTAGTCGCCGGAGGCGACGATGCAGGTGTCCTTGCAGCTGACCGCGACCTGCGCCGAACCGAGCACATGGCCGGCCGGGTGAAACTTCACGCTGACATCGCCGAGCCGGATCTCCTCGCCATAGCGGATCGCTTGCGTGGAGCCGGCAAAATTCTCGCCATAGCGCAGCCGCATCATGTCCAGCGTTTCCTGCGTCGCCAGCACTGCGCCATGGCCGGCGCGGGCATGGTCGGAATGGCCGTGGGTGATCACGGCCCGCTCGACCGGGCGGACAGGGTCGATATGGAAGCCGCCGGGCTTGCAGCATAGGCCGGCAGCAACTGGCAGCAGGATGTCTTGCGGACGCATGCCTGTTATATAGGTTGCGACCCCGCATCTTCGAGTCATCACCGCTTCGTTCCCTGGTTCCCCCAAATGCCCCTGCGCCTGTTCCTGACCTCCGGCGATCTCATGGCCGACCGCCGCTTCGAGTTCGCGCGCGACCTCCAGCTCAAGGGCGATCTGGCCGCCGCCGCCGACCTGCTGGAGCAGACCATCGAGCTTGCGCCGAATTTTACTTCGGCCTGGTTCACGCTCGGCGAGATCCGCGCGCAACTCGGCGAGCGCGACAAGGCGATTGCGGCCTTTCGCAAATCGCGCGAGTCCGACCCAAGCGATCAGCATGGCGCTCATCTGCATCTGATCCGCCTCGGCGATGCGCAATTGTCCGAGATGCCAAAGGCCTATGTGCAGGCCTTGTTCGATCAATACGCGCCGCGCTTCGAACACGTGCTGATCAACGATCTCGGCTATCGCGCGCCGTCGCTGATCTTCAAGGCGGTAGTGGCTGCCCGCGTCGCCGCGAAGAAGCCCGCCCTGTTCAAGCGCGCCATCGATCTCGGCTGCGGGACGGGGCTCGCGGCCGCCGCCTTCGCAAAACAGGTCGACCAGTTCATCGGCATCGATCTGTCGCCCGGCATGGTCAAGGAGGCGCGCGCCACCGGCCTCTATGCCGAGCTCGAAGTCGCCGACATGATCGAAGGCCTCCGCAGCAGGAGCGAGGCGAGTGCAAACCTCGTCGTCGCGGCCGATGCGTTCGTCTATCTGCCCGATCTCGCCCCGGTGCTCAGTGAAGCCAGGCGCGTGCTCGCGCCCGGCGGCGTGCTCGCGTTCACGCTGGAGACACATGACGGCAGCGGCATCGTCCTCGGCGAAGGCCTGCGCTATGCCCATTCGGCGGAATATGTGCGCGATGCGATGGCGAAGGCCGGCCTCAAGCTCCTCACATTGGAGCAGGCCTCGCCACGCACCGAGAACAACGAGCCGGTGCGCGGCCTCGTCGTGGTCGCCGAGAAAACTTGAGTCTAGGCGCTATATGCGGCGCTTTAAGCGTCATTGCGTCGCAAAGCCGTGACTTCCTACTTGCGAGCCGTGCGGCGATGCCAGCACAATGCGCGCACCAGGGAGAAACGAATAATGACGAAGAATCCATCGCGGCGCGATTTCAGCGCCGCCGCGCTCGCCACCATCGCGGCATCCACCTTGCCCGCGCCCTATGTTTGGGCCGCGGAGAAGAAATACGATTCCGGCGCCAGCGACACCGAGATCAAGATCGGGCAGACCGTGCCGCATTCCGGCCCCGGCTCGCTCTACGGCGTGCTCGGGCGCATCGGCGAAGCCTATTTCCAGATGCTGAACGAGAAGGGCGGCATCAACGGACGCAAGGTCAAATTCCTCACCATGGACGATGCCTACAGCGCGCCGAAATGCGTCGAGGCGACGCGGCGCCTGGTCGAGCAGGAGGAGGTGCTCGCGCTCTACGGCTCGCTCGGCACCGCGCCGCAGACCGCCGTGCACAAATACCTGAACTCGAAGGGCGTGCCGCAGCTTCTGCTCAACACCGGCGCGTCGAAGTGGAATAACCCGAAAGAGTTCAAATGGACCATGGCGGGCCTGCCGCTCTATCCGACCGAGGCGCGCATCCTGGCGCGGCACGTCGTCAGCGTGAAGCCGAACGCGAAGGTCGGTATCCTCTACCAGAACGACGATTTCGGCCGCGATTTCCTCGGCCCCTTCAAGAAAGTTCTGGAAGATGCCGGCGGCACCGCCAAGGTGATCATGGAGCAGACCTACGATCTCACCGATCCGACCGTCGATTCCCAGCTCATCAACCTCTCGAAGTCCGGTGCGGACGTCTTCTATAACATCTCCACCGGCAAGGCGTCGTCGCAGTCGATCCGGAAAGTGGCCGAGCTCGGCTGGAAGCCGCTGCAGCTGCTGTCGGCCGGCTCGACCGGCCGCTCGATCCTCAATGCCGCGGGCCTCGAGAACGCCGCCGGCATCGTCGCCATCCGCTACAACAAGGAAGTCGGCCTGCCCAAATGGGAGAAGGACCCCGACGTGATGGCGTTCGAGGAGCTGCGCAAGAAGTACACGCCCGCGATCGATCAGGACAACACCATCGCCTTCGCCGGCTACGGCCAGGCCGTCACGATGGGCGAGATCCTGCGCCGCTGCGGCGACGAGCTCACCCGCGCCAACGTGCTGAAGCAGGCCTCCAACCTCAAAGGCTTCCACTCGCCTTATTTCCTCGACGGCGTCACCTACGACTACACGCCTGACGATTACACGCCGATGAAGACGCTCTTCATCTCCACCTTCACCGGCAAGGACTGGGACATCTCCGACAAGCCGATGTCGGAGTAGGGGGCGCACCGCTGTCTCTTCCCCTCTCCCCGCGTGCGGGGAGAGGGTAGGGTGAGGGGGAGCCTCCCCGGGGGCGGAGGCAGTTGGACTCGCGGAGGCTCCCCCTCACCCGGAATCCGCGCTACGCGCGCATTCCGGCCTCTCCCCGCACGCGGGGAGAGGCGAAGTAAGCCCCCTCGACGAACCCACCCCCACGGCTTACCTGTGATGCCGTGCCGCCCCGCATCCGCAAATCTCCGGCCGAGCCTGCCGCGCTGTTGCCCGACCACTTCCAGGCGTGGTTCGCGGCCCGCGGCTGGTCGCCGCGCACGCATCAATTGGCGCTGCTGGAGAAAGCGCGCGAGGACCGGTCCGCACTGCTGATCGCGCCCACCGGCGCCGGCAAGACGCTGGCGGGATTTTTGCCGACGCTGGTGGAGCTGAGTTCTGCGCCCAAAGCTTCGGCGAAATCGGTGATCTCCACCGGCCGCAGTCTGCAACGCAGCGGCGGCCTGCACACCCTCTACATCTCGCCGCTCAAGGCGCTCGCCGTCGATATCGCGCGCAACCTCGAGCGCCCCGTCGCCGAGATGGGACTACCGATCAAGATCGAGACCCGTACCGGTGATACACCGACATCGCGGCGGCAGCGGCAGCGGCGCTATCCGCCGGACATTTTGCTGACGACGCCCGAACAACTCGCGCTGCTGCTGTCCTCCGATGATGCGCCATTCCTGTTCTCCTCGCTGAAGCGCATCGTGCTCGACGAGCTGCATGCGCTGGTGACGTCCAAGCGCGGCGATTTGCTGTCCCTTGGGCTGGCGCGGCTGTGGCGATTGGCGCCGCAGATGCGCGCCATCGGCCTGTCGGCGACCGTAGCCGAGCCGGAATCGCTGGCGCGCTTCCTGGTGCCGCAGCCCGGCGGCAAGGAAGCGGCGGCCGACATCGTCATTGCCGGCGGCGCGGCGCCGCCGCTGGTCGAGATGATGGACACGCGCGAACGCCTGCCCTGGGCCGGCCACAGCGCGCGTCATGCGCTTCCCGAGATCTACGAGCTGATCAAGGCCAACAAGACCACGCTTGTCTTCGTCAACACCCGCAGCCAGGCCGAGATGCTGTTCCAGAACCTCTGGAGCATGAACGACGACAACCTTGCCATCGCGCTGCATCACGGCTCGCTCGACGTCGCCCAGCGCCGCAAGGTCGAGGACGCGATGTCGGCGGGCAAACTGCGTGGCGTGGTCTGTACCTCCTCGCTCGATCTCGGCGTCGACTGGGGCGATGTCGATCTCGTCGTCAATATCGGCGCGCCCAAGGGCTCCTCGCGCCTGATGCAGCGTATCGGCCGCGCCAACCACCGCCTTGACGAAGCCTCGCGCGCGGTGCTGGTGCCGGCGAACCGCTTCGAGGTGCTGGAGTGCCGCGTCGCGATCGACGCCATCGCGGAGAATGCGCAGGACACGCCGCCGCTGCGGATCGGTGCACTCGACGTGCTGGCCCAGCATGTGCTCGGCTGCGCCTGCGGCGAACCGTTTTTCTCCGACGAGCTTTACGGTGAAGTGCGCACCGCGGCACCTTACGCCGATCTCACCCGGCAGGATTTCGACGACGTGGTCGATTTCGTCGCCTCCGGCGGTTACGCGCTGAAGACCTATGAGCGCTTCGCGCGCATCAAGCAGGACAAGGAGGGGCGCTGGCGCGTCGCCAATCCGAAGGTGCGGCAGAGCTATCGCATGAATGTCGGCACCATCGTCGAGGACGACATGCTGAAGGTGCGGCTGGTGCGATCGCGCGGAGGAGGTGCGGGATCGACGGGCGTGATCGCGCGCGGCGGCAGGCTGCTCGGCGAGATCGAGGAAGCCTTCATCGAGGGCCTCAGCCCCGGCGACACCTTCGTGTTCTCAGGCGAGGTGGTGCGCTACGAGACCCTGGTCGAGGACCAGGTCTACGTCTCGCGCGCCAACGACAAGGACCCGAAAGTGCCGTCCTATATGGGCGGCAAGTTTCCGCTCTCGACCTATCTTGCCGAACGGGTTCGCCGCCTGCTCGATGACGGGCGCGCCTGGGTCGCCCTCCCGGAGCAGGTGCGCGACTGGCTGTCGCTGCAAAAGGACGTCTCCCGCGTGCCTGAAGTGCGCGAGCTGCTGGTCGAGAGTTTTCCCCGCGCCAACAAGCATTACATCGTCTGCTACCCCTTCGAAGGCCGTCTCGCGCACCAGACGCTCGGCATGCTCTTGACGCGGCGGCTGGAGCGCGCCCGCGCCCGGCCGCTCGGCTTCGTCGCCAATGAATATGCGATCGCGGTCTGGGCGCTTGGCGACATGTCCTCCATGATCCGGGACGGCAGGATCGACCTCGACACGCTGTTCGACCCCGACATGCTCGGCGACGACCTCGAGGCGTGGCTTGCCGAATCCGCGCTGATGAAGCGCACGTTCCGCAATTGCGCGATCATCTCCGGCCTGATCGCGCGCCGGCACACCGGCGAGGAGAAGAGCCGCCGCCAGGTGCTGTTCTCGACCGATCTGGTCTACGATGTGCTGCGCAAGCACCAGGCCGACCACGTACTGTTGCGCGCCGCGCGCGCCGATGCCGCCACCGGCCTGCTCGATCTGCGCCGCCTCAGCGACATGCTCACCCGCATCCAGGGCCGCATCACGCATCGGGAACTCGACCGTGTCTCCCCGCTCGCGGTCCCCGTGATGCTGGAAATCGGCCGCGAGTCAGTTTATGGCGAAGCTGGAGACGAGCTCCTGGCCGAAGCCGCCGACGAGCTGGTCAAAGAGGCGATGGGATAGAGAATTTTCCAGTGAGGCGCGCTGATCCATCCACACCGTCATGCCCGGGCTTGACCCGGGCATCCACGTTTTTGTTGCTGCGGCAAGAACGTGGATGGCCGGGACAAGCCCGGCCATGACGGAGCAAGTGGCAATTTCGGTTACAACGACGCGCAGCGTTGACGTCCTAGGTATTCCGTTCCATGCCGATCTGTCCGGCGCCCTGTTCTGGGAAGAGCAGCGCCTGCTCGTCGTCTCCGACCTGCATCTGGAAAAAGGTTCCAGCTTCGCCATGCGCGGCGTGCTGCTGCCGCCTTACGACACCATCGCGACGCTCAGTCGTCTCGCTGCTGTCATCTCCCGCCATGATCCGCGCATCGTCATTGCGCTCGGCGACAGTTTTCATGATCGCACCGCGCATGGACGGCTGTCGGCGGAGGATCGCGATGCGGTCGCCGCCTTGCAGGCCGGCCGTGATTGGATCTGGATCTCGGGCAATCACGATCCGGCGCTGCCGCGCGATCTCGGCGGCACCGTCGCCGACGAAGTCGCGATCGGCGCGATCACCTTCCGCCACGAGCCGACCGGCGCGAGCGGCGAGATCGCCGGCCATCTCCATCCCAAGGCCCGCGTCTCCGCGCGCGGCCGCTCGATGGAGCGCCGCTGCTTCGCCTGCGACGGGATGCGCGCCGTGATGCCCGCCTTCGGCGCCTATGCCGGCGGCCTCAGCATCCGCGACGTGGCGTTTGCAAAAATCTTTCCAAAGAATGGCTTTGTCGCGCATCTGCTCGGCGACCGCCGCGTCCATGCAATTGCGGCGTCAAGGTGCAGCTAAGCCGCTTTCGCCTGCACATCGTCGCAGAACTCCGCCAGCCGATCCGCCAGCCGCAGCGTCGCGGGACTTGCGCCCGGCGCGGCCATCAACGCGACTTCCGTCCGGTTGATTGGCGCGAAGCCGTCCTTTGCGGTCAGCACGCGGTGGTCGGACTGGATCGCCATCTCCGACAGGATGCTCAAGCCCATGCCGGCGGCGACCGCGGCCTGGATGCCGGCGAGGCTCGACGAGGTATAGGACATGTGCCAAATGCGGCCCGCGCTTTCCAGCGCGTGGATGGCGCCGGCGCGGTAGAGGCAGCCGAGCGGAAAGCCGATCAGCGGCACGGAGGCGACATCGGCGTGGATCGGATGGCTCTTGCTGGTGACCCAGTGCACCTGCTCCGGCCACACCGCGATCGCGCCCTTCGCGCCGGCCTCGCGCTTGAACAGCGCCAGATCGAGCTCGCCGCGTTCGAGATCGCGGGCCAGATTCTTGCTCTGGTCGGCGCGCACATCGAGCCGCAGGCCCGGATGCGAACGCGAGAACGTCCCCAGCAGCTTTGCCAGTTGATACGCCGCAAAATCCTCGGGAATGCCGAGCCGGATCGCACCTTCGCCGTCAGGCTGGCGCAGCACGTCGCGCGCCTCTTCCGCAAGCGACAACAGCCGCCGCGCATAGGACAGCAGCCGTTCGCCGGCTTCGGTGGGGCGCAAATCCTTGCCGTCGCGATGCAGCAGGACTTGGCCGACATCCTCCTCCAGCCGCTTGATCTGCTGGCTGACGGTCGATTGCGTCCGATGGACGCGCTCGCCGGCGCGGGTGAAGCCGCCGGCATCGACCACCGACACGAAGCTGCGCAGGAGCTCCAGATCGAGCATGGCCGCCTCCATTCAAAAATCCACTGATTGGGAGTTAATCATTTAATTTCCAAATGACAAGCCGGCTCCCTAGATCGAGGGCTCAGGAGAATGTCGCTCATGTCGCTCACCCCCTCGCTCGCCGTTCCCCGCAGCCGCTTCAACACGCTCCCGCTGGCGATCGGCCTGTTCTGCCTGCTCTGGAGCTACGCCTTCGTCGCCGGCAAGATCGGCGTGACCCATTGCCCGCCGCTGATCCTGCTCGCCGCGCGCTTCTCGCTCGCCGGCATCCTGATCCTCGGTGCCACGCTGGTCCGCGGCGACGACTGGTCGCTGTCCTGGCGCGATGCCGCGATCTTCGCCGTGCTCGGCGTCGCCAACAACGCGCTCTATCTCGGGCTCGGCTACACCGGTCTGCAATCGGTCTCCGCCGGCCTCGGCGGGCTGATCGTGTCGGCCAATCCGGTGTTCACGGCGGGCCTCGCCGCGCTGCTGCTCGGCGAAGGCATGACGTGGCGCAAGGCGAGCGGTCTCCTGCTCGGCATCATCGGCGTGACCCTGATCGTCTGGCACCGCCTGTCGGTCGGCACCGACTCGCTGCACGGGATCGTGTTCACGCTGGCCTCGCTCGCCTCCCTCGTCGCTGGCACCATCCTGTTCAAGCTGCTCGCGCCGAAGGGCAGCCTGTGGATCGGCAACGGCGTGCAGAATCTTGCCGCCGGCATCGTGCTGACGCCGGTGGCGCTGACCTTCGCCGATGTTCATGCCATCGACTTCACGCCGGGCCTGATCGGCGCCTTTGCCTTCCTCGTGCTCGGCGGCTCGATCCTCGCCTACTGGCTCTGGTTTCATCTCCTGAAAGTGTGTGGCGCGACGGCAGCCAGTGCCTATCATTTCCTGATGCCGCCGCTCGGCATGCTGTTCGCGTATCTCGTGCTCGGCGAGCATGTCGAGGCGCGCGATCTGCTCGGAATCATCCCGGTCGCACTCGGCATCTACCTGGTGACGCGGCCCGCCAAATCCGTCTCGTAAGAGGAGCCCATCATGCCCATTTCCATCACCCTGATCGGCGGTCCCACTGCGCTGATCGAGATCGATGGCTTTCGCCTGCTCACTGACCCGACTTTCGATGCGCCCGGCGCCTATCAACTGCCGCACGTTAAGCTGGAGAAGACGATCGGCCCTGCGCTCAAGGCCGATGCGATCGGCCCGATCGATGCCGTGCTGCTCAGCCACGACCAGCATTCGGACAATCTCGACAATTCCGGCCGCGACTATCTGCTTAAAGCGCCGCGCGCGCTGACGACCGAGGCCGGCGCCAAGCGCCTCGGCGGCCATGTCGAAGGCCTCGCGCCGTGGGGCACGGCGCATCTGAAAGATCGTGACGGCAACTCACTGACGATCACCGCCACGCCGGCGCGTCACGGCCCGGCCGGCATCGAGCCGCTGTCAGGCGATGTCATCGGCTTCGTGGTGTCGTCAAGCCGGAAAGACACCACCTCGGTCTACATCAGCGGCGACACCACCTGGTTCGACGGCGTCGCCGAGGTCGCGCGCCGCTTCAAATGCGGCGTGGTGATGCCTTTCGCCGGCGCCGCGCAAACGCGCGGGCCGTTCCATCTCACCATGGACACCAACGACACCATCGAGACTGCACGCGCCTTCCCCGATGCGATGATCGTGCCGGTGCACACGGAAGGTTGGGCGCATTTCCGCCAGAACAGCGAGGATCTGCGCAAGACCTTCGACGTGCTGGGCTTCGGGACGCGGTTGCGATTGCTGGAGCCCGGCGTGCCGACGGTGGTGCAGGCGCCGTAGCCCCCCAGTGTCGTCCTGGCTTTCGCCAGGACGACTCGGGGAGGGCGCCTGCGCTCGCAATGACGAAGGTCAATCCTTCCGAAACACGATCGACGCCATCCAGCCCGTCATCAGCGCCATGGCAGCGGTGACGAGGCCGTAGATCAGCCCGTTCTGCCGCGCGGTGGTGGCGACGAACTGCTCGAAGCCGACCTTGACGATCTCGAACGCGGTCTCGGTCTTGCCGATGAACGCGCCGTCGGCAAACAGCTTGATCTCGACCTCATAGGTGCCGATCGGCACCTCCGCCGGCAGGGGAATGCCGGTGCGGAACAAGGTCGGTGTCAGGAACGTCACCGCGCTCGGATCCTCGCGGTAGAGACCGCGCTGGGTTCGCAGGCGGATGAAGGCGGAGCGGAACGCGTCGTTCGGCACCACGTCGGCATAGTCGCCGCTGACGCGTTGCGTCAGCAGCACGTTGTTGAGCCCGATCTGCTGGCGCCGCGCGATCTCGGGCGAGGTGATGACATCGAAGGAGCGGTTGGCGAACAATGCGAGATAGCTCGGCACCTCCAGGAACTGGCGGTAGTCGGTGTTGATCCAGATCCCGAAGGTGCGCTCCTTGCGCCGCGTCACCATGTCGGCGCGCGGGCCCATCACGGTGACGACGAGATCGTAGCTCTTGCGATCGACGGGCGTGGAGGCGTCCTTCTCGACCGAGCCGAACAGCACCAGCTCCTCGCCGGAATAGTTCGGCGTCACCGTGACGCGATGGTTGGAGACCGACACGATCAGCCGCTCGGCGCGTGCGGCGGAGCCGAGCAGCACAACGAGCAGGACCGCGAGAGCTGCGCGCATCATCCGTTCACTCCCAGCTCGCGGATGGTGAAGAGGTCTTCGGGCCGGATCACCAGCTCGATCGCGAAGCGAACACCGACCGAGAGGATCAGCAGGCCGAGCAGCAGCCGCAACTGCTCGCCGCGGATCTTCTGGCCGGCGCGGGCGCCGAATTGGGCGCCGGTGACGCCGCCGACCATCAGGATCAGCGCCAGCACGGCGTCGACCAAATGATTGGTCACCGCATGAAGCAAGGTCGCGAACAGCATCGTGACCAGCGTCAGGACCATCGAGGTGCCGATCACCGTCGAGGTCGGCACCCGCAGCAGATAGATCATGATCGGCACCAGGATGAAGCCGCCGCCGATGCCCATGATGGCGCCGATGAAGCCGATCAGGATGCCGACGATCACCACCGGAATGACCGAGAGGTAGATCTTGGAGCGCTTGAACCGCATCTTCAGCGGCAGGCCGTGAATCCAGTTATGCGTGCGTCGTGGCGCCAGCGCGCCGCGGCGGGTCCGCATCAGGGCACGCAGGCCTTCGGAGAACATCAGGCTGCCGACGGTGGTGAGCAGCACGACATAGGACAGTGCGATCATCAGATCGAGCTGGCCGAGCGCGCGCAGCTGCGTGAAGGTCCACACGCCCAGCGCCGTCCCGGTGACGCCGCCGCACAACAGCACGCTCGCCAGCGCGGGGTCGATGGCGCGGCGCCGCCAATAGGCGAGCGCGCCGGAAAAGGACGAAGCGGCGATGTGGCTCGCGACGGAGGCGACCGCGACCGCCGGCGTGATGCCGATGAAGATCAAAAGCGGCGTCATCAGGAAGCCGCCGCCGATTCCGAACATGCCGGAGACGAAGCCGACCGCGGCGCCCATCGCCAGCACGAGGAAGATGTTGACCGGAAGATCGGCGATCGGGAGATAGAGCTGCATCGAGAGACCACGCTTCCCGCGAGACGGATCGATTGCGCGGAATGCTCGCAGGAGGGCAGAACGATTGCCGCGTCCCTCAATAGCGGAATTCGGCGGCGGGCGGGACCAGGAATTTCGGGCGTGGTGAATGGCTGCGGTGAGGAGGGTGATCGAGGCGCCGTGGCTCCTCCAATGTCGTCCTGGCGAAAGCCAGGACCCATTATCCCGACTGGTCGTTATCGCGGCAGGCTGTGGCCACAGCGTCCTTCAACAACGGCTGCTCGTGGTAATGGGTCCTGGCTTTCGCCAGGACGACCAGTCGAGATTTTTCGTCAGAGACGATTGAGCGACCGCTCTCAGCGCACCGCCGAGGCCGCGCGCTTGGCGGCAACCGGCTTCGGCGCAGGCTTCGCGTTGGCCTGCGGGGCGCTGTCCCAGCCGCCGTTCGGGGCCGCAACATTGACGGCGTCGTCGGGCTGCGGCTCGGCGCTGAAGGTCTGGATCGCGAGCTTGGCGGCCGCGAGCGACTGCGGGTCGAGACGCTTGGCGACGTCATCGCGCTTGGTTGCTGCGTCCGCGTCGCCCTGGGCGGCGGCGAGGGTGAACCATTTGTAGGACTCGGCGAGGTTCTGCTCCACCCCGATGCCGCGGGCATAGAGGATGCCGAGGTTGAACTGGCTGTCGGCGACGCCGCGATCGGCGGCCTTCCGGAACCACAGTGCCGCGCTCTTGTAATTGGCGCCGCGTCCGCCGCCGTCGGCATCGAGCACCGCGAGATTGTGCATCGCCTTGGCGTTGCCGCGCTCGGCGGCTTGCGTGTAGTAGCGGCGGGCGATGTCGGCGTCCTTCTTCACGCCGAGACCCTTTTCGTAGAGCGTCCCGAGGCGGAAGGTCGCGGGCACCACGCCGGCCTGCGCCGCACGGTCGTACCATTTGGCGGCTTCGTCGTAATTCGCGGCCACGCCCTTGCCCTCGGCAAAGCGCACGCCGATCTCGTAGGCCGCGGTCGCATCGCCCTTGATCGCCGCGGTGCGCAAGGCGGGGCCACCGATGCCGTCAGGCAGCTTTTCGCCCGGCGGCACCTGGATCATCGCGAGTTTCGCGCGGCTCGTGCCCGACAGCGCGCCGGTGACGTCGTTGGAGGCCGCAGGCGGGGTTGGCGCCGCGGTTTGCGGGATTTCGACCGAAGCGGTGCCGCTCGGGCTCGTCACGGACCCCGGCGCGGCATTGTTCTGCGACTGCTTTCCGATCGGCGTCGGCGAGGTCATCGAGGGCGTGACCTGCTCGGGCGTGGTGGGCTTGTTCTCGACCGGCGGCGGTGCCTGCGGCGCGGGTGCGGGCGACGAATTCTCCATCGCCTGCGGCGACGGCGACGGGCTGCTGCCATCGAGCAGGTTCATCGCCATCTTGAAGGTGCCGAGCACGATCACGACCACGCTCGCGCCGACCAGCAGCGAGCGGATCTTCGAGGTGATGGTCGAACCGCCGTCCTTGTCGCTGGCCTTGCCCTTGTCCTTGGAACGATCGGCTCCTGCCTTGGCGCCCCGAGCCGGCTTTTCCGGCTGCGCGGCGGCCGCCTGGGCTGCGCGGCGCGCGGCAGCGATGAAGCTCGACGACGACACCGGCTCTTTGGGCGCGGCCGGGATTTCGCTGATTGCGCTTTCGGACGCGGCAATGCGCTCCGACGGCGTGGCGATGCGTGCACCCGGCCTTGTACCCGGCTCGAGCGGATGATCCGGCGGCAGTTCGGGCGCAAGCGCGGCGCGCGTGGGCGCCGTATGCGGCTCCAGGATTTCGCTGATCGCGCGTGGCGGAAGCGGCGGCGCCATCGGCATCGGCGGCGGCGCTGCCGGCGCCGCCGGCGCGGCGGCATGGAATTCGCGCGGCGCGGCGGCGAAGGCGGCGTGCGCCGCCTGCGCGGCGGCCGGATTGGGCAGCTCGGGCTTCGGATCGTATTTCGGGTGCTGCTGTTGCTGCGGCCGCGGCTCGTGCGCCATCGGCGCGGGTGCCATGGGAGCGGCCATCGGCATCGGCATCGGCATCGGCATCGGCTGCGGCGCAGAGGCGGCAGGCGGCGCGGTGCGCACATTGCGAAGATCGCCCTCGATCATCGAGAGACGATCGACGACGTGGCCAAGTGCGTTGTGGACGGCCTCCAGCGAATCCTGGGTTGTCCGGATGGTTTCGGCCTGGCTGAAGCGGATGTCGGAGAGCTCGCGCTTGACGAGATCGACCATGCCGGAATCGGCAGGCGGCGCGGAGTTGCGGCTCTCGGCGAGCGCGGAATAGGTCGCCTGCTGCCGCTCCAGGTGGCGCAGGATGTCGTGCAACCCGTCCTCGACGCGGCTGAAATTGCCGTTGCGCGGATCGGCGGCGGCCTCGAGCCGCTCCAGCAGATACGAGACCCGCTGTTCGAGATGGGCAAAGGTCGAAGCCGAGTCGTTGCCGACCTGCATGCGATCGAAACGGTCGGACAGGGCGCGGATCGCGCTTTCGAGCTGCTCGCTGCTCTCGGAGGGCTGAGGGCGCTCGCGCGTTTCCAGAGCGGCGGTGAGCGCCGCGATGCGCTGCTCCAGCACCGCAAAACTGTCGCCCTGGCCGGACGCACGGGTGACCTGGTCGACCTTGGACGACAGCAGCTGCACGTCATCCGAGAGCCGGGCCAGCGCTTCGTTGGAGGCGACGTTGGAGACGATGCCGCGCAGCGCCGAAATCGCGCCTTCGAGTTGGCGGACCGTCGAGGGATCGTCATTGGCGCGCAGGATCAGATCGAGCTTGGCGCCGAGATTGCGGATCGCCTCGTCATAGCCGGTGAGCTGCTCGGCCGGCGTCAGCGTGCGGAGCACCTGCTTGATCTCGGACAGCGCGTGCTCGATACCGGACAGGACCTGACCGTCGGTGCCGTTGGAGCGGGTCTCGTCGATGCGCCGATGCAGCGAGCGAATCTCGTTCTCGATCGATTCGATCGCGCGGCGCGGCATCGCCTCCGTGATGGCATTGCGGATCTCCGCAAGCTCGCTGCGGAAGGTGTTGATCGCCTGTTCGGTATTGTCAGGGCGCTGCAGCGACTCGATCTGGCTCGTGATCTTGAGCAGATGGCGCTCGAGGGCAGAGAAATCCGGCCCCGGCTGCGGTGGCGGCGGAGCGTAGGCAGGCGGCGCGTAAGCAGCTGCCGCAGGCGCGATCGAGGGTGCGGCGCGCGGCGGCATCTGCCTGGGTGTAAAGCCGTCGAGCTCGCTCTGCCGTGCCGTGATCTCGGCGACCGCGACGTCGAACGAAGCGGGGCTCAGGGGCGGTGAGCTGCGATAGACCTGCGCTGCCGCGCGCTCGACCGCATCGGCCTGGCGCTGGCGCGTTTCAACGGGGGCCTGTCGCGGTGCCGGAGCCTGCTGCGGCTTCGAAATTTGCGACAGCCTTGCATCGAGCCGTGAGATCGCGTCGTTGAGCTGGCGCGCAACGCCCTGCTCGCGCGAGACGTCTGGCCGGGAAGCGTCTTGTCGCGAAGGATCTTGGCGCGAAGAATCTTGCCGCGGCGCCGGCTTCGAAATCCGTTCGATCTGCTGGGTGATGGCGTCGAGCCGCTGATGGATGTCGGCGACTTCGCGGCTTTCCTGGCTCGGCACCTGACTCGGGACGTGACTCGGAACTTGGTTCGGCAGTTGACTCGGAACGTGCTGGGCTTGCGGACGCTGGTCGTAAAGTCCGCGAAAGTTCGGCGGGGCGGTCTCGCCGAGCGTGGAGTTCAGCCAATCGTTGAGTGACATTCCGGCGCGACGCGCAGCAGCTTCGGCCCGCTCCCGGACGGATGGATCGATGCCGTCAACACTCCACGATACGCGCGAATTCATGACTCTGTCCGGTTCCGACTCCGGCGCCCCACCCGGCGCCTCCAGTCTCCCCTCGCGTGCCGGTTGAAAGACAATCGGATTTGGCGCGGGTCGTCTGCCTCGAAAACCGACTTTTGTCTGTTACGGTAAATAACGGGTTAAGGAACCCGTTGACGGTGTCTTAAAGTTGGGCGGCGGGGAACGGGGGCGCTGTGCTCCCCAGCCCGTCGGATGCGATCGGAATCTCGCATTGCCAGGAACTCTCCGGGTGCTAGCAGCTCGGAACTTCAGCGACCAAAGGATGGCTCAGAATGGCTGGTCTGACCGAAGAAGAAGTTCGCAAACGCGCTTATGAGATCTGGAGGGTGCCGGCGAGCCCAGCGGGAAAATGGACACCTTCTGGTACGAGGCCGAAAGCAACTTCTGGCCGAACGCTCGGAGCAAGGCGAGGTGCCGCCCGGAATGACTGACAATTTGCCGAGCTAGGTGCTGTACCCAAACCGTCAATGGCATTGGACTTAGATCCCGATCGGCGTCCAAGGACACGCGGCAGGAGTTTGTGGCACCCTTGTCGGTTCTCGCATCGGGCCTTAATTCCTGCCCAGACGACACCGGCGAAGGAGATCAGTCCATGCAGCGGAAAAGTTGGGCCTCGTACGAGTGCCCCATGGCCCGCTCCGTTGACGTCATCGGCGACTGGGGCAGTTTGATGATCCTGCGCCAGGCCTTCGGGGGCACGACCCGATTCGACGATTTCCAGAAGGAGCTGGAGATGTCGCGGAATCTACTGACCGCCCGCCTGAAGAAACTCGTCGCCTCTGGCATTCTCGAACGCCGGCCCATCACCGAGGAAGCGCGGCGGCACGAGTACGTTCTGACCGAGATGGGCGAGGATCTCTTTGCGACCATCATCGCACTTCGCCAATGGGGCGACCGATGGCTATTCCGGCCCGATCCGCCCCCCATTCGAATGCTTGACGGCATCGACGGCAGCGAACTGGAGCCGATAAAGGTCCGCTCCTCCCTTGGGCGCGAGATCACGCTTGCCGATATTCGCTTGCGCCGGCGCGCCGCGGGCAAGCCGAAGGCTCGGGCCGGCAACCTCTAGAGCTTTATCGGTTCTAGAGTCTCGTTTGACGCGTTTTCTTCACGCAAACCGGCCTCCATTTCGCTCGAAAACGCTCTGGTTCACGCCGGCGCCGCGACGAGGGCTTGCCAACGATCATTCATGTCAGTAAAAGTTCAATAATGAGACTAACAGGTCAGGCGACCTAGCGCGAGGAGTATGAAATGCGGGCAGCGTACATCAACGGCTACGGCGACAATTCGGTGGTCACCTACGGGGAGGTCAGCGACCCCGTTGCGGGCGCCGACGAGGCAATGATCGAGGTTCGGGCCGCCGGTGCGAATCCCGTCGAGGTCGCCATGCGCCAGGGTCTGTTCCATGCCGCCTTTCCATTCACCTTTCCGCAGGTGATGGGCTACGACGTCGCGGGCGTTGTTGTCTCCGCGCCCTCGGGCGCGGCGTTCAAGGCAGGTGACGAGGTTTACGCCCGCCTGCCTAACCGGCGTCCCGGCGCCTATGCCGAGCGCGCAGCCGTTCCACTGAATCTCCTGGCCCACAAGCCGCGCACCCTTTCGTTCGAGGAGGCGGCGAGCCTGCCGACCGTCGCCTTGACCACCTGGCAGGCATTTGTGGAGCGCGCCCGGCTCAAGGCCGGCGAAAGCATCTTGATCCAGGCAGGGGCGGGTGGCGTCGGCGCCTTCGCCATCCAGCTCGCCAAGCACCTCGGGGCCTACGTCGTTGCGACGGGCGGACCGAACAGCCAGACGTTCATGGCCGGGCTCGGAGCGGACCGCACGATCGACTACACAACCGAAAGCTTCGAGGCTGCCGGCCCGTTCGATGTGGTCTATGACGGTGTGTGCGGTCCACTGACCGAGCGTGGCATCGACACCCTGCGCGAAGGCGGCCGCTATGTCGGTCTCGTGCGCACCGCCGACGCCCAGAGCTATCGCGAAATCGGCTTCCCGCCTCCCGTGGCCGAGCAAGCTTCGGCGGCCGTTCGACCGTTCATCGCGCGCGCCGCTGCCCGAAAGGCGGAGTTCCACGGCCCTCTCACCCGGCCGGACGGCGCTCAACTGGCGGAGATCGCGGCCCTGATCGACACCGGCGCCATCCGCGCTTCCGTGAGCGCGGCCTATGGCTTCGACCAGCTCGCCGCCGCCTACGAGCTTCTGGCCGGCCGACATACGCGCGGGAAGCTCGTCATCGTCCCCTGAGGCAAGGCTCCTTCAACAAGTCCGCGGAACGGAGGCAACCATGAGCGACATCCCCGCTAGGATCAGCATCGACAAGTCCACGCCGGGGTATTGGCGCGTGACCTTCAACAACCCGCCGATCAACGCGATCGACGATCGCACCTACGACGAGTTCTACGACCTGGTGGAGGAGATCGAAGCGGACGATGCGTTGAAGGTCGTGACCTTCGAGAGCGCCAACCCGGACTTCTTCATCGCTCACTACAGCACAGCCGAGCCCCACAGCCGGTTCGGCGCGCCACGCTGGATCGAACCGGCCACCAAGCTGGCTCAGAGTAACGTCCTCAGCATTGCAGTGATCCGCGGCCGGGCGCGCGGCGGTGGAAGCGAGTTTACCCTGGCCTGCGACATTCGCTTCGCCAGCAGGGAAAAGGCGATTTTCGGCCAGCCAGAGGTCGGATGCGGCCTCATCCCAGGCGGCGGGGCGCTTCAACGCCTGCCGATCCTGGTGGGCCGCTCTCGCGCCATGGAGATCATCCTCGGCAGCGACGATTTCGATGCGGAGACCGCCGAACGATACGGCTGGATCAACCGCGCCATCCCCGAGGCCCAGCTTGATGAGTTCGTCGCGAATTTCGTGCGGCGCATCCTGTCGTTCGACAAGCAGGCGCTGAGCACCTGTAAAGCGACGATCAACCAGCACGGGCTGCCGGACCCCGCTCAGCTGCAGGCGACGCAGGACACCTTCTTCACGACGTTCGGCTGGCCAGGCGCAGCAGAGCGCATGGCGAAGCTGCGCGCGCGAGGCATTGGATCCGCCGGCGACTTTGAGCTGAACCTCGGCCGCGAAGTCGGGAATCTTTAGCCGACAGCGGTCTCAGCCCTTGCCCTCGCGCTTGCCGTCCTCCAGCGCCACCACGGTGCCGCCAGTGCTCATCGCCGACAGGGCCTCGAGCGCCTCTTCGCAGAAATCGGCCACCATCTGCTCATGCCGGGCGCCGAGCTGAAGCAGCAGGAGGTTACCGAGGTCGAGCACGCCGGACGCCGCCCCTTCCGGAAAGCGCTTCTTCAGGATGCGCTCGTAGTTCTCGTGACGATCGCGGTGGTGCTCGAGCCGGGCCATCAGGTCGGTGCGCATCGGCTCGAGGCCGATGCTGTCGAGCGCATGCAGCCGCACCAGGAGGTCGTCCTTGATGGAGGGGGGCGTGCTTGGCCGCGCGGCCCAGTGCCGCAGCGCTGTTCGGCCCTCCGGAGTCAGCGTATAGATCAGCTTATTGGGCTTGCCGGTCTGCACGACCTCGCGGCCCTGGATGTAGCCGCGATCGCGCAGCTTGGAGAGCTCGCGGTAGATCTGCTGGTGGTCGGCCTTCCAGAAGAAGCCGATCGAGGAATCGAATGTCTTGGCGAGCTCGTAGCCCGTCATCGGACGTTCCGTCAGGCATGCGAGGATTGCGTCGCCCAAAGCCATGACCCGGTCCTCCTGTTCTCGACCTTAACCAATTGGCTTGACTTTATGCGCATCGGCGCATATGCGTCAATGTGCATATGAGGCGACCCAACAACGAGGGCAAAAATCGCCCCGAAAACCCCAATGGAATCAACCTTCGCGCTACTGTGCATGGGGTTGTTTTCGCGTTTTTTTGCCGAAGCCTTTAGGGAGGCAGCTGAATGACCGGCCTCGAGTCCTGGTACGGCTACATGAAGTCGCATGACCGGGCAGCGCTCTGGGACCTGCTCCATCCCGACGCAATCTTCGAAAGCCCCGTCGTGCACGCGCCGCAGCGCGGCCGCGACATCACCTTCAAATATCTGGCCAGCGCCGAGAAGGTGCTCGGCGGTCCCGGCTTCATTTATGTCGGCGAATGGAAGAGTGAGAGCGGCGCCGTGCTCGAATTCAAGACCATGATCGACGGCATCGAGATCAATGGCGTCGACATCATCAGTTTCGACGGCGAGGGACGCATCACGCATTTCAAGGTGATGGTGCGGCCGCTCAAGGCGATCAACATGCTGCATCGCCTGATGGCGGAGCAGTTGGCCGCCGCCCAATCCTAATCCAGCATCATCACTTCAAGGCCTGCCGGGAGACCACCATGCCGATCTACAAAGCCCCCGTCGAAGACGTGAACTTCCTGCTCAACGACGTCTTCCAGATCGACCGCTACGACAATCTGGCCGGCTTCTCCGATGCGTCGAGCGACGTGCGCGAAGCCATTCTCGGCGAAGCTGCCAAGCTCGCCGAAGAGGTGCTGCAGCCGCTCAACCGTGTCGGCGATCTCGAGGGCTGCAAGCGCGCCGACGACGGCAGCGTCACCACGCCCAAGGGCTTCAAGGAGGCGTTCAAGCAGGTCGCCGAGGGCGGCTGGCTCGGCCTGTCGGCGCCGACCGAGTATGGCGGCCAGGGCCTGCCAGTGACGCTCTCCCAGGCCGTCAACGAATTCCAGATCTCCGCCAACATGGCGTTCTCGATGTATGGCGGCCTCACCATGGGCGCGACCGCGGCGCTGATCGTCCACGGCACGCCGGAGCAGAAGCAGACCTACGTGCCGAAGATGGTGGCGGGCGAGTGGACCGGCACCATGAACCTGACCGAGCCGCATTGCGGCACCGACCTCGGCATGCTCCGCACTAAGGCCGTGCGGCAGGCCGACGGCAGCTTCAAGATCACGGGCACCAAGATTTTCATTTCGGCCGGCGAACACGACCTCGCGCCTAACATCATCCACCTCGTGCTGGCCCGCGTCGAGGGCGCGCCCGCCGGCATCAAGGGCGTGTCGCTGTTCGTGGTGCCGAAATTCCTGGTCAATGCCGATGGTTCGGTGGGGCAGCGCAACGGCGTGGTCTGCGGCTCGATCGAGCACAAGATGGGCATCCACGGCAATTCCACCTGCGTGATGAACTACGACAACGCCACCGGCTGGCTGATCGGCGAAGAGAACAAGGGCATGCAGGGCATGTTCGTGATGATGAACGAGGCCCGCCTCGGCGTCGCCGTGCAGGGTCTCGCGCAGTCGGAAGTGGCCTATCAGAACGCGGTCGCCTATGCCCGGGATCGCATCCAGGGCCGTTCGCTCACGGGTGCCAAGGCGCCGGACAAGCCGGCCGATCCGATCATCGTGCATCCCGACGTGCGCCGCACGCTGCTGTCGATCCGCGCCTTCAACGAGGCCGCGCGCGCGTTCGTGATGTGGACCGCGCTGAAGAGCGACGTCGCCCATCGCTCCGAGGATCCTAGGGATCGCCAGGCCGCCGACGATCACATGGGCCTGATGACGCCGGTGCTGAAGGGCTTCCTTACTGACTATGGCTTCGCCAACGCGGTGCAGGCGCAGCAGATGTATGGCGGCCACGGCTACATCGCCGAGCAGGGCATGGAGCAGTTCGTGCGCGATGCCCGCATCGCCATGATCTACGAAGGTGCCAACGGCATCCAGGCGCTCGACCTCGTCGGCCGCAAGCTGCCGCGCGACGGCGGCCGCGCCATCATGGCGTTCTTCGGCGAGGTCATGGCCTTCGCCAAGGAGAACGGCGGCGACGAGGCGATGAAGCCCTACGTTACTCCGCTGTCGGCTTCCCTCGGCCACCTCCAGCAGGCCACGACGTGGCTGATGCAGAACGCGATGGCCAAGCCCGACAATGCCGGTGCCGCCGCGACCGATTACCTGAATCTCTTCGGTTTCGTCGCGCTCGGCTACATGTGGGCGAAGATGGCGAAGGTGACGCAAGCCAAGATTGCCGAGAGCGGGACGACCCCCTATCTCTCGACCAAGCTCGTCACCGGCCGCTTCTTCATGGAGCGGATGCTGCCGGAGACCGCCGCCAATCTCGCGCGCATCCAGGCCGGCTGCGCCACCATCATGGAACTGCCGGCGGAAGCGTTCTGAAGGCGCTTTCGCTGCGACCCGATCAAACCAAATCACGACCAGAAGATCATCACATCAGGAGGGCGTCATGCCTGAGGCATTCATCTACGACCACGTCCGCACCCCGCGCGGCCGCGGCAAGGCGGACGGCGCGCTGCACGAAGTCACCGCGCTCGCGCTCGCGACCGTGCCGCTCAAGGCGCTCAAGGACCGCAACAACCTGCCGGAAGATTCCGTCGATGACGTCATTCTCGGCGTGGTCGATCCCGTCGGCGAAGCCGGCTCCGACATTGCGCGCTTTGCCGCGCTGAAGGCGGGCCTCGGCGAAGCGGTGCCGGGCGTGCAGATCAGCCGCTTTTGCGCCTCCGGCCTCGATGCCGTGAATTTTGCCGCAGCCCAGGTGATGAGCGGCCAGCACGAGCTCGTGATCGGCGGCGGTGCCGAGTCGATGAGCCGCGTCGGCATCGGCGCTTCCGGCGGCGCCTGGCCGATGGACCCGTCGATGGCAGTGCCGGCCTATTTCATGCCGCAGGGTGTCTCGGCCGATCTGATCGCAACCAAATACGGCTTCTCGCGCGACGACGTCGATGCCTATGCGGTGCAGAGCCAGCAGCGTGCGGCGAAGTCCTGGGATGAAGGCCGCTTCGACAAGTCGGTCGTCCCGGTGAAGGACATCAACGGCCTCACCATCCTCGCCAAGGACGAGCATATGCGTCCTTCGACGACGATGCAGTCGTTGGCGCAGTTGCAGCCGGCGTTCACGATGATGGCACAGATGGGCGGCTTCGATGGCGTCGCGGTGCAGTCGCATCCGGAAATCGAGCGCGTCAATTACGTGCACCACGCCGGCAATTCGTCGGGCATCGTCGATGGTGCCGGCGCGGTTCTGCTCGGCAGCAAGGAAGCCGGCGGCAAGTACGGCCTGAAGCCGCGCGCAAAGATCCGCGCCTTCGCCAATATCGGCTCAGAACCCGCGATGATGCTGACCGGCCCGGTCGACGTCACCGAAAAGCTGTTCGCGCGCTCCGGCATGAAGAAGTCGGACATCGACCTGTTCGAGCTCAACGAGGCCTTTGCCTCCGTCGTGCTGCGCTACATCCAGGCCTTCGACATCGACAATGCCAAGATCAACGTCAATGGCGGCGCGATCGCGCTCGGCCATCCGCTGGGCGCGACCGGTGCCATGATCCTCGGGACCGTGCTCGACGAGCTCGAGCGCACCAACAAGGCGACCGCACTGGTGACGCTGTGCATCGGCGGCGGCATGGGCACCGCGACCATCATCGAACGCGTCTAAGGGTAGGGAGCAACCAGCATGGCTTACAAGAATTTCAAGGTTGAGACCGATTCCGACGGCATCGCGCTCGTGACTTGGGACATCCCGGGCCGTTCGATGAACGTGCTCGACGAGACCTCGACCAGCGAGCTCGACGCGATCGTCAAGGCGACCACGGCGGATGCTACGGTGAAGGGCGTCGTCATCACCTCCGCCAAGGAAGCGTTCTGCGCGGGTGCCGATCTGTCCATGCTCGAAGGCATGAACCAGGCCTACGCAAAGGTCTTCAAGGAGCAGGGCGAGACGGCCGCGAACCAGATGCTGTTCGAACAGAGCCGGCGCTTTTCGCAGGTGTTGCGCTCCATAGAGACCTCCGGCAAGCCGTGGGCGGCGGCGATCAACGGCCTCGCGCTCGGCGGCGGTTTCGAGATCACGCTGTGCTGCCACTATCGCGTGGCGGCGGAGAATCCCAAGACGCGGCTTGGCCTGCCCGAGGTCAAGGTCGGACTGTTCCCGGGCGCCGGCGGCACGCAGCGCGTGCCGCGCCTGGTGCCGCCGCAGGACGCGATGACGATCCTGCTCAAGGGCGATCCGGTCACGATCGAGAAAGCCAAGGCGCTGAATCTGATTCACGCCGTCGTTCCCGCCGCCGATCTCATCAAAGCGGCAAAGGACTGGATCAAGGGCGGCGGCAAGGCCGTTGCGCCCTGGGACGAAAAGGGCTTCAAGCTGCCGGGCGGCCCGGTGTTCTCCAAGGCCGGCATGATGATGTTCCCGGCCGGCAATGCGATCTATCGCCGCGAGACCTACGACAATTATCCGGCCGCACGCGCGATCATGAGCTGCGTCTATGAAGGCCTGCAGCTGCCGATCGACGCCGCATTGCGCGTGGAGTCGCGCTACTTCACCTCGGTGCTGCGCTCGAAGGAAGCGGCGGCGATGATCCGCAGCCTGTTCCTGTCGATGCAGGAATTGAACAAGGGTGCGCGCCGTCCGAAGGATGTGCCGCCGACCAAGGTGAAGAAGATCGCCGTGATCGGCGCCGGCTTCATGGGCGCGAGCGTCGGCTATGTCTCGGCCCGTGCCGGCCTCGACGTCGTCCTGATCGATCGCGACCAGGAGAGCGCCGACAAGGGCAAGGCGCATGCGCAAAAGGTGATCGAGGAGCAGATCAAGAAGGGCCGCGCCAAGCCCGGCGACGCAGAAGTCCTGCTCTCGCGCATCACGCCGACCGCGGACTATTCCGCGCTGAAGGACGTCGATCTCGTCATCGAAGCCGTGTTCGAGGACCGCAAGGTCAAGGCTGATACCTTTGCCAAGGCGCAGGAGCATATGAAGCCGGACGTGATCTTCGCGTCCAACACCTCGACGCTTCCGATCACCTCGCTGGCGAAATCCTTCAAGGACCAGGGCAGGTTCGTCGGCATCCATTTCTTCTCGCCGGTCGAGAAGATGATGCTGGTCGAGATCATCCAGGGCAAGAACACCGGTGATCTCGCGATCGCGACCGCGCTCGACTACGTCCGGCAGATCGGCAAGACGCCGATCGTCGTCAACGACTCCAGAGGCTTCTTCGCCAATCGCTGCGTCGGCCGCTACGTCGCCGAAGGCAACGAGATGTTCCTCGAAGGCGTGCCGCCCGCGATGATCGAGAACTGCGCCAAGATGGCCGGCATGCCGGTCGGCCCGCTCTCGCTGTCGGATGAGGTCGCGCTCGACCTCGGGCTCAAGATCATGAAGGCGACGGAAGCCGACCTCGGCCCCAACGCCATCAATCCCGATCAGAAGAAGCTGATGGTGGAAATGGTCGAGAAGCAGGGCCGACTGGGCCGCAAGAACAGCAAGGGTTTTTACGACTACCCCGAGAAGGGCAAGGGTCAGAAGAGCCTGTGGCCGGGTCTCTCCGCACTGCAGCCCAAGCAGCTCGATCCTGATACGCTCGACGTCGAGGAGTTGAAGCAGCGCTTCCTGGTGGTGCAGGCGGTGGAGGCCGCACGCACCGTGGAGGACCACGTCATCACCGATCCGCGCGAGGCGGATGTCGGCTCGATCCTCGGCTTCGGCTTCGCGCCGTTCACCGGTGGCACGCTGTCCTACATCGACTTCATGGGTCCCAAGAAGTTCGTCGAACTTTGCCACAAGCTGGAGGCGAAATACGGTTCGCGCTTCACCCCGCCGAAATTGCTCGAAGAGATGGCGGCGAAGGGCGAGACCTTCTACGGCCGTTTCGCTCCGAAGAAGGCGGCGGCGTGATTCTTTGAACCCCTAGCCGGGATGAAAAATACGAAAGGCCGGATCTCGATCCGGCCTTTCGCATCTGCGCCTCAGGCGGCCTGGATCAGCCCTTCTTTCTTCATCGCTTCCTGCACCTGCGGCCGCGCCGCGACGCGGGTCTTGTAGGCGGCAAGGTTCGGCATCGCCGAGAGGTCGAACTTCATCCGGTCGCCCCAGGTAAGCATCGTGAAGAGATAACCGTCGGCGACCGTGAACTGCTTGCCCATGAGGTAGTCGCGGCCGGCGAGCTGGCTGTCGATGTATTTCAGCTTGCCCATGACGCGGTCCTTGAAGAAGGCCTTGGCCTCGTCGTTCAGCGCCGGCGCGAACATCGGGCCGAAGCTCTTGTGGACCTCCGAGGTGAGGAAGTTCAGCCATTCGAGCAGCTTGTAGCGCTCGGAGCTGCCGTGGGCCGGCGCCAGCGCCTTGGCTGAGGCCTGATCGGCGATCATCTGGACAATCACCGGGCCTTCGGTCACGATCTCTCCGCTATCGAGGCCCAGCGCAGGGACCTGGCCCTTGGGGTTCAGCTTCAGATAATCCTCACCGTTTTCGAGCTTCTTGGCCCGGATATCGACCTTGACCAGTTCATAGGGCAGGCCGGCCTCCAGGAGCGCGATATGGGGGGATAGCGAGCAGGCACCGGGCGAATAGTACAATTTCATGGAATTTCCTCCTCTTATTGCTTGGTTCAGGCGAAAGAACGACTACATGCATCTGCTTGAAATAGTCAAGATTGATGCAGGTGCATCGAATAGGGTAAGAGACGGGCGACGAGCTTGAGCGGGACCATGAAACGCAAACCATCGACCGAGGCAACTTCCGCCTGGATCCGCTTGATGCGGGTGCAGAGCCGCGTGCTCAATTGCGTCGAGCAGGACCTGAAGAAGGCCGGCTTCCCGCCGCTTGCATGGTATGACGCGCTGCTCGAACTGTCACGGGCGCCCTCGGGCGAGCTCCGGCCGGTCGAACTCGAACGCCAGATGCTGATCCCGCAATATTCGACATCGCGGCTGATCGACCGCCTGGTCGACGAAGGCCTCGCCTCGCGGCGTGAATGCAAGATCGACAAGCGTGGCCAGTTCGTGGAGATCACGGAAGCCGGCCGCGAATTGCAGAAGCGGATGTGGGGCGCCTATTCGGCCGCGATCGAGAAATATGTCGGCTCAAAGCTGTCCGATGCAGATGCCGTGAAGCTCAGCGGTCTGCTCGACCGTCTGGGCTGCTCGTGCGGCGAGATGAAACTGCCGCCCATCGTCCACGCCAACGAAACCACGCCGTCGCGATGAGCGCGCGGCACACCAGCTCGTCCGTGCAGCCGGTGGCTGCGCGGACCATCCCTGTCACCCACGCGCGTTCGATCGAAGCGCTTTTGATTAGAGTCTGATATGGCGCGAGACCAGATCGATATGACGCCGTTGCAATCGCGTGACGAACTCGTCAAGTGGTTCGAGGAAGGCTGCAAGGACCCGTCCGAATTCCGCATGGGCACCGAGCATGAGAAGACGCCGTTCACGCTCGAAGGCCACCGCCCGGTGCCCTACGAAGGCCCGCGCGGTATCGGCGCGCTGCTCGAAGGCATGAAGCTCCTGCTCGGCTGGGAGCCGATCATGGAGAAGGGCAACATCATCGGCCTCTACGACGTCACCGGCGGCGGCGCGATCTCGCTCGAGCCCGGCGGACAGTTCGAGCTTTCGGGCGCCCCGGTCGAGAACGTGCACCAGACCCAGAGTGAGCTGATGGCGCATCTGGCGCAGGTGCGCGAGATCGCGACGCCGCTCGGCATCGGCTTTCTCGGGCTCGGCATGACGCCGTCCTGGTCGCGCGCCGACATCCCGGTGATGCCCAAGGGCCGCTACAAGATCATGACCAATTACATGCCGAAGGTCGGCCAGTACGGCCTCGACATGATGTACCGGACCTGCACGGTCCAGACCAATCTCGACTTCTCCTCCGAAGCCGACATGGTCAAGAAGCTGCGTGTCTCGCTCGCGCTGCAGCCGGCCGCAACCGCCTTGTTCGCCAACTCACCCTTTACCGAGGGCAAGCCGAACGGCTTCCTCTCCTTCCGGTCCGAGATCTGGCGCGACACCGACAATGCGCGCGCCGGCATGATGCCGTGGGCATTCGAGGACGGCATGGGCTTCGAGCGCTATGTCGACTACGCGCTCGACGTGCCCATGTATTTCGTCAAACGCGACGAGGACTACATCGACGTCTCCGGCTCCTCGTTCCGCGCCTTCTTCGATGGCCGCAACAACAATTTACCCGGGGAACGTCCGACGTTGTCGGATTGGGCCAACCATCTTTCGACGATTTTCCCGGAGGTGCGGCTCAAGCGCTATCTCGAGATGCGCGGCTCCGACGGTGGTCCGTGGGGCCGTCTGCCGGCGCTATCGGCGTTCTGGGCCGGGCTGCTCTACGACGATGTGTCGCTCGATGCCGCCTGGGACCTGGTGAAGCACTGGAGCCCGCATGAGCGTCAGGCCCTGCGCGACGACGTGCCGCGCTTCGGCTTCAAGTCGCGGATCAAGGACCGCTATCTGTTCGAGATCGCCAAGGAGTGCCTCGTTCTGGCACATGCCGGCTTGCGCCGGCGCGGCCGGATCGACCAGCTCGGCCGCGACGAGACCAGGCATCTGGAGCCGCTCGATCGCATCATCGATTCCGGCCGCACGCCGGCTGAGGAGATGCTCGACAAGTTCAACGGTCCCTGGAACGGCTCGGTGGAACCGGCCTACGCGGAATACGCGTTCTAGACCCAAGGCCAGCGATCGGGAGCCGAGCCGTTCATCGCCCGTACAGGTTTGCGGCGATCAAATGGCCGGCTGAAAAACCCGAGCGTCGTCAATAACTCGAAAGCTGTTCCGATGGGGAAGGGCCGCCTGGCCGCAATGGCAAGCGTCGTGGCCTGCGCCGCGCTGCTTTCGCTCGCGTTTGCGAGCTGGCCTGCGCGCGCCCAGACGGCGTTCGACCGGCCCGGCGGAGACTATTTCAGCACCCCGGTCACGTCGGGCGATCCGGAGGATTGCGCGCTGCTGTGCGAGCGCGACCGCCGTTGCCGCTCGTGGAGCTTCAGCTATCCCGACGTCGAAGGCGGCTCGGCGGTGTGCTGGCTGAAGAACACCGTGCCCGCGCGCGTGCCGGGAAGCTGCTGCATCTCCGGTGTTCGAGGCGCCGGCGTGATCGAGCCGCGTGTCGAAGGCGTGGAGACCTCGATCGACCGCCCCGGCGGCGATTTGCGCAATTTCGAGATGAAGGACGGCGAAGGCGAAGAAGCCTGCAAGGCCGCCTGCACCGCCGACAACAAATGCCGCGCTTTCACCTATGCCCGCCCGGGCTACACCGGACGCGAAGCGCGCTGCTTCCTGAAAAAGGAAATCAAGCCGCCGCGGCGGAAGGCGGGCTTCACGTCGGGCGTGGTGAGATAGCTCGGACCATTCCGGCGCGATCACCGTGATCTCGGGCCACAGCGACTTCCAGCGTGCCGCCTTCGCTGCGTAACTGGCGGCGGAAAAATTCGGCGCCCGATTGGGTCGCACGATCAGCTTCGCGATGTCGTCGAATCCGTGCGGCGCGTAGACGTCGAAATCCCCTCCGGCAGGATGGATGCCCACCTGCGTATTCTCCGTGAGGAAGCGGTCGATACCGTCGGTCGCGCGCATCAAGGGCGGATAAGGCAGACCGTGCTTGCCGGGATACCAAAGGTGCACGCGCGCCTGGTTGCGGATTTCGACCTTGGCGCCGAGATGCGCGAGCTGTGCGTGCAGCTTGCGGATCACCGCGTCTTCCGCCTCCCATGAGGTGTCGGAATCGAAATAGAACACGTCGTAATCGGCGATGCCGTGATCGATCGGGCGGCCCGTGAGCACGTTCCACACCGTCTGCACCAGGCAGCCCGCGACGAGCCACGCATCCGGCAGTGCGAGGCGATGGATTTCATCGAGGATCGCTGCGTTGAACGGATTTCGCAGGGCGAGAGCCAGAAATTCGTCGCGGATCATCACTGTGGCGCTTCCTCTCCCGCGTGCAGGAGAGAGGTGAGGACATTCCGGCCTTCAATGCACGGCGGTGAAAAACCGCGCCATGCGAAATCCGGACAGCCAGGTCCACACCGGCTGGCCCCGGATGCCGAGATCCCAGGATCCGAGCACGGCATCCGCGCGGCCGACAAGATTGTCGATCGGCAACATGCCGACGCCGCCGGAGCGCAAGGGCACGCGGCTGTCGGCGGAGTTGTCGCGGTTGTCGCCGAGCACGAAGAGATGGCCCGCCGGCACCGTTACTTCCTGCGTGTTGTCGAGCGGACCATTGTCGCGCATCTTGAAGATCAGATGCGAGACGCCGTTCGGCAGCGTCTCGACATAGCGATAGGCGGGTTCGCTGCCGCCATTGTCGTCCTCGGCGGCGCCAACGCCGTCCGGCTTCAGCTCGGCGGGGCGGTCGTTGACGAAGAGCTGGCCCTGGCGCAGCTGGATGCGGTCGCCAGGCAGACCCACGACGCGCTTGACCCAGGCCTGCGAGCGGTCGCCGGGCCAGCGGAAGACCACGACGTCGCCCTGCTTCGGCGTCTCCGCGAAGACGCGGCCGCTCTCAGGCAGGTTGATCTGGATCGGCAGCGACGAGGTGCCGTAGCCGTAGGGGAATTTCGAGGCGATCAAGGCGTCGCCGATCAACAGCGTCGGCTCCATCGAGCCCGACGGCACGTAGAACGGCTCGGCCAGCGCACCCTTGGCGATGAACACCGCGGCGACGATGCCGGCGAGCTGCACGAGCTGGCCGGCCCAACCGCTGCTCTTCCGCTTGGCGGTGACAGTTATCTTCTCGACACTCATCCGCCTGTTCCACCCACCGTAATGCGTTCCATCAACAGCGACGGCTGGCCGACGCCGACCGGCACGCCCTGACCGTTCTTGCCGCAGGTGCCGATGCCGGTATCGAGCGCGAGGTCGTTGCCGATCATGCGGATGCGATGCAGGTCGGTCGGCCCGTTGCCGATCAGCATGGCGCCCTTCAAGGGCGCACCGATCTTGCCGTTCTCGATCTTGTAAGCCTCGGTGCACTGAAACACGTATTTGCCCGAGGTGATGTCGACCTGGCCACCGCCGAAATTCGCGGCGAAGACGCCGTTCTTCACCGACGCCAGGATCTCGGCCGGATCGCGGTCGCCCGCGAGCATGTAAGTGTTGGTCATGCGCGGCATCGGCACATGGGCATAGCCCTGGCGGCGGCCGTTGCCGGTCGGCTTCATGTTCATCAGGCGCGCGTTCTGACGGTCCTGCATGTAGCCGACCAGGACGCCGTCCTCGATCAGCACGGTGCGGTTGGTCGGCGTGCCCTCGTCGTCGATCGACAGCGAGCCGCGGCGCGAGGCAATGGTGCCGTCGTCGACCACGGTGACGCCCTTGGCCGCGACCTGCTGGCCCATCAGGCCGGCAAACGCAGACGTCTTCTTGCGGTTGAAGTCACCTTCGAGGCCATGGCCGACCGCCTCGTGCAGCATCACGCCGGGCCAGCCGGCCCCGAGCACGACGTCCATCTCGCCGGCGGGGGCAGGAATCGATTCCAGATTGACGAGAGCTTCGCGCAGCGCGCCGTCGGCGGCGTCGCGCCAATTCTTGCTTTCGATGAATTCGGCATAGCCGGCGCGGCCGCCATAGCCCTTGCTGCCGCTCTCCTGCCGGTCGCCCTGACCGGCGACGACGGAGACGTTGACGCGCACGAGCGGGCGGATGTCGCGATAGCTCTCGCCGTCGGGCCGCAGGATCTCGACCACCTGCCAGGTCGCGCCCAGGCTGACGCTGACCTGCCGCACCCGCGGATCCTTGTCGCGCAGATAGGCGTCAATCTCGGCGAGCAGCTTGACCTTGGTCTCGAAGCCGGGGGCATCGAGCGGATTGTCGTCACTGTAAAGCCGCACGTTGGTATGCGCTGGAGGCGCGGCGAAGCTGCCGGAATAGCCACCGCGCACGGCCGCGACCGCGTCCGCGGCGCGAATCAGCGCCGGCAGCGACACGTCGGAGGAATGCGCGTAGCCGACCGCGTCGTCCTTGACGGCGCGCAGGCCAAAACCTTGCGAGGTGTCGTAGGTCGCCTGCTTCAGCCGCCCATTGTCGAACATCAGCGCTTCGGTCTGGCTGTATTCCAGGAACAATTCGCCGTCGTCGGCACCGGCAAGCCCGCGCGCGAGCTCGTGGCGAACCTGGTCGCGGTCGAGATTGGCGCGGTCGAGCAGGGAGGTTGTGGCAGGGTTGGTCATGCGTCCGTCCATTATCGGGGGATGTGAGGCAAGATAATGGTTTCCCGGCAGTTCCGCGAGGGGCTTGGCCGTCACATTACGGAAACGATAGGAAGGGCTGGAAGCAAGGGGGCCCTGACGCGGAAGCCGATCGATGCTATGCTAGCGTCATGAATTACCGAGATATCATCTCGATTGAACCTGGCAAGCGTGGGGGGAGGCCCTGCATCCGCAACATGCGGATCGCTGTCGCAGATGTGCTCGGCTGGCTGGCTGCTGGCCAGACCCACGCTCAGATCCTCGACGACTTTCCTGAATTGACCGAGGACGATATCCGCGCTTGCCTGGCCTATGCCGCCGACCGCGAGAGGCGATTGGTGACCGCACCGATATGAGGCTGCTGTTCGATCAGAATCTCAGCTTCAAACTTTGCCAGATGATCGCCGACCTTTTTCCGGATTCGAGTCACGTCCGGTCTCATGGTCTGTCCGAAGTCGCCGACGGTGCGCTTTGGGAGTTTGCGAAGGCAAATGGTTTCGCGATTGTGACCCAGGACGTCGATTTTGCCGAGCTGGCGGGCCTGTTGGGCTCTCCACCCAAAGTGATTTGGCTTCGGGCGGGCAATCAAACGACCGCGACGATTGCGGCTCTGCTTCGCCGGCACGCGCAGACAATTCAATCTTTCGAGAGCGATGACAGCGCTGCGTGCCTTGAGATTTACTAAGCCGGTATAACTAACCTACGGCAGCTTGTCATATCCCTCGCCGAGCCCGTTCAGGCTGAGCGGGAAGCCGATGCCTTCTTCCGGGGTCTCGAAGATAATGAAGGTCGCGGTCTTGGCGGTGCGGAGCTGGCCGAGCAGCTTGTCGTCCATGACGACCTCGGCGACGCAGCCATTGGGCAGGCAGCGGACAAAGCCGGCACGGCCGACATCCTGGTTGTCGAGTTTGAGGCCGAGGCCGGAGGGCAGGAGAACGCCGAGGGGGGCGACGACCCGCATCAGGCGGCTCTTCTGGTCGGCGGTCTTGAGGACGATCACGGTCAGGCCGGCGTTGGAGCGGTCTTCGGCCACCACGCTCTGGATCAGGGCACATTGCTCGGACTGGGCGCCCGGCGGGGTGTCGCAGCGGATCTGCCAGTCGCCATGGACGGAGCGCACCGCGCCCTGCGCATGGGCGAGGCCCGGAAGCGCCAGGGCGACGACCGCCGCCAGCAGGGCGGCCAGCATCGTGAGGCCGCCAGCCTGGCTTTTAGCCCGCCTTGCCATGGATCTCGAAAACCCCATCGGGTCGGTCCCTCTGCTCGCCTGGGTCGCTCGCGTCAGGCGGACTGATACGGGAATGACGGCGTCTTGAAGGCGATTCGCAAGCAAATTCCACGCCGCCACGGCCGCCGTCGCCCGCACGAATCAGGTTCCTGTGCGGCTGTCCGCCAGTGCCTACCGCGGGCAATTCCGCTGTCAAGCGGCAGCATCCCGGGAAATGGTATTTTTGTCTGATGTTACTGGGAAATATCTTGCGGGTGATGGCTGACAGACGAGGCTCAAGACTGCATTGCGATAGATCAAGAATTATGGTTTGAGAGGCTTGATTTCGGCGTTCTAGCGATCTGGCCCCAATTCCTCTTAGAGGTATTCTTGCGCGGCGGTTTGTCAGACGGGGGATCGAATAAAGCGTTTCCCGAAAATAGGGGAATGCACTTGGGGTGATTTCGTTAGGGGAGCGCGAACGGCATGAAGATGTCGATGGGCCCGGTGGGCCGGCACTTGCTGGGATTGGCCGTAGCGGGTCTGACGCTGGCGACGGGCGGTGCGGCATTTGCCGAGCTCGGGCAACCGGCTGCGTGGGAGTGGACGCTTCAGCAGTCCGCTTCCCCGGTGATGGACAACATCGTCTGGTTCCACAATTTCCTGTTCGTGCTGATCACGCTGATCACGCTGTTCGTTCTGGCGCTGCTCGTGATCGTGGTCGTCAAATTCAACGCGCGAGCCAATCCGGTGCCGTCGCGGACCACGCACAACACGCTGATCGAGGTGGCGTGGACGCTCGTTCCGGTGCTGATTCTGGTCGGTATCTCGGTGCCGTCCTTCCGCCTCCTGTTCCTCGAGCTCGATGTGCCGAAGGCGGATCTGACCATCAAGGCGACCGGCAAGCAGTGGTACTGGTCCTACGCCTACCCGGATAACGGCAAGTTCGAGTTCGACTCGCTGATGGCCCAGGACAAGCAGCCTCGTCTGCTCGGCGTCGACAACGAGATGGTGGTGCCCGTCAACAAGGTGGTCCGGGTTCAGGTCACCGGCGCCGACGTGATTCATGCCTTTGCGTTGCCGGCCTTCGGCGTCAAGATCGACGCCATTCCGGGCCGGCTCAACGAGACCTGGTTCAAGGCCACCAAGACCGGCATGTTCTACGGCCAGTGCTCGGAATTGTGCGGCAAGGACCACGCCTTCATGCCGATCGCCATCCGCGTGGTGAGCGACCAGGAGTTCGCCTCCTGGGTCGAGACGGCGAAGAAGAAATACGCGAGCGGCGGCACCAGCACCTACGCCTCCACGGCCGGCCCGACGCAGTAAGCGCCGGGTGACGGGGTCGAGGAAACTGAAAGCGACATAAGGCGGGACCTCCAGAGGTCCGATCGGGACGCAAGGCAGGATTAGAAAATGGCAACGAGCGCAGCGGCACACGGCGATCACGCGCAAGACCACGGACATGACGAGCACGCCCATCCGACCGGATGGCGGCGCTACGTCTATTCGACCAACCACAAGGACATCGGCACGATGTACCTGATCTTCGCGGTCATCGCCGGCGTCATCGGCGCCGCGATGTCGATCGCGATCCGTGCCGAGCTGATGTATCCGGGCGTGCAGATCTTCCACGAGACGCACACCTACAATGTGTTCGTGACCTCCCACGGCCTGATCATGATCTTCTTCATGGTCATGCCCGCGATGATCGGCGGCTTCGGCAACTGGTTCGTGCCGCTGATGATCGGCGCGCCCGACATGGCGTTCCCGCGTATGAACAACATCTCGTTCTGGCTGCTGCCGGCCTCGTTTGCGCTGCTGCTGATGTCGACCTTCGTCGAGGGCGAGCCGGGCGCCAACGGTGTCGGCGCCGGCTGGACCATGTACGCGCCGCTGTCGAGCTCGGGCCATCCCGGCCCGGCCGTCGACTTCGCGATCCTGTCGCTGCATCTGGCGGGCGCCTCCTCGATCCTCGGCGCCATCAACTTCATCACCACCATCTTCAACATGCGCGCGCCGGGCATGACCCTGCACAAGATGCCGCTGTTCGTGTGGTCGATCCTGGTCACGGTGTTCCTGCTGCTGTTGTCGCTGCCGGTGCTCGCCGGTGCGATCACGATGCTGCTCACCGACCGCAATTTCGGCACGACGTTCTTCAACCCGGAAGGCGGCGGCGATCCCGTGCTGTTCCAGCATCTGTTCTGGTTCTTCGGTCACCCCGAAGTGTACATCCTGATCCTGCCCGCCTTCGGCATGGTCAGCCAGATCGTCTCGACCTTCTCGCGCAAGCCCGTGTTCGGCTATCTCGGCATGGCCTACGCCATGGTCGCGATCGGCGGCATCGGCTTCGTGGTGTGGGCGCACCACATGTACACGGTCGGCATGTCCTCGGCGACGCAGGCCTATTTCGTCGCCGCCACGATGGTCATCGCGGTCCCGACCGGCGTGAAGATCTTCTCGTGGATCGCCACGATGTGGGGCGGCTCGATCGAGTTCCGCGCGCCGATGATCTGGGCGGTGGGATTCATCTTCCTGTTCACCGTCGGCGGCGTCACCGGCGTGGTGCTGGCCAATGCCGGCGTCGACCGCGTGCTGCAGGAGACCTACTACGTCGTCGCGCACTTCCACTACGTGCTGTCGCTCGGTGCGGTGTTCGGAATCTTCGCCGGCTGGTACTACTGGTTCCCGAAGATGTCGGGCTACATGTACAATGAAGGGCTCGCAAAGGCGCACTTCTGGGTCACCTTCATCGGCGTGAACCTGGTGTTCTTCCCGCAGCACTTCCTCGGCCTCTCGGGCATGCCGCGCCGCTATGTCGATTATCCCGACGCGTTCGCGGGCTGGAACTTGGTCTCGTCGGTCGGCTCCTACATCTCCGGCTTCGGCGTGCTGATCTTCCTCTATTGCGTGATCGACGCCTTCGCGAAGAAGGTGCCGGCTGGCGACAATCCGTGGGGTGCAGGTGCGACCACGCTGGAATGGACGCTGCCCTCGCCGCCGCCCTTCCACCAGTTCGAAGTGCTGCCCCGCGTGCAGTAAGCCAATGCTCGCGGCGCCCGTGACGGGCGCCGCGGCTCGACAACGAAGCGAGTCAATCCAGTGTCCGTCCTCGACCACAATGCCATCGACATCAATCCCCGCATCTCCGAAGCGGAGGTTGGCGATTACATCGCGCTCCTGAAGCCGCGGGTGATGTCGCTGGTGATCTTCACCGCGCTGGTCGGAATGGCGATGGCGCCCGGGCATTTCCACCCGGTGCTGGCCTTCACCTCGCTGCTTTGCATCGCCGTCGGCGCCGGCGCGTCCGGGGCGCTCAACATGGCGCTCGAAGGCGACATCGACGCCAAGATGTCGCGCACGGCGAACCGGCCGATTCCGCGCGGCCGCATCACCCGTCCCGAGGCGATGACCTTCGGCATGACGCTCGCCTTCTTCTCGGTGATGACGCTCGGCATCCTGGTCAATTGGATCGCCGGCGCGCTGCTCGCCTTCACCATCTTCTTCTACGTCGTGATCTACACGATCGGCCTGAAGCGCTGGACCGCGCAGAACATCGTGATCGGCGGTGCCGCCGGCGCGCTGCCGCCGGTGGTGGCCTGGGCCGCGGTCACAGGCACGGTCGATGTCGAGCCGCTGCTGCTGTTCGCCATCATCTTCTTCTGGACGCCGCCGCACTTCTGGGCGCTGGCGCTGTTCCGCTCCGACGACTACGCGCGCGCCGGCATTCCGATGCTGCCCAACGTCGCTGGTCCCGACGCGACGCGGCTTCAGATCCTGCTCTACACCATCGTGCTGATCGCGGTCGCGGCCGCGCCCTGGGCGCTCGGCTATTTCGACGCCATCTACGGCATCGTCTCGCTGATCCTCGGCGCCGGCATGCTGGCGTTCGCCATCAACGTCTATGTCCGTCGCGAGCGCAGCCAATCGCTGCGGGCGACCCGCAAGCTGTTCGCGTTCTCCATCCTTTATCTGTTCGCGCTGTTTGCGACCTTGCTGGCCGAGGTCGTGTTCCGGGCGCTTGCGCCGATGGTAGGGGGCGCATGATCGCAGGAATGGCCGACAAACCCGAGATAGATGGAATCGTCCTCACCGAGGCGCAGAAGAAGAGCCGTCGTCAGCGCTCGATCGCGATCGCGCTCGCGCTCGGCGTGCTCGTGGTGCTGTTCTTCGCCGTGACCATGGTCAAGGGGCCGGCCGTGCTCGTCCGGCCGATGTAGGAAATATGGATCAGAAGCCGACCATATCGCGGGATCAGAGCCGGACGGCCACCAAAGGCCGCAGGCCTGCCAAGGGGGTTGGCCGCGACGTGGTGGTCGCCTCGATCTGCGGCGGCGTGGTCGCGCTGATGGTCGGCGCCTCCTACGCGGCGGTGCCGTTCTACAACTGGTTCTGCCGCGCCACCGGCTTCAACGGCACGACCCAAGTCGCGACCTCGGCGCCGGCCAGCGGCCCGATCGCACGCAAGATCGCGGTGCGTTTCGATTCCAACGTGGCGCCCGGCCTGCCCTGGAAGTTCGAACCAGAGCAGAGCGAGATCGAGGTCAATATCGGCCAGGTCGTGACCGTCTTTTACACGGTGACCAACCAGGCCGCGCGGACCACCGCAGGCCAGGCCGCCTACAATGTCGCACCGCTGACGGTCGGATCCTATTTCCAGAAGATCAACTGCTTCTGCTTCACCGAGCAGACCATGGCGCCGGGCGAGAAGCGCGAGATGCCGGTCGTGTTCTACGTCGATCCGTCGATTGCCGACGACCACGAGAACGACGGTCTCAACACCATCACGCTGTCCTACACGTTCTATCCGGTGAAGGATCCGGTGGTGAAGCCGCTCGCGGCCAGCGAAGACGACAAACGCAAGGGAAATCTCTGATCTCCGGGCTCACGCGCCGGGGTTGGACATAAGGGGATAAGTGCCTGACAGGCACGGGATTGAGGAGCGAGACCGCAAATGGCAACGGCGCACACCAAGCATCACGACTACCACCTGGTCGATCCCTCGCCATGGCCCGTCGTCGGCTCCATCTCCGCCTTCATCATGGCGGTCGGCGCGATCACCTGGATGCACCACATGTTCTCAGCTGCGCCGATCATCTTCGGTGTCGGCACCGTCGGTGTGCTCTACACCATGGCGAGCTGGTGGGGCGACGTGATCAGGGAAGCCCAGTACAAGGGTGACCACACCCGCGTCGTGCAGCTGCATCACCGCTACGGCATGATCCTGTTCATCGCCTCGGAGGTGATGTTCTTCGTTGCCTGGTTCTGGGCCTATTTCAACGCGGCGCTATTCCCGGCCGACGCTGTCCACGCCACTCGCGATGCGGTGTTCGGCTGTGGTCTCGGGACCGCGGCCGGCGCCTGCGCCGTGCCGGGCACCTGGCCGCCGCATGGCATCGAGACCTTCGATCCCTGGCATCTACCGCTCCTGAACACGCTGATCCTGCTCACCTCCGGCACCACGGTGACCTGGGCCCACCATGCGCTGCTCGAGAACGATCGCCAGGGCCTGAAGTATGGCCTGATCCTCACCGTCGTGCTCGGCGCGCTCTTCACCTGCGTGCAGGCCTACGAGTACGGCCACGCGGCCTTCTCCTTCGGCGGCAACGTCTATGGCGCGACCTTCTTCATGGCGACCGGCTTCCACGGTTTCCATGTGCTGGTCGGCACCATCTTCCTGCTGGTGTGCCTGTTCCGCGCCTATGCCGGCCACTTCACGCCGACCCAGCATCTCGGCTTCGAGTTCGCCGCCTGGTACTGGCACTTCGTCGACGTGGTCTGGCTGTTCCTGTTCCTCTGCATCTATGTCTGGGGACACGGCGCCGAGACCATGGCCCACGGCGCGCACTAAGCAGCGTTGCATCGATCAGAAGGGCGGCCGCACGGCCGCCCTTTCGCTTTTCTGCCGCCGGAGGTTGGCGGAAACCGTGCTAGAGTCCGTCATCATGAACAGCACCGCCGGTCCACCCGAGTCCGAGACCACCGTCCTGCAGAGCGCGCTGCGCGGGCTTGCCTGCAAATGCCCGCGCTGCGGCCAGGGCAAGCTCTATGCGGGCTTCCTGACGCTAGCGCCGTCCTGCGAGCATTGTGGCCTCGACTACGCCTTCATCGATTCCGGCGACGGTCCGGCGATCTTCATCATCATGCTGGCCGGGGCAATCGTGGTCGGCTGCGCGCTCGTCGTCGAGGTCAAGTACCAGCCGCCGTACTGGCTGCACGCGGTGTTGTGGCTGCCGCTGATCCTCGCGACGACCCTGCTGCCGTTGCGCGCGATGAAGTCGCTGCTGATCGCGCTGCAATTCCACCATAAGGCGGCGCCGGGCCGGCTGGTCGACCGCGTGAAATGAACGAGACCGTGCGCAAGCCCCGCGTGGCCGGCTTCGCGCTGTTCACGCTATTCCTGACCGCGGTCTGCGTCGTGCTCGGTGTCTGGCAATTGCAGCGCCGCCTCGCCAAGCACGAGCTGATCGCCGCACTCACCGAGCGCCTTGCGGAGGCACCGGTCGCTCTGCCGCCGCCGGCACGATGGGCCACGTTAAGTCCCGCGCGCGATGAATTCCGCCGTGTCAGCTTTACCGCGACCTATGCGCCCTTGCCCGACGCGATGGTCTATTCGCCCGGCTCCGCCGTGCGCAAGGACGCGTCCGGCCCCGGCACCTGGGCGTTCCTGCCGGCACGGCTGCCGAGCGGAGAGACGGTGGTGATCGATGCGGGCTTCGTCGAAAACACCATGCAAGATCGCAGCGTCGAGGATCGCGCGGTCAAGAAGCTCGTCACCGGGCAGGAGGTCTCGTTCACCGGTTATCTGCGCTTCCCCGAGGCGCCTGGCTGGCTGACCCCGGCGGCGAACCGCGACAAACGGCTGTGGTTCGTGCGCGATCACGTGGCGATCGCGCGCGCGCTGGGCTGGGGCGCGGTTGCGCCGTTCTATGTCGACCTCGAGCAGCCCGCGCCCGAGAACGGCATTCCGCGGCCGGGGCCGCTTGACGTGCATCTCAAGGACGATCACCTCCAATACGCCATCACCTGGTTCACGCTTGCAGGCGCCGTGCTCATCGCCTTCGCCGTATGGGCGAGAGGGCGGCGGCAGGGCTGAGCTCCGTAGATCCACCTAGGGAACCCGGTATCGCCCGGGGTTTACCATTCAGCGCACATTCACGAGTGTGGTCCTAAGCCGCCATCGTTTTTTCGCGGCAGACAGGATTGCAGCGTGAGCGATTTCGACCAGATGGGAATTGTCGTGGACTGGGTGGATGCCTGCAGGAAGGGCGACCTCGCGACGCTTCTCGACCTCTATGCGGACGATGCCCAGGTCGAATGCACGTGCAACGGCACGCAGCACTATCGCGGCCGGAGCGAGCTCGAAGCCTATTGGCAGCCGCGGCTCAGTGCTTTCTCGTCGGCCGGTTTCGGGCTGGAGGAAATCCATCCTGCGCCCCACGGTATCGATCTCGAATATTCCGTCGCCGGCGCGCTGCGCATCCGCGCCTCGTTTTGCTTCAGCCCGGACGGCAAGATCCGCACCACGCTGTGCGAACCGGCGCGACAGAACGCGCAGCTTGGCTGTGCTTGCTAGAGACTCTAGATTCTTGCTTTGACGCGTTTTCTTCACGCGAACCGGTATCCACCTCGCGAAAACGCTAGCCAGTGACCGGCGCCTCGCGTGCCGGTTCGGCGGGAAGGCGGCAGCGCACATAGGTCCTGTCGTCCAAGCGCAGCAGTGACAGCGATCCGCTGAGTGCGCGCACGCGCTCATGCATGCCGGTCAGGCCGCGGCCGAACACATTCCCTTCGGGAAAGCCGCCGCCGTCGTCGGAAATCTCGATGACGAGCGTCTCGCCGGCGAAGGTCGCCTGCACATGGGCATTGCTGGCGCCGGCATGACGCAGCACGTTGGTCAGCGCCTCCTGGATCACGCGATAGACGGTTTGAGCCAGCGGCCCGTCAATCGCGTTGAGATCCGGATCGATCGTGTCCGTCAGGTCAATAGATGGCGCCTGCTTGCGAAAATTCCGGAGCAGGGTCTGCACGCTGGTCTCCAGACCCAATTCCTCGATGTAGAGGGGTCGCAACCGGTCGAGGATGCGGCGGTTGGTCTGCTGGAGCGCTTCCACCGATTGCAGTACTTCCTGCGCGGAACTGCCGAGATTTCCCGCCGGAGGCGAGGCATCGACCAATGCGATCGTGCCGACGCGGATGCCGAACAGCAGCGGACCCAGTTCGTCGTGCAGTTCGCGCGCGAGATCGCGCCGCTCGTCGTCCTGAAGCGACACCAGGCGGTGCAGCAGGTCGCGATTGTCCTGGCTCAATTGCACCAGCGTTTCGGCCAGCGCATTAGCCTCCTCACAGCTTTGCCGGATTTCCGGCGGTCCCCCAACCGGGATCGGCGTTGCGTAGTCGCCGCGCCGTAGCCGCGTGAGCCCTGCGCCAAGGTCCTGGAGGGGGCGCAGGGCTGATCCCGCAAACACATAGGCGACGACCCCTGTCAGTCCCGTGAGCCCGACGACGAAGCCGGCCAAGGCGAGGAAGCCTACCCAGGTCTCGAACAGCGCTGCGGACAGGTCGGGGACAAACACGATGTCGCCCAAATGATCGCCATTGACGGATACGGGAAATGCAATGTGCAAGTCCGGAATGGACAGGAGATCGACAAACCATTTTGGCGGGCCATGCGAACCTTGCAGGCCTCTCGACGCAAAGGGAGGAGCAACCGCTCCTGCAGGAAGGAATTGAATATCCGAGGACCCGTCCAGCATCCGGACGAAGTCATCGAGCGTCCTTCGCGGATGGTCGGATGAACGCAGAGCGTTGTTGAGGGCCTCGGCCACGGCTTTGGTCGATCGTTGGGCCGGCAGGTTCTCCTCGGCGAGCTGACCGGTCGTGAAGACGTGCAGCAGGACGCCACCCATGATCAGCGCCGCCATGAACAGCAGGCCGAGCGGCAGAAACAATTGTGTACTGAAGGACAGCCGGTGCCACATTAGGTCAATTCTAACGCGCATCAGGGGATTTTGCTCTTTCCATTTGTTCCCGTCGGTTTATGAGTCGAAAAACTAGAGAGTTACAATGCAAGATACTGCCAAGCCGGCGACCCGCGTCCTGATTGTCGACGACCATCCCGTGGTACTGTCCGGTTGCCGCACCCTGTTCGCCTCCGACCATTCGATCCGGATCGACGAGGCGACCGACGCCAAATCCGGGCATCGCGCCTATGTCAGCAAGCGCCCCGACGTCACTGTGATCGACATCAGCCTGCCCGATGTCTCCGGCTTTGAATTGATGCGACGCATTCGCAAGGACGATCCCGACGCCAAGATCATCATGTTCAGCATGAACGACGATCCGGCCTTCGTGGTGCGGGCGGTCGAGCTGGGCGCGCAGGGCTACGTCTCCAAGGGCGACGATCCCCGGATCCTGCTCAAGGCGGTGCGCAAGGTGGTTGCGGGCGACAATTTCATTTCACCGCAACTCGCGGAAGCCGTGACGTTTTCCGGCGCGGCGATCAAGGCCAATCCTGCCTCGCAGATGACGCCGCGGGAGCTCGAGATTCTCCGCCTGCTGGGGCGAGGCGACAAGATCGTCGAGGTCGCCGAGGCGCTCGGTATCTCCTACAAGACCGTCGCCAACACCACCTCCCTGCTCAAGCAGAAGCTCGGTGCCAAGAACCATTCCGACCTGATCCGGATCGCGGTGGAAATCGGGATGAACTGACGCCCGGGGCGCCGAACCGGCTGCTCCAGGATGCTGCCGGTTCGGCGGGCGGACCGGTCTCGGCGCTCAGCCGGGCAATGTATGGATAGCGCCGACACCATCCGCCGACACAATGGGCCCAACCGACGTTCGTTCCCGAACTGTCCTGTCGTTCGGGACACAATGGCAATACGTCGCGCAAAGCCGCTCGCAAACGTTTGCCCGCGCTGAAACGTGTCGGGAAAAACAGGAACATTTTCTCGCGCATCCCGTTTTGTCCCTTGACGATGTCGTGACAGCCGACGAAAGCTTCGCGAACAGTTTTTGCGGGTCGGTGACCCCAAGAGGCCAAACCGGTCTGCACACAACGACAGACCTTCCAAGAGAGGGCTGCGGCATTGCCGCAGCCCTTTTCGTTGGCAGCCTTTTTCCTTGGATGGCGCCAGCCGCGAAGCGGTTTCCTGATGCCGCAAAACACTTTATGGTGGCCCAAAGCCTCTGGCTGTTAACAAGTAATTTCGTAAAATCAAAGGCTTGCGGATCGAGCTCAGGCTCGGCCGGCCTTTGGAGGGCAGTTTGACTCGTTATATCTCGACCCGGGGCGAGGCCCCCGAACTCGGCTTCTGCGACGTGATGCTGACCGGGCTCGCCCGCGACGGCGGCCTGTATGTGCCGGCCACCTGGCCGCAACTCTCGACTGACGCCATCGCCGGCTTCTTCGGTCGTCCCTATTGGGAAGTCGCGGTCGAGGTGATCCGCCCCTTCGTCGCCGGCGAGATCTCGGACGCCGAGCTCGGCCGCATGGCGAACGAGGCCTACGCCACCTTCCGCCATCCGGCGGTGGTGCCGCTGCGCCAGATGGCGCCGCACCAGTTCGTGCTGGAGCTGTTCCACGGTCCGACGCTCGCCTTCAAGGACGTGGCGATGCAGCTGATCTCGCGGCTGATGGACCACGTGCTCGCCAAGCGCGGCCAGCGCACCACCATCGTGGTCGCGACCTCGGGCGACACCGGCGGTGCTGCGGTCGATGCGTTCGCCGGGCTCGAAAATGTCGATCTCATCGTGCTGTTCCCGCATGGCCGCATCTCCGAGGTGCAGCGGCGGATGATGACGACGACGGGCGCGGCCAACGTCCATGCGCTCGCCGTCGAGGGCAATTTCGACGATTGCCAGGCTCTCGTGAAGGCAATGTTCAACAACCATCGCTTCCGCGATGCGACGTCGCTGTCCGGCGTCAATTCCATCAATTGGGCGCGGATCGTCGCCCAAGTGGTCTACTATTTCACCTCCGCCGTTGCCGCCGGTGCACCCGCGCGCGCGGTGGACTTCGTCGTGCCGACCGGCAATTTCGGCGACATCTTCGCCGGCTATGTCGCCAAGCGCATGGGTCTTCCGGTGCGGACCCTGGGCATCGCCGCCAACGTCAACGATATCCTGGCGCGCACGCTGAAGACCGGGATCTATGAGGTGCGCGAGGTCCACGCGACGGCGTCGCCGTCGATGGACATCCAGATCTCCTCGAATTTCGAGCGGCTGCTGTTCGAGGCTGGCGGGCGCGATGCCGCCGGCGTGCGCCGTCTGATGGATTCGCTGAAGCAATCGGGGCGCTTCGTGCTGCCCGATGCGACGCTGGCCGCGATCCGCGAGGGATTCGACGCAGGCCGGGCCGACGAAACCGAGACCGCGGCCGCGATCCGCGCCGCCTGGCGCGAGGCGGGCGAACTGGTCGATCCCCACACCGCGGTCGCGCTTGCGGTCGCTGACCGCGACACCACGGACAGGACGGTTCCCAGCATCGTGCTGTCCACCGCCCATCCGGCCAAATTCCCCGATGCGGTCGAAGCTGCCTGCGGCCAGCGGCCGCAACTGCCGGCCTGGCTCGATGGCCTGATGACCAAATCCGAACACATGAAGGTGATGAAGAACGACCAGGCCGAGGTCGAGCGGTTCGTGCTGTCGGTCAGCCGCGCCGCGAAACAGGGAGTAGCCGGATGAGCGTCGAGATTTCCAAGCTTGCGTCCGGCCTGACTGTCGTCACCGACAAGATGCCCCATCTCGAGACCGCGGCGCTCGGCGTCTGGGCCGGCGTCGGCGGGCGCGACGAGAAGCCCAATGAGCACGGCATCTCGCATCTTCTGGAACATATGGCGTTCAAGGGCACGACGAAGCGCTCCTCGCGCGAGATCGTCGAGGAGATCGAGGCGGTCGGCGGCGACCTCAACGCCGGCACCTCGACCGAGACCACGTCCTATTATGCGCGGGTACTGAAGGCCGACGTGCCGCTCGCGCTCGACGTGCTCGCCGACATCCTGGCCAATCCCGCCTTCGAGCCCGACGAGCTCGAGCGCGAGAAGAACGTCATCGTGCAGGAGATCGGCGCGGCGCAGGACACGCCTGACGACGTCGTGTTCGAGCACCTCAACGAGCTCTGCTATCCCGACCAGCCGATGGGCCGCTCGCTGCTCGGCACTGCCAAGACCTTGCGTGCCTTCAGCCGCGACTCGCTGCGCGACTATCTGTCCACGCATTATCGCGGGCCGGACATGGTGGTGGCGGCAGCCGGGGCGGTCGATCACAAGCAAGTGGTCGCCGAGGTCGAGCAGCGCTTTGCCAGTTTTGAGGGAACGGCGGGTCCCAAGCCGCAACCCGCGCAGTTCGGCAAGGGCGGCACCAAGGTGGTGCATCGCGAGCTCGAGCAGGCGCATCTGACGCTGGCGCTGGAGGGCGTTCCGCAGACCGATCTGTCGCTGTTCTCGCTCCAGGTCTTCACCAACATCCTCGGCGGCGGGATGTCGTCGCGGCTGTTCCAGGAGGTGCGTGAGAAGCGCGGCCTCTGTTACTCGATCTACTCGTTCCACGCCCCCTATACCGACACCGGCTTCTTCGGCCTCTACACCGGCACTGATCCGGCCGATGCGCCCGAGATGATGGAAGTCGTGGTCGATATCATGAATGATTCGGTCGAGACCTTGACCGAGGTCGAGATCGCGCGGGCGAAGGCGCAGATGAAGGCGGGGCTGCTGATGGCGCTGGAGAGCTGCTCCTCCCGTGCCGAGCAGCTCGCCCGGCATGTGCTGGCCTATGGCCGGCCCCAGACCGCCGAGGAGCTGGTGGCCCGGATCGACGCCGTCAGCGTCGAATCCACCCGGGACGCGGCGCGTGCGCTGCTTTCGCGCAGCCGCCCTGCGGTTGTCGCATTGGGCAGCGGCAGGGGTCTGGACACGGCGGTGTCTTTTGCGGAAGGATTGACCCGGGCACGCGCCAAGGCGCGGCTGCATTAGGAGCCGCGCACGGGTTGATCCGCCCCGGGAAGCATCACCATGGCCCTCTTTCGCCTGCCATCCAGTGGACCCGCCGCTCTCGCGCCGCGCGGCAACGGCCTGTTGCTACGCGCGCCGCAGATGTCGGACTTCCTGCAGTGGGCCCATCTGCGCGAGTCCAGCCGCGATTACCTGACGCCCTGGGAGCCGATCTGGCCGTCGGACGATCTCACGCGCTCAGGTTTTCGCCGTCGCCTGCGCCGCTATTCCGAGGACATCGTCGCAGACCGGTCCTATCCCTTTCTGATCTTCCGGGAGCTCGACGGCGCCATGGTCGGCGGCATCACGCTCGCCAATGTTCGCCGCGGCATCGTCCAGGCCGGCACCATCGGCTATTGGGTCGGCAAGCCCCATGCCCAGCGCGGCTACATGACGGCCGCGCTGCGGGTGCTGCTGCCGACGCTGTTCGGTGAGCTCAATCTGCACCGGGTCGAGGCCGCCTGCATCCCGACCAATGCGCCGTCGATCCGGGTGCTGGAGAAATGCGGTTTCTCCCGCGAGGGGCTGGCGCGCCGCTATCTCTGCATCAACGGGATCTGGCAGGACCATTTGCTGTTTGGCCTGCTGCACGAGGATTTTCGCGGCTGAGCCCGTTCATTGATGCGGCCAAAGTCTCCTTGTTTGCTGCCTTATCATGCTTGCCTTGGGTTCGCCGGTTTTGACGATATAACGGCGCAAGCTGGCCGGTGATCGGCCGGGATGTTGCCATGGAGTATGGGGCGTTGAGGGTGCAGGAGCTTCGGTCATCGCGGAATGCGTTGCGGCGGGGGGCAGCGGTCGCGCTGGCGTTGTCGGTTGCGCTCGTCTCCGTCTCGCCGGTTGCGGCGCAGTCGCTGACCGATCGATTCAAGGGCCTGTTCGGCGGCAAGTCGGACGAGCCGGCCCAACCCAAGCCGGCGCCTGCGCCCGGCCAGCCGGCGGCTGATGATGATCTTGACTGCCCGCAGGTCACGGTGCGTGCCGGAGCCTCCACCTACGCGGTCGGTGCCACCGGCAAGCCGGCCGTCGGCAACGAGATCCGCTTCCAGGCCACCATCACCAAGATGGCCCGCGAGTGCGCCCGCAATGGCGGCGATATCACGGCCCGGATCGGCATCCAGGGCCGCGTCATTGCCGGTCCCGCCGGCGCGCCTGCGACCGTCGAGGTGCCGCTGCGCGTCGCCGTTGTGCAGGGCGGCGTCGGCGAGAAGGTGATCGCTTCCAAGGCCTACCGGACCACGGTCGGAATGTCGGAGGGCGGCAGCGTCCCCTTCACCTTCGTGGCCGAGGATCTGGTCTATCCGATGCCTTCGGCCAAGGACGCCGATAGCTACATCTTCTATGTCGGCTTCGATCCGCAGGCGCTGTCGCCCGAGCCCAAGGCGCGGGCGAAGAAGAAGTAGCGAATGATTTTGCAAGTGGCCGTCATGGCCGGGACAAGCCCGGCCATGACGACGAGAACGCAAACTATGAAACAAAAAAGCCGGCGCTCATCGCGCCGGCTTTCTTGATTGGTGAAGGCGAGGCCCTCAGTTCAGCTTCTGCCTGACTTCGGTGATGCCCTTGGCGAGCAGATCGTCGGCGACCTGGCCCCTGACCGACTGCGACAGGATCGTGGAGGCGGCCTGGACGGCGGCCTCCGCGGCTGCGGCGCGAACATCGGCCACCGCCTGGGCCTCGGCGAGCGCGATCTTGCCCTCCGCCGTCTTGGTGCGGCGAGCGACGAAATCTTCCACCTTGGCCTTGGCCTCGATTGCGATGCGCTCGGCTTCGCTCTTCGCGTTCGCGATGATGTCGGCGGCCTCGCGTTCGGCCGAGGCGGTACGCGCCTTGTAGTCGGCGAGCACCTTGGCGGCTTCCTGCTTGAGGCGCGTCGCGTCGTCGAGCTCGGCCTTGATGCGATCGGCGCGATGGTCGAGCGCAGTCATGGCCTTCTTGAAGACCCCGAGATAGCCGAACACGACCATGAGGATCACGAAGGCGATGGCGACCCAGGTTTCAGGATCGAAGAACATATCGATTAACCCTTCAAGGACGCATCAACGGCGGCATTCACCAACGCGGCGTCCGGAACCACGCCGGTGAGCTGCTGCACGATGGTGCCTGCCGCATCGGCCGCGATGCCGCGGACGTTGCTCATGGCGGTCGCACGGGTCGAGGCGATGGTCTTCTCCGCCTCGGCGAGCTTGGCCGCCAGTTGCTCTTCCAGCGCCTTGCGCTCGGCGTCCGCCTGCGCATTCGCCTTGTCGCGGGATTCGTTGCCGATGGCCTGCGCGCGCGAGCGCGCCGAAGCAAGCTCGCTTTCATAGGCCTTCAGCGCCGCTTCGGACTGGTCCTTCAGCTTCTGCGCTTCGGCGAGGTCGCCCTCGATCTTGTTCTGACGCGCCTCGATCGCACCGCCGACGCGCGGCAGAGCGAGCTTGGACACGATCACGTAAAGCGCGACGAAGAAGATCGCGAGCGACACCAGCTGCGAAGCATAGGTGCCGCTCTCGAACGGCGGAAAACCGCCACCGTGACCGCCTTCGGCCCCGGTGTGGGCGCCCGCCGCCGGACTTTTCGCCCCGCCATGACTTTCAGCCATGGATTACTCCTGTTGCAGCCATGCGCGTCGCTTCGGTCGAAGCGGCGCGAAAAATCGTCCTCAGAGCGGAACGAACAGCAGCAGCAGCGCGATCAGCAGCGAGAAAATGCCGAGCGCTTCGGTCACGGCGAAGCCGAAGATCAGATTGCCGAACTGCCCCTGAGCGGCCGAGGGGTTGCGAACGGCTGCGGCGAGGTAGTTGCCGAAGATCACGCCGACGCCGACGCCCGCGCCGCCCATGCCGATGCATGCGATGCCCGCGCCGATAAGTTTTGCTGCTGCCGGATCCATTTTAGACTCCTTGGAAGAAAGATTGGGTTTTGGGTGGAAATTCCCCGGACCGCTCAGTGTCCCGGATGAATGGCGTCGTTGAGGTAGATGCAGGTCAGGATCGCAAACACATAGGCTTGCAGGAAAGCGACCAGAATTTCGAGAGCGTACAGCGCGACCGTGAGCGCCAGCGGCAGCACGCCGCCGACCCAGCCAAGGGCGCCGAGCGAGAAGCCGAGCATGGCGACGAAGCCCGCGAACACCTTCAGCGCGATGTGGCCGGCCAGCATGTTGGCGAACAGACGGACGCTGTGGGAGACCGGCCGCAGGAAGAACGACAGGATCTCGATGAACATCACCAGTGGCAGGATGTAGCCGGGGACGCCGTGCGGCACGAAGATCGAGAAGAATTTCAGGCCGTTCTTGGCAATGCCGTAGATCAGGACCGTGAAGAAGACCAGCAGCGCGAGAGCTGCGGTGACGATCAGATGGCTCGAGATCGTGAAGGTGTAGGGGATGATGCCGACCAGGTTCGAAACGCAGATGAACATGAACAGCGAGAAGATAAGCGGGAAGAACTTCATGCCTTCCGCGCCGGCCGTCGAGCGGATGGTCGAGGCCACGAATTCGTAGGAGATTTCGGCGACCGACTGGAGGCGCCCGGGAACCAGCTGCGTGCCGCTGGCGAGCATCAGGATCGAGATGATCGCGACCGCCACCAGCATGTAGAGCGACGAATTGGTGAAGGCGATCGTGTGGTTGCCGATATGGCCCAGGGTGAAGAGAGGCTCGATGTTGAACTGGTGGATCGGATCGATTTTCATCAGCGCGGCATCTCTTGGTCTGCCGGGCGATGCCGGCGGGTCTCGGTCTGCCGGTCGGGCCCGGCCCGTACCGGCGCGAGCCGGCACGATCATTCCTCTCCTGGTGTGGATCGCTTAAGAACCACCGCGCCTGTTTTGACCCGCGCCTGCCGTTCTCACCACATTCACCACGCCGGCGACGAAGCCCAGCAGCAGGAACACGATAAATCCGAAAGGCGACGTCGACAGCAAGCGGTCGAACCCCCAGCCAATCCCCGCTCCGACAACGACCCCGGCGACCAACTCGGAGGATAACCGGAAACCAAGCGCCATCGCCGAGGCTCTGGCCGCTCTGTCCTCACCGTCACCTGCGGGTTGCTCGGTCTTGACGTGGCGGCCGCGAAATTCGGACAACCGCTGATCAAGATTTCCGAGCCGATCGGAAAGCGCAGCTTCCTCGGGCGATCTATCGCGATCTCCATTCTCGCCGTGTCCCGTGCCCTGTGTCATGCAACGAAGACCCGAAACGCCGCGGCTGAATGGAAATTACGCCCGCCACCCTCAAAAGCCGCGCGGACCATACTGATGGCCCATAATCAAGTCAAGCCAAGTCACGATTGTGTCCATTCCATTTATGTATTTGATTTGTTTGACAATATCGGCGCGAGCGGCAGCGCTGCACACAGCGTGACGCCGCACCGCAGCAGGTCTCCGCTGGATCGGTGGACGCAGTCGCCATTTCGCCCGGCTGCTGGGATCAAAGGGGGCGCCGTGATCGTTCATGTCAGAGGCGCGTTTTGAGCGGCGGATCGCCTCGCCGGGGTGTAGAATTTGCAAGAAGTGCCACCTTGATGAGTGCCACCTTGATGAGCGCCATCTTTGGACGTGCTACCGGCCCGTCGTGGCGGAGAACGCGATGAGACCAGCGAATTCATCTACAGCATCATGGCTCGCGGCGGCGGCATTCGCGGCGGTGATGGCGGTCAGCGCCGGCGGCCTCGCCGCGCAATCCGCGCCCGACAGCGAAAACGGCCGCTACAGCATGACCCCCATCCCCGAGGGCGTGCTGCGGCTCGACAGCCGCACCGGCACCGTGTCGACCTGCACCAAGAGCGGCGCCGGCTGGGCCTGCTACGCGGTGCCCGATGAACGTGCCGCGCTCGATGCCGAGATCGGCAGGCTCCAGGCCGAAGTCGAGACGCTGAAGGGACGGCTTGCGGCGGGGCCGACCGTGTCGGGCAAGATCGATGAGGCGCTGCCGAAAACCGATCCGCTCAAGAAGGCGGAGCCGCAAGCACGAGACCCAAAGGCCGCCGAGGGCGAGCGCAGGATCGAGATCCCGCTGCCGAGCGACCAGGACGTCGATCGCGTGATGTCGTTCCTGGAAAGGGCTTGGCGCCGGCTGATCGACATGGCCAATCGCGTGCAGAAGGACGTGTCGGGGAAAATCTAGCGCGTGGCGAGTTGCCGTAGGGTGGGCAAAGGCGCGACGCGCCGTGCCCACCATTTGCGTCTCCGTTGAGTGAGTCGGTGGGCACGCTTCGCTTTGCCCACCCTACGGCAGCTTTCCGAATTGAGAGTGATGATGATGACATCAGCCAAATCCATCTCGCGCTCGGCGCCGTCGTCAGGGCAGGCCACCACCGTCGCGTCGTCGCTGCTCAGCGTGCAGACCTCAGGCTGCGGCTTCATCGACCTCACGACCGAAGCTGCGAAGTTCATCGCCGACGTTCATGCGCGGGACGGCGCGCTGACGCTGTTTATCCGCCACACCTCTGCATCGCTGACCATCCAGGAGAATGCCGATCCTTCCGTGCTCGTCGATCTCACGACGGTGCTGGCGCGGCTCGCGCCGGACGATGAAGATGCAGGCTGGACTCACGACACCGAAGGGCCGGACGATATGCCGGCGCACATCAAAACCATGCTGACAGGGACCTCGTTGCAGATACCGGTCCTGGGTGGCGCGCTTGCGCTGGGCACCTGGCAGGCGATCTATCTGATCGAGCATCGCACCCGCCCGCATCGGCGCGAAATCGTGCTGCAATTCATCGGCAGCAATCAGTAGGGCCAAAACAAAACCGGCCGCGGAGACCGCGGCCGGTTGGTGTTGATCTCGATCTGCCGTCGATCAGGTCGACTTGATATCGACGTCCTTGGTCTCCGGCAGGAAGAACAAGCCGATCACGACGGTAATCGACGCGAAGATGACCGGATACCAGAGGCCCGCATAGATATCGCCCGTCGAGGCCACGATGGCGAAGGCGGTCGCCGGCAGCAGGCCGCCGAACCAGCCGTTACCGATGTGGTAGGGCAGCGACATCGAGGTGTAGCGGATGCGGGTCGGGAACAGTTCGACCAGCATCGCGGCGATCGGGCCGTACACCATGGTGACGAAGAGCACCAGGACGAACAGCAGCCCGACGACCGCGGCCACCTGCGGACGGAAGATGTCGAACGGATGCGCCATCTTCACGATGCCCGCATCGCCGGGCTTCGGATAGCCGGCTCCCTGCACGGCGGCGAGGACTGCCGGGTTGCCGTCCTTGGCGTTGGCGTAGGCAACTTCCTTGCCGTTGACCATCACCTTCACGCCGGAGCCTGCCGCACCCGGCGTGGTCGAGTACTTGACCGACGACTGCGACAGATAGGCACGTGCGGTGTCGCAAGGCGAGGTGAAGACGCGGGTGCCGACCGGGTTGAACAGGTCGCCGCAACCTACGGGATCCGCCACCACGTCGACCTTGACCGTCTCGATCGCTTTTTCCAGCGCCGGGTTGGCGTTGGTGGTGATCATCTTGAAGATCGGGAAGAAGGTCAGCGCCGCGATCAGGCAGCCGCCGAGGATGATCGGCTTGCGGCCGATCCTGTCGGAGAGCATGCCGAACACGATGAAGAAGCCGGTCCCGAGCAGGAGCGACCAGGCGATCAGCAGGTTGGCAGTGTAGCCGTCGACCTTGAGGATCGATTGCAGGAAGAACAGCGCGTAGAACTGGCCGGTGTACCAGACCACGCCCTGGCCCATCACGCCGCCAAGCAGCGCCAGCAGCACGAGCTTGCCGTTCTGCCAGTTGCCGAAGGCTTCCGTCAGCGGGGCCTTCGAGCTCTTCCCCTCGTCCTTCATCTTCTGGAAGATCGGGGATTCGTTGAGGCGAAGCCGGATCCAGACCGAAACGCCGAGCAGCAGCACCGAGACCAGGAACGGAATGCGCCAGCCCCATGCCGCGAACTCGGGTTCGCCGAGCGCGGAGCGCGTGAACAGGATCACCAGCAGCGACAGGAACAGGCCGAGCGTCGCCGTGGTCTGGATGAAGGAGGTGTAGTAGCCGCGCTTGCCGTTCGGAGCATGCTCCGCGACGTAGGTGGCCGCACCGCCATACTCACCGCCGAGCGCCAGGCCCTGGGCGAGACGCAGCGCGATCAGGATGATCGGGGCCGCGATGCCGATGGTCGCAGCGTTGGGCAGCAGGCCGACGATGAAGGTCGACAGACCCATGATCAGGATGGTGACGAGGAAGGTGTATTTGCGGCCGACGATGTCGCCGACACGGCCGAACACGATCGCGCCGAACGGGCGCACCAGGAAGCCCGCCGCGAAGGCCAGCAGCGCGAAGATGTCGCGGGTTGCCGGAGGATAGGCCGAGAAGAACTGCGCGCCGATGATGCCGGCCAGCGAACCGTAGAGATAGAAGTCGTACCACTCGAAGACGGTACCGAGCGAGGAGGCGAGAATGACGAACCGTTCGTCCTTCGTCATCCCTCCCGCGCCTGCTTGAGACACAGCCATTGTCGACATGTTGAGTCGCTCCCCGAAAAATCGTTTCCTCGCGCCTTGGATGCTCGGTCATGCCGGATCAACCCAAGCCTTGCCCCCAAGGTAACATTGGCGTGAAACCCGCCCCAATACGACTTTCGGCCTTTCGCACTGACGCGCACCTGACGTCGCGGGCGGTACATTCGGCAACATAGTGCCTGCCTATGGATTAACCCCGTTGCCGCAAAGGGATAATGTCCGCTTGCATGCCACGGCTGGTCGGGAAACAATTGACCGAGGCCCCGCGCAGGCTTACTGGCCCGGTGCGACTGCCAGCAAGAGAACGATGAACGCTCCCTCGACCCATCTCGTCATTGCCGATGACCATCCATTGTTCCGCGCCGCGCTGCGGCAGGCGGTGGCGGGCGTCCTGAGCTCGGCCAAGATCGACGAGGCTGGATCGTTCGAGGATTTGACCAAGCTTTTGGAACAGACCTCCGACGTCGACCTGATCCTGCTCGACCTCTCGATGCCCGGGATCTCCGGCTTTTCAGGCCTGATCTATCTGCGCGCGCAATATCCGGCCATTCCGGTGGTGATCGTCTCGGCGTCCGACGACAGCGCCACGATCCGCCGCTCGCTCGACTTCGGCGCCTCCGGTTTCATCCCGAAGCGCTTCGGCGTCGAGACCTTGCGCGACGCCATCCTCAAGGTGATGGAGGGCGACGTCTGGGTTCCGGCCGATACCGATCTGTCGGCGGTCGCCGATCCCGACATGACGCGCCTGCGCGACCGCCTGGTGACGCTGACGCCGCAGCAGGTCAGGGTCCTGATGATGCTGTCGGAGGGATTGCTCAACAAGCAGATCGCCTATGAGCTCGGCGTCTCCGAGGCCACCATCAAGGCGCATGTCTCGGCCATCCTGCAAAAGCTTGGCGTCGAAAGCCGGACCCAAGCCGTGATCGCCGCCGCGAAGATCGCCGGCGGCCAGTGGAAGCAGGGCACCCCGACGGGGTGAGCATGGCGCGAGGGCCTCTCGCAGCCTGTAGCCCGGATGAGCGAAGCGACATCCGGGACCGCGAGTGCGGCTAGCTAGCAAAAACCCCGGATATCGCTTCGCTCATCCGGGCTACGGGACCGCATCTGTGTCGCCCTCCTGTCAATCCGCCGCCGCAAAAATATTCCACTTTACCGAAATTCGGTTTTGGCGTATGTGTCGCCCATCCCGGCTCATTCTTGAG